>JANMUI010000975.1:0-2007 GCA_031391405.1 Betaproteobacteria bacterium
ACGTAGTCCTTGGCGGTGATCGATCCCGCCCCATTGATACTCGAGATGAATAGGGCGTTCCACTCGGCAAGCTTCGGGAGGACCGCAAGCGCTTCCGATGACGCCATGAGTCCTAGCAAAATGTTGATGCGGCCCTTCTGCACCATCTCTTCGGCCTTGCGAATACAGTTGGCCGGGGTGCCTTGCGTGTCTTCGAAAACGAATTCGACCTGGCGTCCGTCGATCCCGCCCTTCGCGTTGACGTCCTTGGCCCATAGACGGCAGGTGCGTATGACCTGCGCCCCGAGTGCCGCCCAGGTGCCGGTGATCGCAGTCGGCACGCCGATGCGAATGACATTGCTTTGGGCGCGCAGGTCGCGAATGAACCAGGGTCCGACTGAAGTCGCGCCGACTGCTATTGATGCGCCAAGAAAATTGCGTCGATTCGTCATGACTTCTCTCCTATCATTGTTAAACGGTCGTCCGTTCGCCCTGAGCCCATCAAAGGGTCCTATGCATCTGCAGGCTTCGACGAGCGGAGCCCGAACGGAAATCAATCATCCAGCGATGAACTGTCCCCCGTCCACCTGCAAAACCTTACCCGTAATGTACCCGCCTTCATCACCCGCCAGGAACAAGATGGCGCGTGCGACTTCCTCGGGAGTGCCGATGCGCCCGAGCGGAATGCCGGCGATCACGCGTTTCGTCGTCTCGGGTCCCCACTCATTGAATGCCGCCTGGCCCATGTCGGTATCGGTGAGCCCAATGGCGATCGCATTCGCCCGCACGCCGCGTTTGCCTTCTTCCTTGGCGACCACGCGGATCATCGCCTCGACCCCGGCTTTTGCGGCGGCACCTTGAACATTCCGCGCCTGGCACATCTGCGCGGCGATCGACGTCACCGCGACGATCGATCCCTTCCCGCTCTTGCGAAGATGGGGCAGGGCATGATGGATCGTGTAGAACGCGCCGGACAGGTCAACCGTGAGATAGCGATCCCAATCGTCGATCGAGAGGTCGGCAACGGTTTTCCAGGTGCCCATCGCGCCGGCCGCGTGAATCAACGTGTCGAGTCCACCGAAAAACTCGGCGGCCTGGCGCACGGCCCCCTCGACCGCACGCGAATCGGCGAGATCAGCCCGAAGTGAAAGCGCGCGGCGTCCTGCCTCGCGCACCAACCGGCAGACTTCTTCGGCATGCGCATCGCTCGCCCGGTAGATGAACGCGACGTCCGCACCTTGCTTGGCCAGCGCGAGCGTGACCGCGCGACCGATGCCCCGGCTGCCGCCGACCACCAACGCGCGCGTGTTCGAAAAGCCCATTCCTCGACCCTCGGGGTTGCGTGGAACGCATTGTCACTGAATGCGCGTTGTGCCGCACGACGCTGGTCCGCGATTGCCGTTAGCCTAGGGATCCTACGGAGTCTGCACGCTAGAGCGCTCAGGCTCGCTCGTGGTCAAACATGAAACGATGCCTCAAACGAACTTAAGCGAGTTGGAGTCCCATCTTTGGGAAGCCGCCAACATCCTCCGCGGTCCGGTCGATGCCGCTGACTTCAAGAGCTACGTTTTTCCGCTGCTCTTTTTCAAGCGCATCTCCGATGTAGAACCTCACCACCTCGGCCATCGCGCGGATGAACCTCTTTCTGCACGGCGCATCGGACTTTCAGATTGTCCGCGGTGACACGCTGCGCCAGCCCGCTTTCTTTTCGGGCGACAACCTCGCCACTTTTGATTGTGTCATCGCCAATCCGCCATTCTCGCTGGAGAAATGGGGCGACGAAGTGTGGGCGAGCGACCCGTTCGGGCGCAACTTCGCCGGCATTCCACCTGCAAAGAGCGGCGACTTTGCGTGGGTGCAGCACATGATCCGCTCCATGGCGCCGGCGACGGGTCGCATGGCGGTCGTGCTGCCGCACGGCGCGTTGTTCCGCATGGGTAAGGAAGGCGAGATCCGCAAGAAGATCCTTGGCATGGATCTGCTCGAAGCGGTCATTGGTCTTGGGCCCAATCTCTTCTACGGCACCGG
>JANMUI010001041.1:0-3492 GCA_031391405.1 Betaproteobacteria bacterium
CACGAATACGACGCTGCGTTAATTCTGCCGAAAGCGGATAGACGATGTATGGATAAGCATCCGATGATACGTATGTCCGTTCGGGCCCAGCCCTTCGACAGGCTCAGGACAGGCCTGTCGAAGCCCCGCATCCTTACGTCCGTTCGGGCTGAGCTTGTCGAAGCCCCGCATCCTTCCCGCTCCTTTTGAAGGAAACGAGAAATGTTCTTTCGCCAACTATTCGATACGACGTCTTCCACCTACACGTACGTCCTTGGCGATATGGCCACCGGCGCGGCGGTCATCATCGATCCGGTCATCGAGCTGCTCGAGCGTGATCTTGCCTTGCTCAAAGAGCAGAAGTTGTCCCTTGCCTGGGTTCTCGACACCCACGTCCATGCGGACCATGTCACCGGCGCGAAATCGTTAAAGGCAGAGACCGGTGCGAAGACCGCGGTCGGACTCGCCTGCGGGGCCATCGGCTACGACCGAAGCCTGGTCGATGACGATGAGATTCGCTTCGGTCAAATTTTTCTGCGCGCCATCGCCACGCCCGGCCACACCCCTGGAAGCATGAGTTTCCACTGCGCGGACCGTGTCTTCACTGGCGATACGCTACTGATCGGCGGATGTGGACGATCCGATTTCCAGAACGGTGATTCGGAGGCGCTCTACTACAGCATCACCGAGCGTCTGTTCACACTCGATGACGATACGCTGGTGTACCCGGCACATGATTACAAGGGGCGGCGTGTATCGTCCATCGGCGAGGAAAAGGCGCTAAACCCGCGCCTTGCCGGAAAGACCCGCGAAGACTTCGTGACACTGATGTGCAATCTGGGGCTTCCACCACCTAAGCTGCTGTCCGTTGCGGTGCCTGCCAATCTGCAGGGCGGGGTTATCAATCGCGAATAGCCGCACACCATGTCAACCGATCCGATCGTGTTACCCGCGCATCTTCCCGAACACGCTGAGGCGATCGTTCGCGCCGCATTGATGCGTGGAGCCGAGGCAAAAGCGCCCTACGCGGGAATGGTGACGCCGGAAGAAACGAATGCAATTCGAGGGGTGGTCGGCGTGAAGATCATCGATACCCGAACGCGCGCCGAGTGGGTATGGGTCGGCCGCGTCCCTGGGAGCCAACTCGTGTCGTGGCATGACTACGATGGCGAGTCGCTGACCGCAAATCCGGAATTCCTCTCTCAATTGCAAGCGGTCGCAGGCCGCGACGACGTGCTGCTGTTTCTATGTCGCACAACGAATCGGTCGAAGGCGGCCGCCGAAGCGGCAACGCGCGCGGGGTATCGGTTCGCTTTTGAAGTGCTCGAAGGGTTCGAGGGGGAGCCGAATCGCCGGGCGCATCGGGGCGAGTTCAACGGCTGGCGATATCGAGGGCTGCCGTGGCGGCAGGATTGAGGGTGGGTGATTCGCGCGCGGACTGGTCGTGTGGGGCTCGTGGAGAAGGGCTGAAATCGGCCAACTCCGGACCGTCAAGAGCCTAAATCACCCGCTCCAAGGCCGCCCTTCACGGCCTGCAACGCTTTAACCGAAAAGTGATGAAGATCAGGCGTGCGAACTCTCCAAGTTCCGGCCGTAGACAGGAAAAGTCACAGGCGTCATGCTCCCAAAGGCGGACCAGATTTCCCATAGCGCCTGAGGACTTACAGTCCCGCCAACCGCGCCATGATATCCCGCTGGTTCTCCACCACGCGCCGCCGAGCACGCATCGGCTGACGATGAAGGCCACGCGGTTGTTGAGGAGGGTGCTTGCACGACTTTGGCCTTGCGCATGGCATGATCCGTCCACCGGAGTTCGACGAGGCATGCTATGCAATATACCGACGAGGAAACCCGACCGCTTGCGACTCCGTTGTATCACTACACTTCAGTGGACGTGTTGCAGAAAATCTATGAGTCGCGAAAGCTGCACGCAACACACGCCGCTTATTTGAACGATGGCACCGAGATTGGCCTTGGCCTTCAAGTCCTATTAGATCTGATAGAAGATCATCTGCGTCAAACTCAGGGGCGTGAATTAGAGTTGCTTGCGTCGCTCCGAGACAGGGTTAGCGCGCAAATACTCTCTTTTCCGCCTGTTTTTCTGCTGTGCTTTTCAGAGCACCGGAACATGCTTAGTCAATGGCGCGGCTACACACCACTCGGTCGGGGTGTCTGCATCGGCTTCGATCACAACTTGATGATGGCGCGCGCGCGGCGTGCTGGTTGGGAGTGGCTATCATGCCGCTACGGCGCGTCCTCACACCGAGCTTGCATGAGTGCCTACCTGCACCGATTTGTGCGCGAGGCACTTGCTATCGATGATGCCTGCCCGGTGTTTGATGCCACTGAGCGGGTGTGGCGCGACACGGCTCGTGACCTATTTTTCTACGCAGCCCATGTGAAGGATTCAGCATTTTTAGAGGAGCGCGAATGGCGTCTTGTGTCCCCACCGATCACGACACAGGATGAGTTGGTCAAGTTTCGAGTGGGGCGTTATTCTCTTGTGCCGTATATCGAGTTCGAACTTGTTGACCAAGCGCAACCCGGTATGCCGCTGCACGAAATAATTGTCGGGCCAACACCGATCCCACTCGCGGCGTTACATGCCATCATGGGTATGCAGCTCTCGGTAAGGCACAGCGATCACACAAGAGCCGTCCCGTGCAACATCCCATATAGAGAGGTCTAGCAAGATTGCCGCTTATTGAGTCGCCAGAATTGCCACCACAGCTGCGGCAAACAGCAGCACCAACCTCACGCGGGGCATTGGACTTCCCAAGAGCAGACACTCGCGACCGACCCGTTGGGGTCGAAACCGGCCGCCTGCCGGTAATCGCCGCACCGCAGGCAGTTGTGCTGAGCGTCGACCCCGCACACTGCCAGGCCTTTCACTCCTGCACTTTGGTCGTTACCCTTGAATGCGGCGATCTTGTCGCGTTAGACCCGAGGCATCCGCATGACGCGCGCCGCCTCTTCAAAGCGCGCATCGTCGATCTCGCTCATTACGCCGTCCACATCCACCGCCTCAAGTACTCGCTCGAAGCGACCGGTGAGCACGGCCTCCGCATGCAGGACGCCGCGTTCATACAGGTCCCAGATCTCGTGTCCGTATTGGGTTTGGAGAAGGTCCGGCGCGAATCGGCCGAAAAAATTACGCAGATTGTCGACGTCACGCAGGAGCATCCGATTGGCGTGGTTGTTGCCGGCCGCATCCACGGCCTGGGGCAGATCGATGATCACCGGGCCGTCCGCCGCCAGCAGGATGTTGAACTCCGAGAGATCGCCGTGGACGACACCAGCACGTAGCATACGCACCACTTCGCCCAACAGTAGCAGGTGATGCTCGCGCGCGAGCTCGGGCGTGTAAGCGACATCGTTCAGACGCGGCGCCGCATCGCCGTTCTCGTCGGTCACCAACTCCATCAACAGCACGCCGTCGCAAAAATTGTGGGGCGTGGGGACACGCACGCCGGCTGCGGCCAGCCGGTACAGCGCATCGACTTCGGCGCTTTG
>JANMUI010000046.1:0-14016 GCA_031391405.1 Betaproteobacteria bacterium
CCTGAGCCTGTCGAAGGGTACGCAGGCTTGTCGACGGCGGGCGATCGTCCGCTCACGGACGCTCCGGCATTCACCCTTCTACAGGCTCAGGGCGAACGGTAAATCCCCTCATTCGCTTGATTGAATGCCATTCGGATCAGAGCAAAGTAAGAACGCGAGCTTGGTTGATGCGTGCTTTGCAGCCCGCCTTGCAGCCTTCGTGAACCGAAGACTCGGCGCCCTTCCGACTCGCAGCGTCAGCGTCAGCTTCATTGGAAGCGGGAGTATCGAATTTGTTCCGCGCAGGCGATAATGCGTCCTTGGCGCGCCAAGGCAATCAATAGGAGCAATGATGGAAGGTCTAACCACACAAGTCGCGCAGTTCGTTTCGCAACCCGGTTTCGACAACATGCCGGCCGCAGCGGCGCACATCATCCGCTCCGGCTTCATCGATACGATCGCGACGATGCTCGCCGGCAAGGACGAGCCGGTTACGCGATTGATGACCGAGCATGTCCGCGCCAGCCGCTCGCCGGTTGCCGAGTCGAGTCTTCTCCTTGGCAACGAACGTGCAAGCGCCCGGGACGCCGCGCTTGTGAATGGCGCCGCGGGCCATGCGCTCGATTACGACGATGTGGCGCTGTCGGGGCATCCGAGCACGGTGCTGGTGCCGGCGGTACTGGCGGAGGGCGAAGCGATCGGCGCGTCGGGCGCCGATGTGATGCGCGCTTATCTCGTCGGATACGAGGTGTGGGCGGAGCTGATCGGTCGTGATGCCGATTCGTTCCACACCAAGGGGTGGCATCCCACCGGCGTATTCGGCACGGTTGCCGCGGCGGCGGCGGTGGCCCATCTTCGCAGGCTGAATCTCGAAACGACCCGGCATGGGCTCGCGATCGCCGCAAGTATGTCGGCCGGGCTCACGGCGAATTTCGGCACGATGACCAAGCCTTATCACGCCGGGCGCGCCGCGGCAAATGGCATCGAGTCGGTGCGTCTCGCGATGGCGGGGATGACTGCATCGGTCGATGCGTTCGAACATAGCGGCGGATTCCTCGTTGCGTTGTCGCCCAAGGGAAGTACCGATCGCACGACACCCGCGGTCAACCTTGGCAAGGAGTTGGCGATCCTCGAGTACGGGCTCTCCATCAAGAAATATCCGATGTGCTACGCGACGCACCGGGTCATCGATGGCGTGCTCGATCTTGTGCAAGCGCACGACATCAAGGCCGCCGATGTCGAGCGCGTCGAGGCGACCATCGGCGTGCCGCAAGCCGGCATGCTCCGGAATCACGCTCCAGTAACCGGCCTCGAGGCTAAGTTCAGCCTGGAATTCGGCGTGGCCTCGTCGCTGGTCGCGCGGAAGGTGGGGCTTACGGAGCTGACCGACGAATTCGTCAATCGCCCGCAGGTGCGCGAAGCGATGACGCGTCTGTCGATTTCCACGGTCGATACGCGTTGTCCGTTCGAGGCCGGATTCGCAATGAACGACCGTGTGGTGGTGCGTATGAAAGATGGCCGCAAGCTCGATTCGGGCGACATCCGCTTTGCCCGCGGCAACGCCAAGGTGCCGATGCGCGATGACGACCTTCGCGCGAAGTTCATGGACTGCTCGCGCGGCGTCCAGCACCTTGATCCGGTGGAGCTGTTCGAGCGGCTTGCGCGGCTCGAGAGCGTGGCCAACGTGACCGACCTCGTGGCAGTGAGGGCCGGAAGGCAGGCGGCATAGCCATTCACCGACGCCGCCCGGTGCAGCCCCTGGGGACCTTAAGCTGACGCATGGTTTGTATGGCAGGGTGGACGGGGTTCCAACCCGTCGTCAACGCTCCTACGATTGGCACCATGCGGAAGAAATCCGGGAATTGTTCACACGGAGTCGTCATCGATGGTTGATCGGCGCTATATCGACGCGCGGTGGTTCATGGTCGATTCGATTGGTCGATCCGTGCATGACGGCGCCGCCGGATTCATGAGCCGGGTCGAGCGTTCGAGCACCCTGGCCGACCTGGAAAAGCTCACGCCCGAATTCGACAACTTGATCCGCAAGAGGATCGATCCAGGTTCCGCTGCATGGACCATCGCAAGGCTTCGCACGTTGATGATGAAGCAGGGTTCAAGCGTACGGTAGGCGCAGCGCGTACGAGGGCTCCTGCCCCGCGCCTACCCGATCGGTCAACGTTAAGGAATCTCCGCGGTTCTGCGCAGAATCGTTGCTGACATACAATCGCAGCCTATCCGAATCGGGAGGAGGCTTCGTGTCGCTCAATCGTTCATGGCTCGTTCTCGCAGCAGGGATGCTCATTGCGAGCGCCGCTGTTGCTCAAACCAAGATTACCCTCGGCTATACCGGCGCCAATGCCTTCGTCGCCGCGTTCGTGGCCAAGGATCAAGGATATTTTGCCAAGCGCGGGCTCGATGTGACGATGCAGCTGGTGCCGGTCGGTTCCACGATTGCGGGAGCCATGGCGGGTGGTTCGCTCCAAGTGGGCACGCTGACCCCGCCGGTTTTTCTTCTCGCGAATGAAGGCGGCGTTGAAATCCAGATCGTTTCCGGTGCGACGCTGCAAGCGAAGTCGAACATCACGGCCGGCGTGGTTGCCAAGGAAGGTGCAACGATCAAGGGACCTGCCGATTTCAAGGGGAAGAAGGTCGGTGTGCCAGGCCTGAACGGCGTGAATCATGTGACGTTCATGAAGTGGCTCAAGGACCGCGGCGTGGATCCGAAGCAAGTCACCTTCGTCGAATCGTTCTTCGCGCAGATGGGTGACATGCTGAAAGGCGGGCAGATCGATGCCGCGTTGCCGGTCGAGCCGTTCCTCGGTCGCGTGATCCAATCAAAGATCGGCTATCTGGTCGCGCCATACACCGCGGAGATCGCCGATTCGTACCTCGAATCGTTCTATGTCATGACCAAGCAGTTCGTGCAGCAGAATCCCAAGGCGGCGCGCGATTTCAAGGAGGCGATTGGTGAGGCGGTGGCCTGGGTCGCAAAGAACGAAGAAGGCGCGCGCAAGACGCAGGTCACGTATCTCAAACTGCCCGAGGCGGTTGCCATGTCGATTCGTATGCCGACCCTGACGGTCGACGTAAAGCCTGCCGAGATGCAATTCTGGGTGGATCTCTGCAGGGACTTCGGGATTACCAAGGGAACGGCAACCGTTCAGCAGGTGTTGTTCCAGTAGAGGATTCCGCACGGCGCACCGTGCAGAATCCAAGGGCGGATGCGCGCTCGGCCGGTGGAATCAAGTAACGCCGATAGCAACCCCGACATGGCCGCTCCGATGCTGCAAGCTATCGACGTCTCCATCGCCTTCGAATTGGACGGAGCGAAGCGCAATGTGCTCGAGGACATGAGCTTCTCGGTCGGCGAGCGCGAGTTCGTTTGCATTGTCGGGCCGTCCGGATGCGGCAAGACCACGTTGCTGCGCGTGATGGCGGGCCTGCTGCCGGCTTCCTCCGGCGAGGCGCGGTTTCAAGATCGACGCGTCGAGGTCCCGCAGACGGAACTTGCTATCGTGTTCCAGGATTACGGTCGCGCGCTGCTCCCATGGCGCACGGTCACCGGGAATGTTGCGCTCGCCTTGGAAGCGCGCGGCACGCCCAAGTCTGAGTATGGCGCACGGATAGCGCCACTCCTCGAAAAGCTGAAGCTCACCGAGCATGCGCAGAAGTTCCCGTCGCAACTTTCCGGTGGCATGCAACAGCGCGTGCAGATCGCGCGGTGTCTCGCCCAGGAACCGACCGTGCTGCTGATGGATGAGCCGTTCGGCGCCCTCGATGCGATCACGCGTCAAGAACTGCAGGACGAATTTGCGCGCATCGCGGGATCCGAGGGGCGCACGGTCCTCTTCGTGACGCACGACTTGGAAGAGGCGATCTATCTCGGCGATCGCGTGATTGCGCTTGCGACCAATCCCGGGCGGATTGCCGAGATCGTCGATATCGATCTGCCCCGCCCGCGTGACCAACTCGCAACGCGCGAGGATCGGCGCTTCCTCGAATACCGGCATCGACTGTTCCGGCACCTGGGGCAGCATTAGTCGCATGCTTCGCCTCGTACTCGGCCTCCTCATTCCGGTCGCGTTGATCGTCCTGTGGGAAGTGCTCGGTCGGCTCGGCGTACTCTCCGAAGACGGATTCTCGCGACCGCTCAGTATCGCCGGTGCGCTGGTTCGCGCGTTGGCGGATGGAACGCTTGCCGTGCAGACGTTCGATACGTTCAGCGCGGCGCTTCAGGGCCTTGTCATTGCCGCGTTACTCGGCATCCCGACAGGCGCCGCGCTCGGGCTCTTCCGCACGCTGGAGCGCACCACGCAACTTACCATCGATGTATTGCGCCCGATTCCTTCGGTCGCGCTGGTGCCGCTCGCTTTGCTCATATTCGGATTCAGTCGCAATCAGAGCGCGGCCGTGGCGGCGTTTGCCTGCTTCTGGCCGATCTTGATCGTGACAACGGCGGCGGTGCGGGCGATCGATCCGCGACTCATCGAGGTTGGTCGCATGATGGGATTTTCATTGCCACGCCGAGTGATCAAGCTCGCATTGCCCGCGGCCACACCAGGCATCATGGTCGGTATGCGCGTCGCCGCAGGGATTGCCATCGTTGTCACGGTAACAACCGAGATTGTCGGCAATCCACGCGGCCTGGGATACGGCATGATCGTTGCGCAGCAGTCGCTGCAAGCTGATCTGGTCTGGGCCACTCTGTTCTGGATCGGCGTGGTCGGGTGGCTTGCGAACTGGGGTTTGCTTGCATTGGAGCGCCGCTGGCTGCGCTGGTATTGGGCCGGTCGGACGGGCGGCGCATGAAATCGCGTATCACCCACGTCGTGGCGAGTGTCGGCTTTCTCCTGGCGGCGCTTATTGCATGGCAGTTGGCGGCCGACGCCAAGCTCGTTAATCCGCTCTGGTTTCCGGGGCCGTTGCGTGCGATCGGTGTTCTCTCAGACTGGATCGCGACGTCGGAATTGTGGAGTCCGCTCGGCAAGACGGTCTGGCGCGTGTTCGCCGGATGGGGGACCGCGTCCATCGTTGGTGTTGCGATCGGCGCGGCAATCGCCTCGTCTACCACTGCGCGCAATTTGTTCGAACCGACGGCCGAGTTCCTGCGACCGCTTCCGGCCTCGGCGGTGTTACCGCCGGCAATCTTGATCCTCGGGCTGTCGGATGCAATGATCGTTTTCGTCGTCGCGTTCGGATCGATCTGGCCCATTTTGCTCGGAGCGATTCACGGCTTCAAGTCGATCGAGCCGCGCTTGATGGAGGTCGCGTCGATGCTGCGGCTATCGACATGGCAGCGGATCGTCAAGCTTCAATTGCCGCACGCATTGCCTGATATCTTCGCAGGAATGCGCGTATCGATCGCTATTGCGTTGATCATCACCGTCGCCTCGGAAATGCTGTCGTCGCAGCCGGGCATCGGGTACCTCATGCTCCTTGCGGCGCGAGCGTTTCGCAGCGCGGAGATTTTCGCGGGCATCCTGATACTCGGTGTGCTCGGCTTTGTCATCAACGTCACGATGCAGCGAATCGAAGATCGGTTGCTCGCGTGGCGACCGGTGTCGATCGGAGGATAGCCAATGAAGTCGTATCGCTACATCGTAACGACCCGTGCAGGGATGAATCTTCACGCGGGTTTGGCCGTCGCAATCGCGTTCGGCATGATCACCGGCCATGCGTGCGCACAATCCTACCCCGCGAAGCCGGTGCGAATCCTGGTAGGGTTCCCGCCGGGCGGTCCGGTGGACTCGGTCGCGCGGGTGGTTGCCCAGCGATTGCCCGCATACTTGGGCCAGCCGGTCGTCGTGGAGAATCGCCCAGGTGCGGATGCGAGCATTGCGATGGAAGCATTGGCCAAGTCGCCACCGGATGGTCACACACTCTATCTCTTGCAGCCTGGTGTGGCGATCAATCCGGCGCTCTACAAGAATGTTCCGTTCGACCCGATCAAGGACTTCGCGCCGATCTCGCTCATCGGCGAGTCGCCGAATCTACTCGTCGTGCATCCCGGACTACCCAGCAAGACGCTGCGGGAATTCGTGGCACTCGCCAAGGAGCGCCCGGGTCAATTGAACTATGGTGCGACCTCGAGTCCGACGCATCTGGCGCATGAGCTCTTCAACACCATGGCAGGCGTTGCGATCACCCGCGTGCCCTTCAAAGGCGCGGCACCGGCCTTTGCGGCGGTGATGTCTGGTGACGTGCAGGTCGTGATCAGCAGCATCGGCACCGTGCTTCCGCTCGCTCGATCGGGCAAGGTGCGCGGGTTGGCTGTCACCGGCGCAAAGCGGTCCGCACTTGCCCCGGACATCCCGACTGTTAGCGAAGCGGGTGTGCCAGGTTACGTCGCCACCACCTGGTATGGATTGGCCGCGCCCGGCCAGACGCCACGCGGTATCATCGATCGGGTCAACGCCGATATGCGCAAGGTTCTCACCGAGCCGGAAGTAAAATCCCAGCTGTCGAACCTCGGCATCGACGAGCCTTCTCCCTCGACACCCGAGCAGTTGGCTGATCTCGTCCGTGCGGAAATCTCCAAGTGGGCGCATGTCGTGAAAGATTCCGGAGCAAAGGTAGATTGACCGCATGACCCTTGAAGCCGCATCGACTGCCATCCCGCTCAAAGCCCTCGAGCTCCTCGGGCGCTGGAACCGCTTCGTCAAGGGCTACAAACCGTATGAGCCGTCGTGCTCGTGTTGCATGGGGATGGGCATTCAATCGGTCGACGATCTCGATCTGAGCCTGCTCTGCTACCTGGGCGAGAAGTACACCGGCGATCTTGTGATGGGCGACATCTTGCGCATCGGCGCCGGTTACGAGATGGGGCAAGCCGGCAGTGTCATTCGATTGCTGCAGGCCTTCGCGAAGCGCACGATCGAGGCGCCGGAGACAGCGCAGCGCACGATGCTCGACGACATTCAGATCGCGCTCGATACCGCTGAAGGGGTCGACGCGGCGCAGACCGCCGCGCCGTAGTGCCTGGGTAGCCTAGGAACGTCGTACCTAGGCTACGCTATGCACCGACACGGCTATTAGAGGTACACCGCACCGGCGATGAGCCGCCGGTGCGCAGTGATCGTGTAGTTGACGCTTTGCTCTATGATGTTGTTGACCACCACGGAGTAGCCCTGACTACCGTCGGGGTCCTCACGCTGGCGATAGAAATCGGCGCCCCCAACCGCCGGGCAACTGAAACGCAGGCCAGGCACTCGCGCTCAACACGCGCGCCGGCGCCGGGTTGATCGGTTCGGCGAAGCCGGCAAAGTCATCGGCGGAAAGGCGCTCGGCGTCGTGCACGGCTGTGAGCGAGCCGTTGCTGTCCGATCCCACGCGGATCGGCGCGGATCAATCCTCCGCCAACAACGACAACCCAAGCATTGCGCGTCGCTTCAACCAGGCGCTTGGCCGGTAACGCGGATCACCGTAAAACGCGTACAGGCTTTCCAGGATCGTGAGAATCCGTTTGGGGCCGAGCGCATCGCCCATCGCGAGCGGCCCGTTCGGATAATTGAGACCGAGACGCACTGCGAGATCGATGTCTTTCGGTGAAGCAATCCGCTGCTGCGCGATGTCGCAGGCGATCGAGATGATCTGCGCAACGATTCGCGGCGCGACGAAACCCGGACTGTCCTTGATCACCGAGACCGCGACGCCTTCGGAGGCAAGCATCGCGTGGGCCGCGTCGCGGAACTCGGGCGCAGTGGCGGGCGAAGTCATCAAGGTGCGGCGCTTGTCGAGTGGGAAAAGGCCGTCGACCGCAACTGTTCGACGTGGATCGAGTCCCTGTTCGATGACGGTGGTCGTCGTGTCTTGCCCGAGTGGCGTGACGACGATGAGTGCGTCGGGCGATGGCTTCGAACCGCCTTCGAATTCCACACCTGCATCCACAAACGCGGAACGTACTTTCTCTGCGAACGCCGGCTCGAATCGGCTCACCCAGATCGGATGCCTCGTGGCCCGCGGAACGGGCGCATCGGGAAAGGTCTGCGCCGAGCCGCTTGTGTAGTCGTAGAACCCGCGCTTGGACTTGCGGCCGAACAGACCCGCAGCGACGCGCTGTGTCGCAAGCGGTGTGATGCGAAAGCGCGCCTCCTCATAGAACTGGTGATAGATCGATTCCATCACCGCATGGCCGACGTCGAGCCCAACGAGATCGGTCAACTCGAACGGACCCATCCGAAAGCCCGCCACCTCCTTCATGATCTTGTCGATCTGATGGAATTCGGTGATGCCCTCGGAAATGATGCGCAGGGCCTCCGGAACAAAGGCGCGTCCAGCGTGATTGACGATGAAGCCGGGCATGTCCTTCGCGCGCACGGGCGTGTGTCCCATGCGGGTCGCGAGTTTGGTGAGGGCGTCGCAGACCGCGGGCTCGGTCATTGTGCCGTCGACCACTTCCACCAGTTTCATCAGCGGAACAGGATTGAAGAAGTGATAGCCGGCGACGCGATCCGGTCTAGCGCACGCGGCCGCCATTGCCGTTACCGAAAGCGATGACGTGTTGCTCGCGATGATCGTGTCGGCGCGAACGATCGCTTCTAGCGCTTTGAAGAGCTCACGCTTCGCATCGAGCCGCTCGATGATTGCCTCGATCACGATGTCGCAGCCGGCGAAATCGGTCAGTGCGGTAACGCCTTTCAAGTGGGCCATCGTGCGATCGAGCGCGTCCTTGCCGAGGCGACCTTTTTCAACCTGCTTGCCGAGCACGTCTGCAATGCTTGCCCGGGCCGCGTCGACGGCGCCCGGGTTTGCATCGAACATGCGGGTCTCGATGCTGGCCTGCGCGATGATCTGGGCGATGCCGCGGCCCATGGTGCCGGTTCCGACGACACCGACTTTGAGGTCGGGTTTGGTTGCATCGATTGCCATATGCGTTCCCCTAGAACGAAAAGCTTCTCGGAAATTCACCACGGAGGACACGGAGGACGCAGAGGAAAAACAAGGAAGAAGTGGATTGGCATTTCCCGTTCCTCGCTTCCTCTGCGTCCCCTGCGTCCTCTGTGGTTCATCTTCTCGTACGGGACAGAAAAACTCATTCGAGCTTCGCGCCCGACAGCTTCACCAGCCGGCCGAATTTTTCGTGCTCTGCACGGATCACTGCGCCGAATTGTTCGGGTGTTCCACCGATTACGTTTCGCACGCCGAATCCGGTCATACGTGCCGCGACCTCTGGGTGCGCAATGGCTGCCGCGATGCCGGCGTTGAGCTTCACGATGATCTCGCGCGGTGTGCCGGCTGGTGCCAACGCGCCAAGTGAAGAATGCATTTCGAAGCCCGGTACGCCGGCTTCGTGAATCGTCGGAACATCGGGCAATGCCTCCGAACGCTGGCTCATGCTGATCGCGAGAATCCGCACTTTCCCGGCTTTTACGTGTTGCGCAACCGACGTGTAGCTTAGGAAGGCAACCTGCACTTCGCCTGCAAGCAGGGCTTGTCCGCCGGGCCCCGCGCCTTTGTACGGCACATGCAGGATGTCCGTTCCGGTCATCGATTTGAAAAGCTCGGTGGTGATGTGATGGATCGATCCGCTGCCAACCGATGCGTAGGACATCTTCTGGGCGATGAGGCGCGCGAAGACGTCCGGTGTTCCGCCTGGGGCAAAGCCGATGACGATGCGCACCGGTCGTGACGGATAGGTTTGGCTCGATCCCGTCGTTGGACCAAGCATCGAGAGAACGGTGGCGAGAACGATGAGGAGGCGGATCACTATGCGCGGGCCGGAATATGAAAGAGAGATCGCGGGGCGATGGAGCGAATGATGCCACCGATGCCGGAATGATTGAAATGCGGTACCGTCCGCACAATCCCAGCCACCATGCGAACGATTCGTCATGACACCGATAGCCGGCCATCCCCTCGAAGGTGTTCGCGTACTTGAGCTAGGCCAGATCATTACCGCACCGCTTGCAGGCATGATGCTCGCCGACCTCGGTGCGCAGGTAATCAAGATCGAAAATCCGCAGGGTGGCGATCCCTTCCGATCGTTTCGCGGTGGACAATACAGCCCGCACTTCACCGCCTTCAATCGTAACAAGCGCAGCATCACGCTCAACCTGCAGCATGCGGAAGGCAAGGCGATCGCGCTCAAGCTGATCGCCGGTTCGGATGTGCTGCTCGAGAACTTCCGGCCCGATGTGATGGCGCGGCTCGGACTCGATACGGCCACATTGGCGAGCACCAATGCACGCCTGATCCACGCCTCGATTACCGGGTTCGGCGCGGATGGTCCCTATGTCGAGCGACCGGCATTTGATACCGTTGGTACGGCGCTCTCAGGGATGGGCAGTTTGTTCTTCGACCCGGACGACCCACAGGTCCGTGGTCCGACCATCGTCGATAACGTCTCGGGCATGTACGCGGCTTATGGCATTTTGGGAGCGCTGTTCGAACGGGTGCGAACCGGTAAAGGGCGCAGGATTGAAGTCAATATGCTGGAGGCAGCAATGGCTTTCATGCCGGATTCCTTCGCGAACTTCCATCAGCTCGATCTGCCTCAGGGCCCCTATTCCCGTTCCTCGGCATCGCAGTCCTATGCACTGCGATGCGGCGACGGCAAGCTGGTCGCCATTCATCTATCGTCGCCCGAGAAATTCTGGCAGGGTCTCACCCGCGCGATCAATCGCCCGGCGCTGGCAAAGGATCCGCGATTCGCAACCCGTATGGACCGTGTACAGAATTACCAGGTGCTTCGCGAGGTGCTGGCGGAATCGTTCCTCGCCCGCAAGCAGGATGAATGGATTCGCCTGCTATCGGCCGAAGATGTTCCGTGCGCGCCGGTGTACGGCTTGGGGGAAGTCGAGAATGACCCGCAGGTGCGGCATCTGGAAACGTTCTATGCGACCACGCATCCCACGCAAGGTCCGCAGATCGGTATCCACCGGCCGGTGCGCATCGATGGGGGCCGCGGACCGATCGAAGGCGCCGCCCCAACGCTGGGCGAGCATACGGCGGCGGTACTCAAGGAGCTCGGGTATGGGGCTGAGCAAGTGGCGACGTTGCGGGGGAGTGGAGTGGTGTGAGGCGAAAAGCGATTCACCACAGGGGACGCAGAGGACGCAGAGGAAGGGCAGGAGCCAGCTAAGTGCAAAATGCGAGCTATGCGTGGCAAGATCGTATCCACAAGATTTGCGTCGAATCTCCTGCGTCCTCTGCGTCCTCTGTGGTTCATTTTTTAAGTCTTGGGATTGACGAATGAACTTCGAGCTCACTGAAGAACAACGCATGCTCCAGGATTCGGTCCGGCGCATGATGGAACGCCACGCCACTCCCGAATACGTTCGCCGCCTCGATCGCGAGTCCGCATATCCCTACGAGCTCTACGATGCCTGGGCTGAAATGGGCCTGTTGCGCCTGCCCTTTGCCGAAGAGCATGGTGGCGTCGGTGGCAGCGTCCTCGACATGGTCGTTGTTTCCGAAGAGCTTGCGCGCAAGAGCTTCGACTTCTTTACCGCCTATGGGGGCAGCGTTTTTTGCGGTCTCAATGTCGCGCGCAACGGCACACATGAGCAGATCGATCGCTTCATTCCGAAGCTGTTGTCGGGTGAGCTGAAAATGTCGATTTCGATGTCCGAGCCCGAGGCCGGTTCTGACGTCGGTGCGATGCGTTCAACCGCGCGCCAAGATGGCGATGATTGGATTCTCAACGGCCAGAAGGTATGGGCGACCGGTGCGGGCGCCGATGGCAATGTGATCAACTTCTATGTCAAGACGGACACGAAGGCGCGGTATCAGGACGGCATCTCGCTATTTCTCGTCGACAAGGACACACCCGGGCTCGAATTGAAGAAGCTCGACATGCTGGGCCGGCGCTGTGTCGGTACGTACGAGATCTTTCTCACCGATGTGCGCGTGGCGGGCGATCGGCTGATCGGTGGTGTCAACAACGGTTGGAAGTGCCTTTTGTCGGGGCTGCGGATCGAGCGCATCACGTCAACCGCCGGTCATTGCGGTGCGGCCCAGGCGGTCGTCGACATGGCGCTTGCCTATGCGAAAGACCGTAAGCAATTCGGGCGGCCGATCGGCTCGTTTCAGGCCATCGCGCACATGCTCGCCGACATGCAAACGGAAGTGGATGCCGCGCGCATGCTCATGTGGCGGGCGGCTTGGATGCTGTCGGCGGGGCAGGATGCACTGAAGGAAATTTCCATGGCAAAACTGTTCGCATCCGAAACGTATGTGAAGGTTGCGAATCAAGGGATGCAGATTCTCGGGGGCAACGGTTACAACATGGAATTCGATATGCAACGGCACTTTCGCGATGCTCGCAGCACGACGATCGGGGCAGGAACATCGCAGATGCAGCGCAACCTGATTGCAGGGTTGATGGGGTTGAAGATGCAGTAATCCTGCTTGAACCGTCAAACTGTTCACCGCAGAGGACGCGGGGGACGCAGAGGAAACGCAAGAACGCATCGAAGGAAATTGCAATGAATGGAATCGTGTGGTCGATGTTCCTCGCGATGTTCGTACTGGTTCTCACGCCGAGCGATGGCCTCGCGCAAACCGGCCGGCCGCTTCGTCTTGTCGTGCCGTACGGATCGGGTGGAGCGCCCGATGTGGTCTCGCGTACCCTTGCGCAGCGACTGGGCGAGACAGCCGGCTGGCAGGTCATTGTCGAAAACAGACCGGGTGCCGGGGGTGTGGTTGCCGCCGAAACAGTCATGAAGTCACCCGCCGATGGCTGGACAGTTTTTATCGCCGATACCGGCCACTACGCGATCAGTCCCGCGTTGATCCCGAAGCTCCCCTTCGATCCGATACGCGATTTCGTGCCGGTGTCCCACATCGCCTCGACGCCGCTCGTCTTCGCCGCGAACATCGCTTTGCCGGCGTCGAACATTGCGGAGCTGGTCGCGCTTGCGAAAACCAAGCCGGTCAACTACGGGTCGTCAGGCAACGGCAGTCCACATCACCTTGGCATGGAAATGCTGAAGTTGATTGCCAAGATCGACATGCTGCATATTCCGTACAAGGGCGTCGCGCAGTCCGTGCCGGCCCTGCTTGGCGGGGACGTATCGGTCATTCTCGTGGGCATTCCCTCCATCCAGCCGCATGTGCGCGCGGGCAAGGCGAAGCTCCTCGCAGTGTCGTCCGGCATGCGCTCTTCGCTCGTGCCGGATCTGCCCACCGCTGCGGAAAGTGGCGCTCCCGACTTCGATCTGACGGTCACGATCGGCATGTTGGCACCCGCGGGCACGCCACGTGACGCCGTCATGCGCGTGCATGACGAGGTCGTAAGAGTGTTGAAGGAGCCTGAGATCGTCCGAAAGCTCGCAGGATTGGGGATTGTGGCAGTCGGTGATTCACCCGAACAACTTGCATCGATCATCCGCGTCGAGCAGGACAAGTTCGCCAAGCTCGTCAAAGCATCGGGGGCGAAAGTCGATTGACCCGTCGGCGCAGAAGCATTTGCGCCCCCGAATATCAAGCAATCTGATTCAGGACGCGGATGGCCTTGCAAGCGACATCAATCGCACTGGCGATGCATCACCGGCGCCTTGACGCAATGAAATTAGTTCGGTCGAATTCGCACGCGAAACTTGTCGATCGGAAATCAACATAGACGACATTCGATCAGCAACTGCTCTGACTAACAAAATGGAGAAGCGGGACATATGTCCTCAGTTGGGATTTAGCAATTCGGTGACGTGAAGGAGTGCCGAGCGGCTACTTGTTTCATCGATGTCTCGAAGCGCAACATCGGCTCGTTGTAAAAAAATCAAGGAGCCCTTCCCAATGAGAAATAGTGTTCTGCGGATTGCATGTTCTATTGCCGTCGCGGCCGGTGTCACAGGTCAGGCAAATGCGACGGATTCTCGTAGTTTCATCGGTAACAGCGACCGCTGAGCATACGAGTAAGCACAATAGTAGATTTTTCACACTGCCTCCTGATAACCGAGTCTGCATTGTTAAATACTGGTTGAATTAGACTCCCGGAGACAGCTGCCCGCCATGAGCAATGTCATGATTAGCCCTGAATACCGGGCTAAATCATAATGAAACATTAGTTACGGAATAGCCCTGGAAGCCCGATTCGGC
>JANMUI010000066.1:0-38663 GCA_031391405.1 Betaproteobacteria bacterium
CCCTGAGCCTTTTTTTGGGTTATTGCGGGCGGGTCCGTGCGCGGACTCCCCCCCGCATCCCACACGCCTGCTTACCCTCCCACCGGCTCCGGGCGAACGGAGGCTCGGAGCAGCGCACGTTAAGTAAGAGCCATTCCGGTCTGCCCCGATTTCCTTGGGTCCTCGGTCCGACGATTCGAAAGCGTCCTGCGACCAACACATTTCTTTGCATTGAAACAATCAACCACGACCAACCCGCCAAGACACCTATGTCATCCTCTTCCGTTCCAGCACCGGCCTCGATCCATCCTGAAGCTCGTACCGCTCGAGAATCTCTTCGCGCACCGCACGCCGGCTGACCTTGCCCTGCACATTGCGCGGTAGCGCATCGAGTGCGATAAACGCTCGAGGATGCTTGTACTTGGAGAGGTTGCTCAATCGATCGGAGGCGACCGCCTCCCAGTCGCCCCGCACGTTTTCCGCCGCCGCAACGATCACTTCGCCCCAGTACCCCGAAGGAATCGAGGTGACGCAGATCTGCCCGCACTCCGCTATCGCACCCAGCGCAATCTCGATCTCTTCGGGATTCACCTTGTAGCCGCCTGACTTGATGACGTCCGCCGCGCGACCGGCGAGCCATAGGCGTCCACGCTCGTCGAGATAACCCAGATCGCCGGTCTGGTGCCACCCAAGCGGCGGAATGGGCTGAAATCCGTTGGCATCAATATGCCCGAGATACATGTGTCGCGCGCGCAGGAAGATTTCGCCTTGTTCGGCCGGCGGAAGGGCCGCACCGGCGTCGTTTCGCACCTCGATTTCGACACCGAAACCCGGCCAGCCAAGGCATGCACCGTCGCGCGCAGATTCTTCGGCGTAGACGCGATCGGTGTCGGACGGAGCAAGCACCGTGATCGGATTCGTGCACTCGCCTTTCCCGTAGGTCACCCGCACCACCGGACCGAACATCGCCTTTGCGCGCGCGTAGGTTGCGGGAGTGAGCGTTTGCGTGCCGGTGAACACGCAGCGCACACCGTTGAACTTCCTCCCCGGGAATGTCTCTGCAAGCTTGTTGATCACGGTGGGTGGGGCAAACACCGCATCGGCCTCGCCACCTTCGAGAATCGGTCCGACCCGCGGGGCGTTGACGCCGCTCAGCAAAATGGCGCACCCACCGAAATCCGCCCATGCGTACGTCATGAGGGTCGCTCCATGCGGGAACGGCGTCATCAAAAGGACGCGCGAATCCGATCCGGGCGTATACGGCAATGCCTGCTTGAGCATCGTATGGGCAAGCCAGCGGCGGCCATGCGAGTAGACCAATGCCTTCGGCCGACCGGTCGTGCCGGATGATGAAAGGATGCGACCCAGCGCATTCGCATCGACCGGAGGCAGGGTCGCGCCGTCATCATCGTCATCGATGCTTTCGATTGCGATCGGCTCGAATCCGAGCGCGCTGAATGCTGGCGCGCGTGCCGCGTGCGTAACGATGAATCGAAATTTCGCGAGCGAGGCGAACCACGCGATTTCCGCATCGGTCATCACATGATTGAGCGCTGTTTCCGCGGCACCGGAAACCGTCACGCCGTAACTCACCCAGACCGCGTCGTTGCAATTCGGCAGCGACGTGGCAACGGATTCCCCGACCTGTACGCCGAGCGAGCGCAACCTGCGCGCGAGTGCGTGCGCGCTGCGGGAAAGATCACGATAACTGAGGCTCGTCCGGCCATCGGTAACGACCGGCGCATCGCCGAAGCGCGCGGCGATGGTGCGAAGGTCGTGGGACCAGGCGATCGTTTCGATGGTGGTCATTCAAATCTTGTTCCGCTCGATCAACTGCCGCGCGATGATGATGCGCTGCATTTCGTTGGTGCCTTCGCCGATGCACATCAGCGGCGCGTCCCGGTAGAGCCGCTCGATCGGAAATTCCTTCGAGTAGCCGTAGCCGCCGAAGATCCGCATGGCTTCCATGGAATTTTCAAGCGCCGACTCGGACGAGAAATACTTCGCCATCCCTGCTTCCATGTCGCAGCGGTGCCCTTGGTCATATGCTTTCGCAGCCTGCTCGACCAGCAATCGGCTCGCTTCATAGCGCGTGGCCATCTCGCCGAGCTTCAATTGAATCGCCTGGTGCTCGCAGATCGGTTTGCCGAAGGTCTTGCGCATTTGCGAGTAGCGAACAGATTCATCGAGCGCGGCTTTGGCAATCCCCACCCCACGCGCGGCAACATTGATGCGGCCCAGCTCGAGCCCGCTCACCGCGAGGTAGAACCCCTGCCCTTCTTCGCCGATCAGGTTGTCGACCGGCACCTTGTACTTGTCGAACACCAGCTCCGCGGAATCGATGCCCTTGTAGCCAAGTTTTTCCAGCTTGCGCGAAACGCTGAAGCCCTCGCCTTTCTCGAAGATGAACATCGAGGTGCCTTTGCGGGGCGGCTGCGCGGCGGGATCCGTCTTGACCAGGACCGCGAACGCAGAACCCTGGATGCCATTCGAGATCCACGTCTTGGTGCCGTTGACGACATAGTGATCACCGTTTCTCGTCGCTCGGGTGCGGATCCCCTGCAGATCGGTCCCGGCATCCGGCTCGGTAAGGCCCAGGCCGCCGCGCAACTCGCCGGAGCACATACGCGGGAGCCAGCGTTTCTTCTGCGGATCGGTGCCGAACTTTTCAACCAGGGTTGCCATCATCAAATGAGAATTGAAGATGCCGGTGAGCGACATCCACACCGTCGAGATGCGGGTAACAATTTTTGCGTAGGTGGAAGCCGATAGCCCGAGCCCGCCCCATTGCGGATCGATGACGGCGCCGAAGAGCCCGAATTCCTTCATGCGCTCGACCATCTCGGCCGGCCAGATGTCCTCATGCTCGAGCTTCATGACATGCGGCCGCACGTCCTTCTCGAGCCAGCGATCGATTGCCTCGAGCATGGCGGCCTCTTCGGCGGGATCGGTGTGGCGGACAGGGCGTGGGGGGGATTGGAATGGCATCGGTACTCTCCAAGGCAAAGTCGTAATTCTGAACCACAGAGGACGCAGAGGACACAGGGGCTCAATGGTTAAACAATGAGCATCGACTCAACGTGGCATCAAAGCGCGCCAAGACTGAGTCGGCAATGAATCTCAAATCCCTTGGATTTCCTCTGCGTCCCCCGTGTCCTCTGCGGTGAATGTCTTAGGCAAGAGAAGAAGGCGCCCGCACCTCTCCCGCGAAATGCTTAGCGATCGCAAGCCGCGTCGTGATCCACACTCCCGGCTTCTTCGTTGCGTGCACCAGGAACTTTTCGAACGCGCCGATTCGTCCCGGCCGCCCGATGATCCGCAAATGCAACCCGATCGACATCATGCGTGGCGCATCGGCGCCCTCAGCATAAAGCCAGTCAAACGTTTCGATCGCGTACTTCAACCATTGATCGGTGGGTAGCGCGGGGTCGGTCCAGAATTTCATGTCGTTCGTGTCGAGCGCGTAGGGCACGATCACGATTGGTTTTCCGCCCGCCACGTCCCAGAAGGGCTGGTCGTCGGAGTAGTCGTCCATGTGATAGACAAAACCTTCTTCGGCCAGCAACCGGCGGGTATTAGGGGTAAGCAGATAACGGGACAGCCACCCGTAGGGTCGTGACCCGGTGGTTTTTTCGATCGAGGCGATCGCTTTGCGGATGAACTCGCGTTCCATTGCTTCGTCCAGATGGAACTGATGGATCCATCGCCAGCCGTGCGAACACACTTCGTGGTCTTGCCGAACGATTTCGGCCGCGAGCTCCGGTGCCCGTTCGAGGGCGACAGCCGCTGCGGTGATGGTGGCCTTGACACCGTACTTCGCAAGGAGCCGCATCACGCGTGGGGCGCCCGCCTTGATGCCGTACTGGTAGTTCGACTCGTTGCCGAAGTTGCGGATCGGCTTCTTGAGTGTGATGCCAAGCTCATCCACCGGTTCGGGACCCCGGTCGCCCTCGGCGATCGACGATTCCGCACCTTCTTCGACATTGACAACAACGGACAACGCGAGGCGGGCCTGATTCGGCCAGCGATACGAGGGAGATGTCATGAGAACAAGCGATCCTGCGCTGGGTGAGACATACCGTAAAGGGAGATGCCGGCGTCCGGAACCGATCGAGAATACAAGTCCGCGAGGAAGAGCGTCAAATCGCGGGGCGTTACGTGTCGGAGGCCGATACGACTCGGCAGGCGAACGATCCGCGAGGTAGATGTCGGCGAAGTCAATGTCCGCGAAGTCAATTGACGCACCCACACCCCGCAAGCACAATGCTTCGATCGAGTCGTCGTCGGTCAATCAATCGGGGAGTCCGCATGTCCACGCTGCACAGATACACGCTGCCGGTCGAGGAGACGCATTGGCATGTGGAAGGCGGCAATGCGGTCAGTTTCACCTGGGACTACGACGCGACGAGCGACGACCTGCTCCGCCTATACGCCAAGGGCAAGCAGCAGCAATGGGACGCCGATACGCGGATCGATTGGAGTCTTTCCGTCGATCCGGACGATCCGATGCAGATCGACGATGCGTTGCTGCCGGTGTATGGGACGCCGTTGTGGAACAAGCTGAGCGATCGGCAAAGGTCGAATCTACGCTATCACAACCAGGTCTTCCAGCTTTCCCAGTTCCTGCATGGCGAACAAGGCGCTCTAATCTGCTCGGCCAAGATCGTGCAGGATGTGCCGCGCATCGAATCGAAGTTCTACGCCGCAACCCAGGTCATGGACGAAGCGCGCCATGTCGAGGTCTACCGGCGCCTGTTGAACGAGAAGTTCCGGTTCTGCTATCCGATCACCGCGCCGCTCAAATTGCTGCTGGAAAAAGCGATTGCCGATCGACGGTGGGACTTCACTTACCTTGCGATGCAGGTGCTGATCGAAGGACTGGCGCTCGCGGCCTTTCAACGCATTCGCGATTATGCGAAGAATCGCCTCTGCGCGACGATCAACGCCTATGTCATGCAAGACGAAGCGAGGCATGTCGCCTTCGGGCGATACGCGCTACGCGATTTCTACCCGCAACTCACCGCAGCGGAACGACGCGAGCGCGAAGAGTTCGTCATCGAGGCGTCCTACCTGATGCGCGATCGGATGAATTCGCCGGAAATGTGGGAGAAGCTTGGGATCGATCCGAACGATGCGCAGGCCGCGGTCCAAACGTCCGACAGCATGATCCGCTATCGCATGCGTCTCTTCAGTCGGATCGTGCCGACGGTGCGGGACATCGGACTTTGGAGCGACGAAGTGCAAAAAGCCTACACCGACCTCGGTGCGATTCAGTACGCCGACAGCGATCCGGACAAGCTCCTGGCCGATGACGCGAACGTGGCCGAAGAATTCGACAAGCTCATGGCAAAGGGCGAGGCCGCGCTACCGAGGAAGTCCGCGCCGACCGGCCGCTAGGCGGTTACCGTTGGTAAAAAGACTAAGAAATTCACCACGGAGGAGTCTCTTGCCTCAGAAATTCACCACGGAGGACGCGGGGGACACAGAGGAAAAGCGGAGCGCGGCGTTTTGTTATTTCGCCATTGATCTCCATTGCCTCTGAACGATCTGAATGAATTTAGGCGATGCGTCAAATCGCTTCCCCCTCTACCTCCGTTTCCTCCGTGGTCATTTTTGAGGTGGTAGGTTCTGAGGGATTTCGCCTCTAAGTCCGATCAGATCAACATCGGCACTCTTTCACTCTCATCCTTCAGCCCGACTCCGGTCAGCCCTGATTGCCGCGATTCGCGCATCAGATAGACGAGCTTGTGCGCCGCCTGTTGGTAAGTGAGTCCGCCCGCCCGGATGTTTGAGATGCAGTTGCGCTCGGCATCGGTCCGGCCGATGCGCGGCGCATGCGTAAGGTAGATGCCGAGGCTGTCGTCCGCGGACAGTCCGGGCCGCTCGCCGATCAGCACCGCGACAAGCCCGGCGTGCAGGAGCGCACCGATTTCATCGCCAAGCGCGACCCGGGATTGCAAGGCGATGACGAAGGGGGCGACAGTCCAACCCCATGCGACCAAGGCACCGATCGTCAAGTCCAGTACCGCAAGCGCGTGTTTTTCAGCGGCGCGTGTCGAGAGGCCGTCCGCGATCACGAACGCAACGTCGCAGAGATCGCCGTGCAGTGAAGCCAGCCGATCGCGCGATGCGGCGTCCAACCGCCGTCCGAGATCGGGCCGTCGCAAGTACGTCGCGCGATCGCGGGCCTCACTGTGGACGCTGACACCGGACCAGCCGCGCGCCGCCACCGCTTCGTGAAGCATCGCAATATCAAATGGCGCGTGCACGGCGTCCCGCGCCCGCGCATGCGAAAGCTGAAAGTCGAGCAGCGGCTTGGTCGGCAGGCTCCCGCCGGCGCGGCCAAGAGCGATCCTGGCCGCGGTGCTCGCTCTGAGGACGGCCCATGCGGAGGCGGGAACTGGCGTGTCGTCCACAGATCCTCAGAATTTCGAAAGGTAAGCACGTATCAACGGGTTGAGACCGTCCGGGGTACGCAGTCGATTCTCTGCAGCGATCCCCATTTTCGCAAGCCACGTCTCGAACTCCGGCGCGGGACGCATTCCAAGCACTTGGCGAAGGTAAAGCGCATCGTGGAACGACGTGCTCTGGTAGTTGAGCATGATGTCATCGGCGCCCGGAACGCCCATGAAGTAATTGCAACCGGCCACGCCAAGGAGCGTCATCAAGGTGTCCATGTCGTCCTGATCGGCTTCGGCGTGGTTCGTGTAGCACACGTCGCACCCCATCGGCACGCCAAGCAGCTTGCCGCAGAAGTGATCTTCCAAGCCTGCCCGGATGATCTGCTTGCCGTCGTACAGGTACTCGGGGCCGATGAATCCGACGACCGTGTTGACCAGTAACGGATCGAGATGCCTCGCCACGGCATAGGCCCGCGCTTCGCACGTCTGCTGATCGACGCCATGATGCGCGTTCGCCGAAAGTGCGCTCCCCTGGCCCGTCTCGAAGTACATGACTTGATCACCCAGCGTCCCGCGCTTGAGCGAGCGGGCGGCGTCGCGGGCTTCTTCCAGGAGCTTGATCGACACGCCGAAGCTTCGGTTGGCGGCTTCAGTCCCGCCGATCGATTGAAAGACCAGATCAACCGGTGCACCCCGCTCGATCGCCTGAAGCGTGCTCGTCACATGCGCGAGCACGCAGGATTGCGTCGGAATCTCAAAGCGAGTGCGCACTTCATCGAGCATGTGCAGGAGATCCACCACCCGATCAACGCTGTCGGTTGCGGGATTGATCCCGATAACTGCATCCCCCGCGCCCATCAAGAGCCCATCGACGATCGACGCCGCGATGCCTTGCGGATCGTCCGACGGATGGTTCGGCTGCAATCGAATCGCCTATCGGCCCGGCAGCCCCAACGTGTTCCGAAAGCGCGCGACCACCCGACATTTACGTGCGACCAGAATGAGATCCTGATTCCGCATGAGCTTCGCGACCGCGGCCGCCATCTCCGGCGTGATCCCGCGTGCTACCTCGGCAAGGCATGCAGCATCCGTTTCGTACGATAGGAGCCACTCCCGAAACGCCCCGACGGTCAACGCATGGACAGGCGCGAAGGCTTGGCTGTCGTGTCCGTCGAGAATGAGGCGCGTCACCTCGTCGTCTTCGTAGGGGATGACCGGCGCATCCAGGAACGCCCGGAGCGGCACATCCGCCAAACACATCTGCGCTGCGACGCGCTCCTCGGCTGATTGGGCGGCGATTCCAGCCAGCTGATCTCCCGATCGGATGGGGCTCGCTTTGGCCAATAACGTCTTTAAATCGACGTAGTCGTGACGGCGTGCACCAAGCTGGCAGTGATAGGACGTCATTGGTCTGATCGGTGAGCTGATCCGGGGCCTCGCAATCCACGAAGCGTATCGTAACGCCCTGCGCGTCGGCCCAGTGCAGATCCTTGGAGCCGGTGGCCGGCGCCGATTGGGTGGCCGGCGGGCCGGAATACTTCGCCCAAAGACGGTAATCTGCCGAGAGGCCAAAGCGTTTCGGCGGTCTCGTGTGCGCTGAAAAAAAGCTTGCATCCAGGCGCAGATTGGCCTAGGCTCGCCCTCGCACGTCCCTCAAGATTAGTGTCTCGCTCGTCACGCAACAACCTTCCGTGTACCTCAGTTCTTCTCGAAGTTCGGTATTCCGGTACGACCAGCTGCTCTGCCTTGATCGTCGCGCACAACGGGTAGACCCCGGATTTACTTTCTAAACTTCATTGGAACGACACGATATGGCAACTGGCACAGTCAAATGGTTCAACGACGCGAAGGGCTTTGGCTTCATCACCCCCGATGGTGGCGGCGAAGATCTTTTCGCACATTTCTCGGCGATTCAAGGTCAAGGCTTCAAGACGCTGGCTGAGAATCAAAAGGTGTCTTTCGACATCACGACTGGCCCGAAAGGCAAGCAGGCTTCGAACATCAAGCCAGCCGCCTAGTAGGCGCGGTACCAAACAAAAAGCCCGGTTCGCCGGGCTTTTTGTTTTTAGGGCATTGCACGAAGGCGCGCCCCTATCGAGCCATGGCGGGCCCAGGAGGCGAGGCATTGAACGGCAACAGGATGCCTCGACTCGATGCTGGTCGTGGTGGCGCGATGCGGATCCGCTCGACATCGACTTGCCGGCCGGACCGAACCGCTCCGATTGCGCTGACTTCGGAGTCCGAGCGCAGACTGCCACGATCGCCGCCATCGAATCGGGTCGTCCCGCTGATGCGGACACGCAATCCTACGACCGATATTCCTGATCCGTCGTTGGCCAGATAACCTTGCAATGACGCACGACCCGTCCGGTCGAGAATCGCGCCGAGCGGATCGATCACTATGTCCTCGACGACCAACACACGACCCGTCCACCGGCCGGTTATGCGCACATCCTTTTCATTCAGATCGGGACTCGCGGCGACGGCATCCGAGAATCGCAAACGCACCCCGGCAAGTACCGGGGCGTGCTCCGTCTCCCACACGAGACGGCCGTTCGCCACACTGGGTTCGGAAGCGGGCGCGAGATCGATGCGCGTGCCGTCGATCTCTCCGCGAGCGTCGCGCAATCCGCTCACACGAAGGACGTCCCCCAACTTCAACGATTCGAGCGCCGCTGCGCCGGGCAAGCTTCTCGCGCTTGCCCGCACCATCACGCGCCGCCCCATCACGCTCAGTTCCGATCCTGCGATGTCGACGTCGGTCACAGGACCGATGACTTCGTGGAAAACCATGACGCGAGCGGCCTTGAGCGTGCCGCCAACGACCGACGCCGCGATCACCGCCACCCGGCCGATCGCAAGCGCGCCGAGGGCGGCGCCCTTTCCGTCCATTGACACGGCGGTTTGTGCATCGACCTGAATCGGCAGGCCATTGATGCAAAGCTTCGAAGCGTCGGTAATGACCCCG
This sequence comes from Betaproteobacteria bacterium, assembly GCA_031391405.1. GTDB lineage: Bacteria > Pseudomonadota > Gammaproteobacteria > Burkholderiales > SG8-39 > SHXR01. The sequence goes on from JANMUI010000066.1 coordinate 9,349, forward strand.
ACGATTAGCGCTTCCAGCCCCCCGGATGCACCGATGGCGCCGGCGCTTGCATCGGGTCGGTCAGCGCAGTTTGCAACCGCGAATTGGCTGGCTGCCAATGTAGCGGCAAGCGATAATTCCCCCAAGATTCGAACAACCGCATGCCGTTTCATGATCGGGGGCTTCCAATTCTCGACTTGGTTCGATGGTGATGCGTTCGTCGACCGATTATCGCGGGAGATCAGCCGTTCCTGACGGACGCATTGACTCGAACAGCACTTGGACCCTACGATGATTGCGCGCTTGAATCAAGTCCCCATCCCAGCTGCCGGAATCCTCGCCGATGCACGCCGATGCACGCCGATGCACGCCGATGCGCGCCGTAACGATTGATCAAGTCGCATCCGGCGATCGTCGGTCCAGCCTCTGCGCTTCCCCGACAACGGTACGACGGTGACATCGCGACCGTCAAGCGGTGCACCACGGATCAACCGGCAACATTCTTCGAGCAACGCAACGGTCATGCGCGACACGCGCACGGCATGTACTTTGAAGGAGGTATGACGTTCATGGATAAGGCTCGCATGATTGCCTGCGTCGGCTGCCTGGCAATGTTCGCAGGGTGCGCATCGATAGGCGACGTTCCAGCATGGGAAAAGGGGCACCTCGCCAAGCGCTCGATGTCGTTCGACATGGACCCGCTCGATGACCGATTCACCCAACACATCTACACCAGCAAGGAAAACGCTTCCGGCGGCTACGGCGTAGGCGGTGGTGGCTGCGGCTGCAATTGACGCCAACGCCAATAGCGCATGCGCTCATGAAAAAAATAAAGCCTTCAAAACGAAACGATCACGCGCACGAGGCCCGTGCGCTGCTGACGGCGGCGCTTGCATTGCCCGGGTTGGGCATCAGCGGCGCGCAGGCCGGCAATGCGCCCGAGGAAGGCGTCATCGGATTCAAGTACCTCTATTACGAGGACTACCAGCCAAGCACGCGGCGAATGAAAATCCTGGCGCCGTCGGTGCATGCCTCGAAAACCATTCGGGGCGACTGGGTGGTACAGGGTCAATATGTGATCGACTCGGTTTCGGGTGCATCGCCTGCCGTTCACAGCTCGGTGTCGGGCGCATCGAAAATACAGGACACGCGTCGAGCGGGCGACGTGAAGCTCACGCGCTATTTCGATCGAAGCGCGCTTGGCGTTTCAATTGCCTCCTCGAAGGAAGACGATTACCGTTCACGCGCGCTTGGTCTCGACTACCGCATCTTCTCAGAGAGCAAGAATACGACCTATGCATTCGGCATCGGTGGATCGTCGGACGACATCCAGGCCACCAACGACGCGACGAAACGTGGCTCGAAATCGACGCGTGAAGGTCTTGTGGGCATTACCCAGGTGCTCTCCGCGACCGACATCGTCCAATCGAACATCACCTACACGCAGGGGCGAGGCTACTACGACGACCCTTATAAGACACTCGACCAACGCCCGAGAGATCGGCGACAACTCGCCTGGCTGATTCGGTGGAATCATCATTTCGTCGAGTCCAATGCGACCCTTCGGACTTCGTATCGCTACTATCAGGATTCGTGGGGCGTAAAGAGCTCGGCGGTGGCAACCGAATGGGTACAACCGGTTGGCGGTGGCCTCAGCGTGGTGCCAAGCCTGCGCTACGCATCGCAAAGCGCGTCGACGTTCTATCGTGATCCACCGTTCCCTAACGGATACACCGCCACGGGTTTCTACTCGGCCGACCAGCGCCTCTCCGCATTCGGCGCAATCACGTCGGGACTCAAGCTGATCATGGACCTACCCGGCGGATGGAGCGTCGATCTCAAGGCCGAATACTATGAGCAGCGTGGCGACTGGCGACTCCTTGGGGAGGGCAGCCCCGGACTGGAAACATTCAAGGCCCAGATGTATCAGCTTGGCGTGAGCACGAAGTTCTGATTGGGTGCGCGGCTCGTTCTCATTCGCGAACTGACTAGTCCCCTTGTGACGCATGCGATATGGACCGCGGTTCGAGCCGCGATAGACCGTTCGTGCCGATCGGTACCGAACCTTTCGCGATCCATGAAATCCGCAAGCATGCGATCATCGACCTTCCTGCCCCCGCCGGGCTCCGACACAAGGCGGCATCGGCATGAGTCAGCAATAATTTTCGCCTGAAGTCTGCGTAGCAGCGCGGGCGGATTCGTGCACGACTCACGATTCCGCGGTTCATGGACAGACGATGAAGAAGACCGATCTCGAGAAAAGCAAAGCGAAGCAAATTGTTTCCAGCATGCACCACACCGGCATTCCGGATCGGTACGGTCACGGCTCGGGCACCGCGCTCGACAAGCGGGAACAACGCAAGCGCGACCAGGCGGCCGGCTTGGTGCCATTCGCATGCAAGCTGGATGGCGAGTTGGTGAAACAACTGCACGCGACATCGGATGAACGAAAACTGCCGATGAACGACCTGGTTGCCGAGTTGCTCCGTAAAGCACTCAACGCCAACTGATCCAAGGCATACGCGTAGCGGAATCGCTTGCAGGAACCGGTTCGCCGGCGGTCACCGTGCGGGCCCGACTATTCGGTCACGCGCCCACGCGTCGCTTTGATCTGACCGCGCTTCACCTTCGAATCGACGCGCTTTTTTTTCGCGGATCGGGACGGCTTGGTCGGCCTGCGTGTGCGCGGAACAAAAGCCGCCTGCTCGATCAGCGCCCGTAGTCGGGCGAGTGCGTCTGCGCGGTTCTTCTCCAGACTGCGATAGCTCTGCGCCTTGATCACGACGATGCCGTCGTCACTGATGCGCTGGTCGCTCGTTGCAAGCAGGCGAGTCTTGACCGCATCGGGAAGGGACGAGCCCCGCACATCGAATCGCAGGTGCACCGCGTTTGAGACCTTGTTGACGTTCTGCCCGCCGGCGCCCTGGGCGCGGATGGGGATCAGTTCGACTTCATCTTCGCGAAGAAGACCGGCTGACGCGGAGATCGCCATCCGTGGTTGGTCGAGTCGGATAGCTGAGGCAGGACGCCTACAGCGATCGATTGAACCACAAGAGCGACAGTAGCCCGGCAACTGTTGCGAATAGCGCGGCGGCCGCGCCGAAAAATCCGGTGATTTCAGTGTGCCTTTTCTCGAGCACAAGCTTGGCCGTCAGCGCTTGGTAGACCTTCTTGAGGTCGGCGGCCGTCCCGGCGTAAAAATACTCGCCTTTGGTAATTTCGGCGATGGCCTTCAGCGTTTCTTCATCGAGCCGCACGTATGCCGACCAGCCACCGAAGCCGATGACGCCGCCTTCAAGCGTACCAAAGCCGACGGTGTAGACACGCACGCCACGGTCGGCGACCATTTTCGCAACTTCGAGCGGATCGGGTCCGGTCGTGCGCCTGCCATCGCTCAGCAGAATGATTGCGCCGGAAGAATATGAACCGGGTGGCACCGGCTTGAACGGCTGCTGCTCCACTTTCTTGCCGCCATCAAGGGGGGCGGACCGCGCACCGCTCGAGCGCGACGAGGGGTTGCCGAAGACCCAGGATTCGAGATCGATTCCCGAGTTTGGAAAAAGAGTGGCAAGCGCGACGATCAGACCGCTGCCGGTCGCGGTCGCACGCTGCAATTGGAAACGATCAATCGCGGCAATCAAGTCCTCTTTGCTCCGCGTGGGCGTCTGCACCACAGTCGCCGTGCCGGCAAACGTGACTATCCCGATCTTCAAGTTCGGCGGCTGTTCCTCGACGAACGCTTTCGCTGCAACCTGCGCCGCGGATATCCTATTCGGCTCGACGTCGGTCGCGCGCATGCTAAGCGACACATCCATCGCCATGACGATGGTCTGCTGCTGCGACGGCAGCATGATCAAGGCGCTCGGGCGGGCAATCCCGAAAATCGCAATAATCATCGCAAGAAGAAACAGCGCGGGTGGGATGTGACGCCGAACACGCTGAGCCGGACCCATTGCCTCTTTGATGATGGCAAGACTCGCATAGCGCAGCGCGCCCTTCTTTCGACGGCGCAGCAGCCAGATATAGCCGGCGATGAGAAGCGGCACCACCAGCAACAGCCAAAGCATCTCAGGCCAATCGAATTTCATGAGGGCCCTTCCTGAATCATCCTCGACCATCGATTCACTGCACCGACCCATGAGGCGCGAGACGGCACATGAAACCGACCGGGTTCATCCCTATTCCAGCGACTTTAGCACCAACTTTTGCCAGCGTCCGGCGATCGCAGACGGACGGACCGTCCATGCGCTACGATTGATCGTCGGGTGCGCGACAAAACGATGCCATTGAACCAGCCTGCCTTGCCCGAAACTGGAGGAGAAGAACCATGAACGATCGCCGGTTTCTGGTGCTGCTCGTGGGTGCATTGGCGCTTTGTCCAACCGTCTCGACCGCGCAAATCTATCCGGCGAAGCCGCTTCGGATCGTTATTCCCTTCGCGCCGGGCGGCAGCTCGGACGCCAATGCCCGCATTATCAGCGAGCGCCTGGCCGAACGGCTCGGGCAGCCAGTCATCATCGACTCCAAACCGGGCGCCAATACCATCATCGGCACCGATCACGTCGCCAAGAGTGTACCGGACGGGTACACGGTCCTGCTGACATCGACCGCGTTCGTCGTGAATCCGGTGCTCTATGCAAAATTGCCATACGACCCGCTGAAAGATCTCACTCCGGTCACGATCATTTCATTCACGCCACAGGCGATCGTCGCGCATCCGGATTTTCCGGCCAAGACAACGAAGGAGCTGATCGCACTCGCCAAGGCGCAACCGGGCAAGATAAGCATCGGGTCGGCCGACAGCAGCTCGATGCTTGCCGGACATCTTTTTTGCATGCTCGCAGGCGTGGACATGCAAAGCGTCAACTACAAGGGCGCCGGCCCCTTGATGATCGACGTCGTGGGTGGTCATGTGTCGGTCGGAATCTCCGGGATCAGCTCCATGCAGGGTCAAGTCCGTGCCGGGCGTGCGCACTTGATCGGCGTGGCAGCAACCACGCCTTCACCCATTTTCCCGAACGGGCCCGCGATCGCCCAATCCGATCTTCCCGCCTTCGATGTGCTCGCCTGGTTTGGCGTGTTTGCACCAAGCGGCACACCGAAAGAAATCCTGCAGCGACTCCACAAGGATCTGGTCGCGGTCCTGCAGAATGCGGACGTCCGTCAGCGGCTGCTCGATATCGGTGGTGAGCCGGGCGGCCAATCCCCCGACGAGTTCGGCGAGCGCGTTCGCAAGGAAATCGCAACATGGGCGAACGTCGTGAAAACCGTGGGCATCAAGCCACAGTAGTCGGTGCTCGTTCGTCACGACGCCGCGGCGGCACGCAGTACCAGCCCGCCAACGGCTATGGATGCCTCGGAAGCGCAATCCTAGACCGGCGAGGCACGGCGGCGCGCAGCCGCCTTCCCTAGCACGGACTTCTCCCAGATCTCCGGATTCACCAGGTTCAATGGTCGCGCGCCACCGAGGATTCGCAATACTTCCTGCGCTGTGCCCTCACTTGTGCGCCGATTTGCTTCCTGCGTGAGCCCGGCCGCGTGCGGCGTAAGCAAGACGTTATCGAGTGAGAGAAAGGGGTGGTCACGATGAAGCGGCTGCTCGGCGTACACATCGATGACCGCACCGGCGATCCAGCGTTCACGCAATGCGCGCGCAAGAGCCGCCTCATCGGTCACCGCGCCGCGCGCCGCGTTCACAAGAATGGCGTTGGGTTTCATGAGACGTAGACGCCGCTCATCGATCAAGTGTTTCGTCTCTGCGGTCAATGGACAGTTGAGCGAAACGAAATCGCTCTGCGCCAACAAGGTATCGATGTCGGCCGACTCGATGAACGCCGGCAATGCTGCGTGTTGACGGCGATGGCCGAGTACACGCATGCGAAATCCATGATGGCAGATCTCAGCCAAGCGCACGCCGATTGCTCCCGCACCGATGATTCCGATCGTGCGCCCGAACAGCTCGATCGTCTTGCCGGCGTGGCGCCGGCCCTCCGTCCAGCCTTCGTCGAATAGCTCGGTATGCATCGGCACGAACTGCCGCGCCAACGCGAGAATTCCACCGATGCAATATTCGGCAACCGTATCGGTATTGGTGCCTGGCACATTGGCAACCGGTATTGCCTGCGCGGTGGCTGCCTGCATCGGGATCAGATCGACGCCGGAGCCGTGGCGGACGATTGCGCGCAGGCGATGCGGACAATCGAGCAGATCCGGCGGCAGTTGGGTGCGTACGATCAGCACCTCCGCGTCACCGATCATCTTCTTCAGCGTGGTCGCGCTGCCATCGGGTGGCACAACGATCTCGGCAACCGGCGCAAGCAGCCGTTCACCAGCGGGATCCAAGGCGAGGGTCGACAGGACTTTCGGGCGCACCATTGTTCAAGCTACCCGGTAGCGATCGAGAATTGATCGATCGATTTCAATGCCCAGCCCAGGCCCGGTGGGGACATCGACCCAGCCTTTCGCATGTGTGAGGCGCGTTGCAGAGAGATCGTCGACATTGACCGAAAGTTGATGCGCAATGACATCGGTGATTTTCATGTTCAGCGATAGGGTGACAGTCTCTACAATGCATTCAGCGCCCAGGGGCACCCTTGAAAAACAAACAGCGAACCACCTATCGGATCGGCGTCATCTCCGACACGCATGGCCTGCTTCGACCCGAAGCCGTATCCTATTTGCATGGCAGCGACTTCATCGTTCATGCGGGGGATATCGGCAATGTTGAGATTATCAATCAATTGGCCGCGATCGCGCCGGTGACCGCCGTTCGCGGAAACAATGATCGCGGCACATGGGCCGAGAAGATCCCAGAGGACAATGTGCTCGACGCAGCCGACACGCTGCTCTATGTGTTGCATGACCTCGCACAGCTTGCGATCGATCCGGCCGCCGCAGGGTTTCGCATCGTTATCGCGGGACATTCGCATCGTCCGTCCCACGATACGCGGGATGGTGTCTTGTATTTGAACCCAGGTTCAGCCGGACCGCGCCGTTTCCGCCTGCCGATTTCGGTGGGGAGCATCCGCATCACGCGTGACGCGGTAACGTTCGAGCTTGTCGAGCTTTCTGATCGAATGGGATCATGATCGCGGACGATAACCACTTCCGTCGGCGTTGAATGATAGAGACAAAAGCATGCGAAGAATTCTGATCTTGATGGGCGCGTCGATCGCAGTGGCCGTGACGCTCGGCTGTACCGGGCATCATTCATCCTATGTGGGTGACCAGGCCCGCACGATCAAATCGATGTCCGATCGCGAAATTAGCGACGCGCTTGCCGGTAAGGGCATGGGGCTCGCGCGTGCAGCCGAACTAAATGGTTATCCCGGACCCATGCATGTACTCGAGTTGGCAACCGCGCTGCACCTCACACCCGATCAACGCCAACGAACCGAAATACTATTCAGAGATATGCAGGCGAAAGCCATCGACGTCGGTAAAGCATTGATCGCCGAAGAGCAAGCGCTTGATCGGCACTTCGCGTCGAGGACCATCACGCCAGGCACGCTGAATGAATCGCTCATGCGCGTTGGTGCGTTGCAAGCGCAAGTGCGTGCAGTGCACTTGGCGGCGCATCTTGCTCAGACCGAAATCTCGACGCCCGAGCAGGTCAATGAATGCGCCGCACGGCGAGGGTACGCAGTCAAATCGGCTTTTTGACGACCGGCGATGGGGCGGCTAGCGACGAACAATCGATGTCGCGATGACCTTGAAGTACGGCCAGACCCAATAGAGAAACCAGAGCGGACCGGCATGCCGGCGGGTGAGCACTCGCCAGGCGTCGATCGGCATTCCCTTGGGATGCGCGATTTTCCTGAGTCGTTGGATTAGCGGAACGCGCGCATCTTCAAACGTTCCCGCGGGCGAATTTATCGAACAGGTTCCGGCGAATCCGGGCATCACATAGATTCCGAATCCCGCCTTACGCGCACGCAATCCGTAGTCCACGTCGCCCATCGAGTGTTTGAAGCTTGGGTCCAGATTGCCGATCGACCGGGCAATCGCGGCGGGAATCAAGACGCAGTTGCCCCACATGCTCTCGCATTCGACCGCGCTATCGACAGGCTCGATCATCTTGAAAGTCAGCGGCCGCCAGGACGCCGCACGAACGACACCGCCGTAGGTCAGTTGGCGATTGCCTGGATCCTGGGTCGATCCGACCACGATGGCATCTGCCCCTTGACGCTGTTTCACCTGTCGCCACGTTTCAAGCAGTCGCGCCAGCGTATCGGCATACAGATTCGTATCGTCGTTCAACCATAAATAGGCATCGTAGCCGGCTTGCATCGCGCGCTCGAATGCCTTGTGCATCCCGCCGTTCCAGAACCAGGAGCCATCCCCAGAAATAATCTGAGCATCGGGATATCGAGCCATGACGGCATCAGTGGTGCCGTCGGTGCTACCGTCATCGGCGAGGATTACATGAACCGAGTGGTCTGGTGAAAGCGCGTTAGCCATGAGCGCGGCGAGGCACGCCAACGTCTTTTCGCGCCGATTGAAGCATGCCATCAAGACGGCAATCTTCATCACTGGGGTCGCAACGCGCTTTGACGATCCGGGAGCGGCGCACCGTTCCGATCAAACAGGGGGCTCGTCGATCGAGCCGGATCAATCCGCGATCGCCGCGCAGCCAAGCCGATACTAATCGCCAAGCCGAGGAGGATCGCCTGCTCGTATGAGAGGCGGTAGGCCATGGTGTATACGAGTTGTGTTATCAGCATTACGCAAAGCAGCCTGGGCGGAAGATCGCTCGACGCACCGTCCACGGACTTGCCGAGTGTTCGCATCATCGTGACGAAATAGATTGCAAGCCAGAGGAACAATCCAATCACGCCGGCGCGCAGCAGCGTTTGAAGATAGAAATTGTGGGGGTCGTAGGTCGCCTTCCAACGTGCATTGGGAACTTCATAGCGTTCGTAGCCGGCGCCGAACGGCTTGCCGAGAATGTAGTCGGTCGGGCGCATCTGCTGAAGGAGCTGATTCCACCCGTATATCCTTCCGCCGGCTGTTCCGCGCTCTAGGTCCGCGCCCGTCACAACCGATGTCTGAACGCTGTACACCAGCTTGTCCATTGTGCCGTAGGCGATCAGGCCTATTGCGGGGATCCCGACGAGCACGGCGCCGATCACGGCCGCCTTGGTCAGCAGGAGCCTGACCCGGCCGGGCATGAGTACATAGAAGGCGGCAATGCCGGCCAGCGCTGCGATCCAGACGGATCGATGCTGCATGAACAACACTACAGCAAGGAGGACAAGCACTGCCAACCACGTCCATCTGCTGGCCGAGCGAATGGTACTTCGATAGGCAAGAAGCATGAAGGTCTGGGCGAGGAATAGCGTCGCGCCGGACGGCAGCACCCGATACTCGGCGACCGCGCCCGATCCTCTCCATGACAATACGATGGGAAGATTCATCCATTCGGCCACCCATCGAAAACATGCAAGTGCAACAAGGAGAACGCTGCAAATGAGCCATCCATTCACGATGCTCTTGACGCGAGCCTCGTCATAGGGGAAGGTCCAGAAGTACAGCCCTGCTATCCATACGCAGAAATAATTGCGGAATTCGGTTCCTGCCGATCGCCCGAACTGGGAAATCCCCAGCAGGAACGATATGAAGATCGCAACACCGAACAACAGCCAAAGGACCGATCGGCCGGGCACCTCATTGGCGAGCGCAAGACGGGCGAGCGCAACGAGGGCGAGCAGCCCGAAGACGATATCTCCCGGGTAGAGAAAGATGCCCATATTGAAGCCGGGGTACTCGACATAAACGACTTCCATGAAGTACGTCACTAGGACCACGACCAATCCGAATGCCATTCGGTCATAGGCGAAGCGCAAAATAAATGGAACGGCGACGGCCAACAAGATCGCGACCGGAACGCCGACAGCAAGCGCGAGGAAAGTATCCAAGCATCGCTCCAAAAAAGAAACACGCCTCCGCGGAGCACACGGGCGCGGGGCTGTCCTTCACCGCCGCGGCGTGCACCGTACTAGATTCAGCATCCGGTAGATATTGTCCTCCAGCCATCCAACCGGGCAAACGTCAAATCGCATCAGCGTGTGATGCGCTACGGGCGGCTAGGCGCCTCCTTCAGGATTCTCGACTCGCACCACGGCTGGATTCGCACCGGAAGTCGACGCACTAGATTCCGTAGAATGTCGGAGAGCTCCGCTGGGATCACGGCCCTCGCCAATACGACGATCACGGTCGGTAACAGCAACGCACCAACGATGATCGCGGTCGCAAGTCGAGCGATCGGTGGAACGCCGATACCAACGAGCCACACGTTAGTGGCGTACAGCACTGCCGCAACCAGGCTTCCGACGATCAGTCCACCGACGAGCATCGATAGCACCTCTTGAACGGACGAGCCCACGATTCGCGCGGCGCAAGCGGTAACCCATAAAGAGCGGATCAAGTAGGCGACGAATACACCCCAAGCCATCACAACAGCGGTGAATCCCGATGCGAAGCCGAGAATGACCACCATGATCGCGACCATCGCGAATGAAACGCGGATCTCCCGAACGATGTTGCCGCTGCCCCAAAGAACCGGGCCGCCAACGGCTTGGAGGGCCTGCAGTGGCATTGCGAACGCCAGCGGCACGAGAATCGGTGCTGCCTCGAGCCATGCCACCCCGTAGAGCGCCTCGATTACGGTTGGTGCGATCACCCCGAGTCCGAAGAACATCGGCATGGTGACGAGAGCGACCATCCAAACCAGCGAAAGGTACGCCTTGCGCATGATCGTCGGATCGTCTCGGGAGCGCGCGATGAACGGCTGAAGGACTTGCTGCAGCGAGAACACGATGTGATTGACTGGCGTTCGAACGAGATTGTAGGCAATCGAATAAGCGCCAAGTGTCGTCGTGCCAAATGCGCGACCAACCATCGCGCTATCAATGTTCTCGATCGACCAATTCGCCAGGTTCGCGACGGTAACCCGCAGGCCGAATCCTGTTAATGACGCATTTCCGGATCGAAGCGTTGGCCGCACGTCATGGGGTGCCTTGGCGAATTGAATAACCGATGCGACAAACGTCTGGGAAACCCACGCGGCAACGAGGCTCCACTCGCCGGCGCCCAACCACGCGCAGGAGATGCCAACGAGAAAATAGCCTATCAAATAACTGGTCAGGTGCGCGATTTGAACCGACTTCATGTCGAATCGGCGTTTGAGCAGTCCAAGCGACACCGTCCCGAGCACCTGAAATACCAACGCAAGTGTCATCCAGCGCAATACCGGCGCAACCCGCGGATTCTCGAAAACGGCCGCAATAAGATCGGCGCTCGCCAGAAGGACTGCGATGACGACAAGCGTCGACATGATGGCGCGCGAATAGGCGCATCGAATATCTTGCGATTCGAATCTGTCCGCTTGGACGATCGCGATGCTAAGCCCCATTTCGGCGAAGATTCCCGCGACCAATATGACCAGCACGGCCGCGGCCACAACGCCGAAGGCCTCTGGTCCGAGCAAGCGCGTGAGGGCGATCTGGGACGCCATCTGCAGTACGATCCGCAGGGATATGCCGAAGTATCCCCACTTGATTGCCCCGATGGTGCGACTGACCAAGCCGCTCTTGCCGGAGGACTGATCTGAATCCATCGTTGGGTCAATCTTCGTCGAAAATGCGAATGGAAACGTCGCGAACGCCGAGCAACGCCTTTACATGGCACCTTGCTACAACCGCGTCCGGGATCACGCGATGACGCGTCGCGAAACGGGCGGCTGATTGCAACGCCCTCGCGTTCGCGGGCGCAGGCAGCGGAGTAGTCTCGGCCAGGCTACCCGCCCGGGTTGGGATAGATCTGCGACCGTCCGGGGAGAATGTGGCCGCGCCCGCCCGATGACTCACCGTGACCATGGCCGGTCGATTGAAGCACGCCCAACACCGGAAGCTGAAAGAGCTCGACAATGTCGCTCGTGCCGCGAACACGACGATCGAACGCTTCGCGGATCGCCGCCAAGGCGATCCCGCCGAGCACGCCAACAAATATGGCAAGAACAAGATTCAGCAATAGCTTCGGGCTCGACGGATCAAGCGGCACCGCCGCGTTATTGAGGACGGTCGCATTGGTCTGCGTGACTTTACTTTCGAGACTCGTCTGGCCGAAACGCACCAGCAATGAGTCGTACTCTTTTTTTGCATTTTCGACGTCGTGAATGAGCAGTGACGCCTCATCGCGCGCCACCCGCATCGACATGACCTTCGTACGTTGGGCTTCATATGCGGCCCTGGTCGACTCCTCGCGCTGTCGATTGACCCGGCTGGTTGCACCGACCGTACCCGCAACCTGCTGCGTTTCAATCGCAACCCGCTCGCGCAACGACTTCACCTCCTCCTCGCTGCGCTGATACTGCGGATGGTTCGGACCGAACTGCGACCCCATCTCCCGCAGCTTCGCTTCTGCTTTGGCAAGATCACCGCGCATTGCTTGGACGGACGGACTCGCAATCACCTCGGATAGTGAACCGACCTGGAGCTGTTTTGAATCAGACTCGTTGGCGGTCGCTTGAATGATCGTCAATTGGGTCGACAACTCGGCCAGGCGCGCGTTCTCGACATCAAGCCGCTCGTCGGTGGCAACCATCCCTTTTCTGCGCTGATGCTCGGAAAGCTTCGTTTGCGCCCGCTCGAGCTTTTCCCGAACGACCTTGGTGCGCTCGTCGTAGAACGAGGCAGACTTTCGAGCTGGCTCGACCTTGAGTGCAAGATCGGTCTCCAGATACGATTTCGCAAACGCATTGGCGACGCTGGCTGCCATCGCCCGATCGGGATCGGAAAAGGTGATTGAAATCACCGTGCTGTCACGCGAGGGACCGATATCGAGTTTCTTGCGAATCGCTTCGAGAAGCCAATCCTCGAATGGCAGGTTGCTCGCGCGACTCGCTTGCCACTTCTCCCGATAGACTTGATTTTCCTGCAGCTTCAAATTGCTGATGACGTTCCGCGTCGAACGTTCTCCCGAGATGATTTCAGCCTGGGTCTTCAAGTAGGCCTGGAGCGTCTCGGGGAGAAGTGCCTGACCCAGCGCAACCCCACCAAGTGGGTCATTCAACTTGACATCGATCAGCAGGCTCGCGGTTGCGGTATATGTCTTGGGCAGCGTGAGCGTGACACCCATTATGACGACGATCGCCGCCGCAACGAACGAGAGGATGGTCACGCGCCGAAACACGAGAATCGAAAGGTAATGATGGACTGTCATGGAAGCGCTCGAATTGAGTGTGCGAATGGATGGAACAGGGTATTGATTCGGTCCGCCTTAAAACAGTCGTTCCCGCACCTGCAAAATGTCGTCCGGGAAAATTGCCTCGTTCGGATTCGCGTCGCGCGTGACGAGTGTCCCGCTGGGATCCCGTCTGGTAATGCGCAATCCCCGATCCGTGCCCCGAGGTGTCGGCCCGCCACCCACTGCCAGCGCCTGCATGACGTTCATGGTTCGTTCGACGCGATACTGCCCCGGTCGTTGCGCCTCCCCGTAGATGTAGAAGACCGGCGCGCGCGGGACATAGACGATATCCCCATTCTTGACCAGAACATCTTTCGATCCATCTCCAGAAAGCATCAGAGCGGGGATGTCGACATCGATCTTCTTTTCCCTGCCTGCATCATCGCGCGTAATCAAGGAGACGACGTCGGCGGCTGTCGGCATCGGGCCACCGGCAATCGCGAGAACTTCCGTTACGCGGCTTCCGGACTGCTCCATCGGATACTTGCCGGGCTTGGCGACCTGCCCAAGAACCGAGACTTGCAGGCTGCGAAACTGGACGATGCCCACAGTCACATAAGGTTGCTTCAGGAAGCTTCCATCGCGAAGGCGCTTGGCAATGAGCGCACCGACGCTGGAAGTCGTGAGTCCCGACACGTTCATCTCGCCTACCAACGGATAGTTGATCGTGCCGCCCTCGGATACGCGAGACTCCAAGGATAAGTCGGGGCTTTGGAACACGCGGACACTGATGATGTCACCTGGTCCGAGCGCATAGTCCCTAACCTGCGCACTCGCAATTCCTGCGCACCCAAGAGCCAATATCAGCAACACAAAAACATTCAAAATGCGATTACGCATGGGTGACCTTCATTTCTTGTGACGATTTGATCTGTCCTGACGGTGACTGGGATGCGATCGCCCATCACACCGTCACACGCTTGAAGCGATGCATGACGACGCGACGAAAAACCGAATTGGGATGGCTTAGGCCCATTGGCCGACGGTCGATTATCGACCCATCCAATCGCAATCCACGGAACGCCGACCCAAATTCAAGCGGCTAATTGCACATAGAACCGTCACTTAGACGATTCGGTGACATCATTATCCACTGGGGAGGACTTATGCGATTCATGGCTTTCGCTCGACGACAAACGTGGCTTCTGCGGCGACAAATGGCAAATTTCGTTACATCAAAGTTACAGTCCGATTGGGTTATTGGCAGCTAAAGCAGCGAAACAGTCAGCGGGTCGTAGCAATACAACCACTCCGCCCGTTCTTTCGCGACGTTCTTGCTTGCAAAGGCGCGTTTCATCTCGTCGGCATCGACGAGGTGATAGAGCCCGCCGTGCGCTGTCGATTCTGTGACAACCCGAGCCGTTCGATCCACCCGATTACGCTGGTAGAGATCAAGCGCGTCGGACACGACGTCACTGCCTTCCAGCGCGCGCGCAAGCACAGCGGCGTCTTCAATCGCCATCACCGCCCCCTGTGCGAGAAAGGGCAGGGTCGGATGGGCCGCGTCCCCAAGCAATGTCGCACGCCGCGTGCTCCAGCTATAGATCGGCTGGCGATTGTTGAGCGCCCATCGATAGCACTCATCGCGATCGGCGGCATCGAGGATGCTCTGGATCATTGGATGCCAGCCAGCGTATTCGGCCTTCAACTCCTCCCAAGGCCGCCGCTGCGTCCAGGAATCGTCTTCCCAGTCTGCACGCTCGGGACAACCCACGAAATTGAGCACCCGTCCCGAACACAACCAGTAGAGTACGGTGTGGTTCCTGGGTCCGCACCAGACGGCTCCGACTAGATCCATCGTATTGGCCGGCAATCTTTCGCGAGGAACGGTCAGGCGCCACGCGACATATCCAGTGTACGTAACCTTGGTTTCTCCGACGATCTGAGCGCGTATGACCGACTTTATCCCGTCGGCCCCAATCAGGACATCCCCCGTCGCTGCAGAGCCGTCGCCGAAATTCAGCTTGACCTCGTGCGCCGATTCCGAGAACCCGATGGCCTTCCTGTTGAGCTTGACGCAGCCAGGATCGAGCGAGAGCACCTTTTCCGCCAGGATCCGGTGCAGATCGGCGCGATGCAGGTGATAGTACGGCGTCCCATGATCACGCTCGTGTGCCTGCGCAAACGGAATCTTGTGGAGCAGCTCACCGGTATCGAACCTGCGGAATTCGTAGTCTTTCGGCTTCACCGCCACTTCTTCGATTGCGCCCTTCAGACCAAGGTCGTAGAGCACTTTGACGCCGTTGGCACTCTGCTGAATTCCAGCGCCGATCTCGCCAAGTTGGGGTGCCTGTTCGAACACCTGAACATCGAACCCCTTTCGAAGCAGGCAAGCCGCAGCGGTCAACCCACCAATGCCCGCCCCGGCGATCAGTATTTTTCTCTTAGCCACAATCGACCTTTGATCAAATCCGCAGGGAATCAACAGTTTCGGCGAGGCCGAACCGGCCAACGACTGCGTCCGATAACCGCTACTCGCGTTTCGGCCTTCGCAGGTGTTGGCGAGCGTACTACATGCGCGGCGGCGCGATGACCTGACGCGAGCCGCGAGCCGAATCGCGAGCCCAGAAGTGGGATATCGGAGAACAGTCCGGATCTTTCAAATGTGGAAATTTGCTCCTACGACTGCGGCGAGTGAATGGGCGGCATTGACAACGCCAGACCTTCATGTGAGGGTGTCCCCCGCTCGACACCATGGCAATCGGGAGTGATAAGTATGTTTTGTGATGCGCGCAAAGTCGACGACGGAAAAACGTTGGATGCGACTGTCTGCATCATCGGTGGGGGTGCGGCGGGCATCTCGATGGCACTCGAATTCGAGCGGCGCGGCATCGACACCATTGTTCTCGAGAGCGGAGGTTTCAAACCCGACGCGGATACGATCGACCTGTACCGTGGCGAGAACGTCGGGATTCCCTACGAATTCGGCGACGGCTTTCGCAGCCGGTTTCTGGGCGGTGGTAGCAATTGCTGGGGCGGGTGGTGCCGTCCGCTAGATGCCGAGGACTTTCGGCGGCGCGATTGGGTATCCGATAGCGGCTGGCCGTTTGGGCTGGAGGAACTGACTCCGTACTACGAACGGGCCCATCCACTCCTGCATCTGGGCCCCGACAATTTCAATATCGATTACTGGGTCAAGGCGATCAATCGCCGCGACGTTCGCAAAATGCCTCTGCCAAGCGGAGACGTCCAAGACAGCGTCTCCCAATTCAGCTTACCGGTGCGCTTCGGCAAGACGTACAGAAAAGCGCTGAAATCGGCAAGACATGTGCGGATATTCCTCTACGCCAATGTCATCGACATCGAAACCGACGCGATCGGACAAACCATTCGGCGCGTTCATGCGAGGACCCTGAGCGGCCGAAGCTTGACGGTGGATGCTCGCCAATTCGTCCTTGCCACCGGCGGCATCGAGAATGTGCGGCTGCTGCTCGCCGCGAACAAGACCCACACCGCTGGGCTTGGGAATGCGAACGATCTGGTCGGTCGATATTTCATGGAGCACCCCAGGCTTCAACTAGGAAAGATCCGGTTACGCGAGCCTTGGCTGCGCAACAAGCTCTACGATGCGATGTTTCATTATTTGAATCGTGACGTTGCGGCCAACGGCACGCACATCGCCGCCCAAATGACGGTCTCTCACGCCGTCCAAAAGCGCGAGGGTTTGCTGAACGGGCGAATCTGGTTCTGGTCCATCTTTCCCGGTGAGAATACTGCAGCCGCTGATGCCCTGGTCCGGATGAAGCACCGGCTCCACGCCAAGATCGATCCGCACCACAGCTTTCTCGGCGATCTCGCGACGATCGCGCGCCAGCCGCTCGATGCCGCCAACTTCATCGCGGCCCGGCAGCTTCGTCCGGTGGGCTTCCTGAAAGAACTGCACTTCGGCATGATCAAGGAGGCGCGATTCCAGATGATCTGTGAGCCGCCACCCAACCGCGACAGTCGCATCACGTTGTCGCAATCCCGTGATCGCCTCGGAATGCCCCGGGTGCGAGTCGATTGGCGGCTCGATACACAAGTGAAGCGTACATTCGACCGATCGCTCGCGATCGTCGCCAACGAGCTCGAAAAAGCCGGAATCGCTGACGTGGCACTCGACCCGCCGCTCGAAGGCCGCGACTGGCCTGCTTCGCTCGAAGGCACATGGCATCACATGGGGACAACCCGGATGCACGACTCGCCGAAGCAAGGGGTCGTCGATCGCAACTGTCGCATGCACGGGATCCACAACATGTACGTTGCGGGCAGCTCCGTATTTCCGACAGCAGGCGCGAACTTCCCGACCTTCACGCTGCTCGCGCTCAGCCTGCGACTGTCCGACCATATCGCATCCGAGTTGCGCAAACCCGACACTTCGGTCGACTCTGCAAATCGTATGGCGGTGCCCCGCCAGCCAAATAGCGAAGCGCTGCTGTCCTAGGACCGTAAGAGAATATTTCTGGTCCGCCGCGGAGATCGTCGTTGCGAATAGCTATCGTGGGGCCGTTCACCGGCCCATCGTTGTCCGGTCAATTCGAATTCCAAACGAACGCGATGCCGCTTCCACCGGGGTATCCGGGCGCGCCCTTCATGGCCGTACTCGCGCGTGCACTGGTTGATCGCGGACATGTCGTCGCCGCGATTACAACCGACTATTCGACCCCGATCGAGGCGCTCGAGCCGTTTCGAGTATTTCATGCGCCGAGCTTCACCGCATACTTCTGTCCACAACGAACCCACTCGTTTCGGAACTCCGAAGGCATGCGCGGCCGAGCGTTGGATTTTTTCCGGTACGAACGCGATTGCTTGAAATCCGCGATCGACGATTTCTCTCCGGAAGTGATTCATGCGCACTGGACGTACGAATTTGTATGGGCCGCTCTCGATAGCAACCGCCCGATCGTGGCCACGGCCCACGATTCACCTGCCCAGGTGGTTCGCTACACACCAAACCTTTATCGAGCCGCACGTTACCTGATGGCGCGACGCGTCATTCCGCGATGCACGCACCTCACCGCGGTTTCGCCCGACTTGGCGGCGGACATCAAGCATTTTGCGAAAGTCCCGATCACCGTTGTGCCGAATCCGATTTCCAAATCAGTCATGGCAGCGGACGGATGCGCGGCAGACGCATTTGATAATAAGTCGCTCATGATGGTGCTGAACGGGTGGGATGGGCTCAAGAACGGCGCCCGCGCGTTGCAGGGATTTGCAATGGCACGCCGAACGGCGCCGGCTCTTCGTCTCAATTGTTTTGGCGCGGGATTCGAAGCGGACGGCCTGGCCCACCGATGGGCACTCAAGAACAGTTTGGACGGGAACATTTCATTCCGTGGCCCGGTCCCCCACCACAAGATCATCGAACACATGCGATCGAGCACCGCTCTGTTGCATCCATCCCGATGGGAATCCTGCTGCATGGCCATTGCCGAGTCGATGAGCGTCGGCTTGCCCGTCGTTGCCGGAAGGCGTTCAGGCGGCGTCGGCTGGCAACTCGACGACGGGCGGGCGGGCATCCTCGCCGATGTTACGGATGTCGATGATCTCGCGCGCTCTATCATCGCCATGACCGGCGACCAGGCCCGCTGGCATGCGATGTCAACCGCCGCGCGATCCAGAGCAAGGCAGTTATTCTCGGTGGAAAACGTCGCAGAGCAGTACGTCGAGCTTTATGCCAAGGCGATCAATGGCGAGCGAAGCACTGCTGCGTGAAGGTTTCGGATAGAGCACCCACCCGCTATCCCCACACCTGCCGGGCCACTTCGACGACCCGTTCCAGCTTGCGTTTCTGATCGTCCTCGGAGATCAGATTACCGACGACATCCGATGCGAATCCACACTGGGGGCTGATCGCGAGTTGGTCGAGCGGCACGAATTTCGCGGCTTCATCGATGCGCCGCTTCAATGCATCGACCGGCTCGAGCACGGCAAGCTTCGTGCTGACCAAACCAAGCACGGCGATTTTTCCCTTCGGAAGAAATCGCAACGGCTCGAAACCGCCCGCGCGTGGACTATCGTATTCAAGGAGGAACCGCTGATGCGGCAACTCGTTGAACAACCGCTCGGCGATCGCATCGTACGTCCCCTCGCGATGCCACATGCTGCGCTGGTTGCCGCGGCACAGATGGATGCCGAATGTGACGCCGGGAAATCCCGCGGTGATCGCAGCGTTGGCCTTAATCGACTGCGTGAAGTTTTGCGCCGGATCTTCGCCCCGCGCCCGCATTGCATCAAGTGAAGGCGGGTCCACATACGCGGTGTAACCCGGTTCGTCGATATGGATGTATCGACAACCGGCGCCTACCAGCGAATCCACCATCTTGCGTTGGATTGCGACGACGTCGTCCATGAACTCGTCCATGCCCGGATACACGGCATGCGAACCTTGATGATCGAAGCGTTGACCGATGCGATCCGGACCGATGATGGCGACTTTGATCAGCTTGGATGTGAAAGGCAGCACGCGCTGATACTCCTCGAGCGGGACGTTGCGGACCAGATGGATCCGCTCCTTCACCGGGCGCCGGTGCGAAACGGGCGTCCCGGCTCCGTGCAGATCCGGGATCTCCCAACGCTGATGCGGCTGCGCACCGGCAATACGCCGCTCGTGCAGCGAGACCGTTTCGCGCGCCGACTCATAGCCACCCACGGCAAGACCGAAGCTGTCCTGAAAATTGAGCCGGCTGAGCTCACCATCGCTTACGACGTCGAGCCCGACCGATTCCTGCATCCGAACAGCATCGCGAACGATTGCTTCCTCGATGCGGCTGAAGCTGTCGGCATCCAAAGCGCCGCTCTCCAAACGAGCGCGCGCCTCCTTCCAGGCAGATGGTCGAAGCAGGCTTCCCACCACGTCGGTCCGTGCGCTTCCAAGATCACTCATACCAGGATCACTCAATTTGCGTGCTCCATTGTTTCCCTCACGATCAAGCGGCAGAATACAGCAACGTGCTCTGAATCCATTGAACCGGACGCTCTCATGACAGCTCAACCTGCCTGGCAACCGACCGCAGACATCATCCGGTCGGCGAAGATCACCCACTACATGCAGTACCTGCG
Source organism: Betaproteobacteria bacterium (assembly GCA_031391405.1). GTDB lineage: Bacteria > Pseudomonadota > Gammaproteobacteria > Burkholderiales > SG8-39 > SHXR01. The sequence goes on from JANMUI010000066.1 coordinate 29,614, forward strand.
CGAAACGCGCGGCCTTGATTTCAAAGACTACGATTCGGTGTGGCAGTGGTCGGTCGATGATCTTCCGGCGTTCTGGGACTCGATCTGGAAGTACTACGACATCCGCGCATACTCGCCACCAACGAAGATTCTCGGCAAGCGCACGATGCCGGGCGCCGAGTGGTTTCCCGGGGCGACACTCAACTATGTCGATCAGGTGTTCCGTCATCGCACCCCCGCACGCCCGGCCATCATCGCTGGGAACGAAGCGGGCGAATTGACGCCGATCGCCTGGGCCGATCTCGAACAAAAGGTTGCGAATCTCGCCCAAGCATTGCGCGCCATGGGACTTCAACGCGGCGATCGGGTGGTGGCATTCATGCCGAATGTCACCGAGACGATCATCGCCTTTCTAGCCGCCGCAAGCCTCGGGGTAACGTGGTCACTCTGTTCGCCCGATATGGGCCCGGTGAGCGTACTCGATCGCTTCAAGCAGATCTCGCCGAAGGTCATGTTCGCGGTCGATGGCTATCGGTATGGCGGAAAATCGTACGATCGTCGCGAAGTCGTGGGCGAATTGCAGCGCGGTTTGCCGACGCTCGAAAAATTGGTGCTCGTACCGAATCTCGATGCGAATGTGCGAGCGAACGAATTTCAAAGTGCCGTCGATTGGGCAGGGCTCCTGACAGGGAACGCGAAGCTCGCGGTCGAGCCTGTCCCCTTTGATCATCCGCTTTGGGTCGTCTATTCGTCAGGCACGACCGGCATCCCGAAGCCGATGGTTCATGGGCATGGCGGCATCATCCTCGAACATGTGAAGGTGATGGGGATCCACAACGATCTGGGTCCTGACGATATCTATCACTGGTTTTCGAGTACCAGCTGGTTCATGTGGAACCTGCACATCGCGGGCATGCTCGTCGGCACGCCGGTCGCGATCTACGACGGCAATCCCGGCTGGCCCGATTGGGGCGCGTTGTGGCGATTCGCGGGCAAGGCGGGCGTTACCCTGTTCGGTGCGGGCGCGGCGCTCTTCATGTCGTGCCTGAAGGCCGGCATCGAGCCTGCGAAGATCGCCGACCTCTCGTCGCTCCGCGCGGTCGGGTCGACCGGGTCACCGCTGCCTCCCGAAGGCTATCAATGGATCTACGACAACGTCGGCGCGGACGTCTGGCTCGCGCCAATGAGCGGCGGTACCGATCCGGCGACCGCGTTCATCGGCGGCATCCCGACGTTACCGGTCATTCTTGGCGAGATGCAGGTGCGCTGCCTCGGCTGCAAGGTCGCCGCATTCGATGATGACGGCGAGGTGATCGTCGATGAAGTCGGCGAGCTGGTGTGCACCGAGCCAATGCCTTCGATGCCGCTCTATTTCTGGAACGATCCGGGCGGCAAGCGTTATCACGACAGTTACTTCGACATGTACCCGGGTGTCTGGCGCCACGGCGATTGGGTGAAGTTCACGCCCACAGGCGGCTCGATCGTCTATGGCCGATCGGATGCCACGATCAAGCGCCACGGCATTCGCATGGGAACGGCGGAGATCTATCGGATCGTCGAAGAAATTCCAGAGATCGTCGACAGCCTCGTTGTCGATCTGGAGTACCTCGGCCGCGAATCGTATATGCCGCTCTTCATCGTGCCTCGCCCCGGTACGATGCTCGATGATGCCCTGCGCGCCAAGATAAAAGAACGCATCCGATCAGGACTGTCGGCACGACATGTACCCAACGATATTTTTCAGATCGACGAGGTCCCGCGCACGCTGTCAGGCAAGAAGCTCGAACTGCCGATCAAGAAGCTTCTGCTTGGGCACAGCATCAACAAAGTCGCCAACCCGGATTCAATGGCGAATCCAAAGAGCCTCGCGTACTTCGAGGCGTTTGCGAAGAAGCGGGCGGAGGGTGGTTCTTAGAGTCAATCTTGAACCACAGGGGACACAGGGGACACAGAGGACACAGAGGACACAGTAAATGACGGGGAAACGGAAAATGAGAAACGCCAGCCTCGTCAACCTTACCAACACGCTTTTCCTCTGCGTCCTCCGCGTCCTCCGTGGTGAATTTTTGAGTGCTCGACGGTCAGCTCAAACCACCCGCGCCTCATCGATCGGCAAGTTGCGGAGGGCGCGAGTGACATCTTCCGGCGTGATCGGCGTCCGGTTGAATTCCACGCCGAATTCAGCGAGCGCGTCGCACACCGCATTCGCAATTGCCACCGGCGGTGCGATCGCGCCGCCTTCGCCGAGTCCCTTCACGCCAAGCGGATTGAGCGGCGATGGGGATTCCTGATGCACGACCTTGATGCGCGGCACGTCGTTCGCATTCGGCAACAGGTAATCCATCAGCGAACCGTTGAGGAGTTGCCCTTCGCGGTCGTACGTGAATCCTTCCAGCATCGCACCGCCAATGCCCTGCACCGCACCCCCGATGATCTGGCCTTCAGCGAGCAGCGGATTGACGATCACGCCGCAGTCGTGTGCGATCGCGTAGCGCTCGAGGCGTACATGACCGATTGCAGTGTCAACCTCGACGATCACCGCATGGGCTGCATACGACCAGGTGACGGTCGATGGTTCCCAGTAGTACGTTTCTTCCAAGCCTGCATCCATATCGCTCGGTCGCTGGCTGTCGGGCCCGGGACGGGAAGCGCGCGCGACATCAGCGAGGGTCATTGAAACGGCGGGCACGCCGACCACGGCGACCTTGCCGTCACGCAGCTCAAGATCGCCCGGTGAGCATTCGAGCACATGGGCCGCAAGCGCGAAGACCTTCTTTCGCAGGCGATCGCTGGCGACATGAATGGCGGCCGACAGATTCACGGTGGAGCGGCTGGCGAGCGTCCCGAATCCCATTGGAATCACCGCGGTGTCGGCAAATGCGAGCACCACGTCGTCCGGCTTCACTTGCCATTGATCGGCGGTGATCTGCGCGAAGATGGTCTCCATGCCCTGACCTTGCGGACACGAACCGGACGACAAATAGATTTTCCCGGATGGATCGATGCGCAAGGTCGCGCCTTCGAACGGCCCCACCCCGGTACCTTCGGTGTACATCGCCACGCCGATGCCAAGATGCCGGCCTTGCGCGCGCGCCGCACGCTGACGGATGCGAAACGCCTCCAGTCCACCCACCGCCGTGAGCGCCTGCTCCAACGCGCGCGGATAGTCGCCGCTGTCGTACACGATCGGCTCGCCGTCGCGATAAGGGAGACCCATCGCGTAGGGCATCTCTTGCGGGCCGATGAGATTGCGCCGGCGTACCTCGGCCGGCTCGATACCGACCGCGCGCGCGACGAGATCCATCATGCGCTCCATCACTTGCGCCGCTTCGGGACGACCCGCACCGCGATAGGGTGCGTTTGGAACCTTATTGGTCACGACAACGCGTGCATCCACCGCGAAGTGCTCGATCTTGTAGGGGCCTGGCATGTGGGAGGCGGTGTTGTACGGGATCGCGATGCCCACCGGATTCCATGCGCCACAGTCCATGATCATCCGATCACGAAAAGCGAGAATCCGCCCGGCGTCATCGAACGCAATTTCAGCGTCGTGCACCTGATCGCGCGAGTGGCAGGCACTTTGCAGATGCTCGCGGCGATCCTCGATCCACTTCACCGGCCGACCGACCCGCCGCGCGAGAAACGGCATGATCAGATCTTCGGGATAGACGTGGCCCTTGGTACCGAAGCCACCCCCGACATCAAGCGCAATGCAGCGCACGCGTGCTTCTGGCACACCAAGCGTCAGCGCGACTTCACGCCGCACCCAATGCACCACCTGGGTCGATGACCAGATCGTGAGGCCATCGGTACGCGATTCATGCATCGCGGCGACGCCGCGACACTCCATCGGCACGCCGGCATACCGGTGATGGCGAAAGCGGCGCTTCAAGGTGTGCGCTGCCTTCGCGAAGGCCGCCGCCACATCGCCCTTGCTGATTGAGAACTCGGCGAGCAGGTTGGTGCCGTTTTTCTCATGCAGGACCTCGCTCGTTGATTGCAAGGCCTTCTCGACATCGACCACCGCCTGAAGAAACTCGTATTCGATTTCGACCAGCTCGGCCGCATCCTCCGCGAGATACGGCGTCTCCGCCACCACCACCGCCACCGCCTCGCCGACATGGCGCACCTTGTCCCAGGCGAGTAATGGTTGGCGCGGATCGAAGACTTTGTGCGGCACTGTCGTGCGCCATTTTTTCGGTAGCGGCAACTGCTGATCCTGCACCGGCGGCAGCTCACGCGCGAGCTCGAGTCCGCTCATCACGAAATGCACACCATGCGCTTTGGCCGCTCGAGAGAGGTCTACCGATTTGATGCGTGCGTGCGCCGCGGTGCTGCGAACGAACGCCACGTGCAGCATGCCGGGCAATTCGAGATCGTCGACGTACTGCCCCTTGCCGCGGAGCAGCCGCGCGTCTTCGCGCCGAAGAATGGAGCGGCCGACATAACTCGATTGCGCGGCTGCCTTCATGCGGACTGCCTTCACTTTATGAATTGATTGGTGTAGTACTCACCAGGCTTCTTGCCCGGCTTGATCACGCCCGCCGCCTCCATCGTTTTGATCGCGGCTTCCCAATCCGTGTCCGACTGCCAGCCAAGCGGTTGGCCTTTCGTGCTCGGCGTCTCGATGTGGGCCTTGTAGAGATCAATTTGTCCGAGGAGTACGTTGCGATCGAGCTTGGCGTTCGGACGTGCGGCGATCACCGCATCCACCCCCTCGCCTTCACGCCCGGCGAGGATGTAGGTCCATGAACGAAGAACGGTGCTCACCACCTTTTGCACAGTCTGAGGCTTGCCGGCAATCGTCTCTTCCCGTGTGAGCAGACCGAAGCTCGGGAAAGCGATGCCGTAGTCCGCGGCCAGGATTTGCCGCGACGGACGATTGACGTTGATGACCGGCAGCGCGAACGGTCCGAGCGTCGCAACCGCATCCGATTGCCCCGACGCGTAGTTGGGAAACATCGAGGTTGGATCGACGAATACGATATTCACATCGCTACGGCTCAATCCCCCGTTCTTGAAGAAGAGATCGAGGAACGGCATCCATGGACTCGCGGTAAACAGCACGATCTTCTTGCCGGCGAGGTCTTTGGGGGTGCGGATCGCCGACTTCTCATCCACCAGGATCGAGAGGTCACCTTTGCGGAAAATGCCGGCGACGCTTCGCAATGTCATTCCGGATTCGCGGGCGATCGCCATCGGACCAAGATTCACCCAGCCGAAATCGACCTGCCCCGCGCCTACCAACTGGATGCTATTGATGCTACCGCGGCCGTCCTGGATATCGACTTCGAGCCCCTGCTCCTTGAACCAGCCCTTCTGGTTCGCAAGGTGCAACGCCGAATGGCTCCCGGCCGGACTGAAGTCGACGCGCAAGGAGATTTTTTCTTGCGCGATACCGTTGATGCTTCCCATGCAAAGGACAGCGGCAGCCGCTGCCACGATGCGCCAACGAACGCCTCGTCGATCCATATCCATTCTCCGGTTGAAATGCGTCATCCTCTATGCGCCATGCGTCATCGCTGCCCCGCGCTGCGAAATGTGCCATGGCAGGAGCAATCGCTCAATCCAGTCGACCAAGTAGAACAAGACCGTCCCCAGCACGCCGAGGATAAAGATCGCGACGAACATCCGCGGCGTCTGGAACATACCCTGTGCTTGCAGGATCACCTGGCCCAGCCCGGTGTTGCCGGCGACGAACTCACCGACGATGGCCCCAACCAAAGCAAGCGAGATCGCGAGCTTCATGCCGGCGAACATCGAGGGCAGCGCGGAGGGAATGCGGATCTTGATGAGAACATGCCATTCGGAAGCGCGCGCGCTTTTCGCGAGATTGAGCAGATCGGGTTCCACCGAGCGCAGCCCGAGCACGGTATCGATGACCGTCGCAAAAATCGCAATGGTGAGTGCAATCGCGATCTTCGGTTCCGCGCCGGTGCCCATCCAGATGACAAAGAGCGGCGCCAGCGCAACTTTCGGCACGCTGTTCAAGGCAACCAGCAATGTGTACAGGGTCCGCTCGAGAAATCGCGAGTACACGATGCCGACCGCGGAGATGAATCCAAGCGCCAGTGCAAGGAGGAATCCAACCAGCGTGGTGCCAAGCGTATAGGCCGTCTGCTGCAGGAAATAGACCGGCTGACTCCCGAGCTCGACGAAGATGCTATGCGGGCTTGGCAGGATAAAAGGCTTCGGTTTGAGAATCAGCACGCCGATTTCCCAAAGGACGAGCGCACCCGCAAGCACGAGGATCACTTCAAGCGAACGTGCGTACCAAGCGACTTTCTTCTTGGCCATCCCGCTATTCATCCTTGAGGATGCCGAGCGACAGGAATACGTCGCGCAGATGCGCGGTGTACTGCGTGAACTTGGGTGTCTCGCGCACGGTCAATGCCCTGGGGCGCGGCAGATCGATGTCGATGGTCTCGATGATCCGGCCGGGATTGCGGGACATCACTGCAACGCGATCGGAAAGAAACACCGCCTCGCCGATGGCGTGGGTAATGAACAGGACCGTCTTTTTTGTCGCGAGCCACATCCGCTGCAGCTCGACATTGAGCTGATCGCGCGTCATAGCATCGAGCGCGCCGAATGGCTCATCCATCAGAAGCATGCCGGGATCATCAACCAGCGCACGGCAGATCGAGGCGCGCTGCCGCATGCCACCGGAAAGCTCCCACGGATAGCGGCCCGCATAATCTTCCAGTCCGAACAACGTCAATAGCTCGAGCGCGCGCTTTCGCGCCTTCGCACGATCAACGCGACGGAACTCCGCGACGAGCAAAACGTTGTCGAGGATCGTGCGCCAGTCGACCAGGAGATCTCTCTGGAAGACAATGCCCAGGTCATCGGGAATTTCGCTCACCGGTTTCCCTCGCACCGCAATCGTTCCAGCGGTGAGTCGTTCGAGGCCGGCCACGCACTTGAGCAACGTGCTCTTCCCGCAGCCGCTCGGGCCGACGATGCTCACGAATTCAGCAGGCCGCACCGTGAGGTCGATATCGGCCAATGCCTGCACATCGCCCCGGTCCGATTCGAAGATCTTGCCCCCGTTCCGAATGTCGATATCGGCTGGAGCGGCGCGGGTGGCGTCGGCGGCGGGCATGTCATTCGGTTTCATAGGAGAGTCCTCCAACTTTACACGAACTACTTCAGGCGACAGATGCGCGTCCCGTGTCGACATCAGACGACTTGTGGGCGGTGCCTACCTCGTGCAGACTACGGGCACTGACACATCCATTGGAGGGATCCGTCAATGAGCTCCGTGAAGCATGAGCGTCCGGCCGAGATCCGCAGCCTCTCGAACGACGAGATTTTCGGGCGTTACGTCAAACACTTCGCCGACATCACTAGCGATTGGAACGCGTTTGCGGATGCCCAGATCGACGGACATCGGCGCGGGCAGCATCGTTTCATCGGCGCCGGCGGATCAGGTAAACACGACGACCCGAGCGTGATTCCACCCAGTCACTTCACATTGAGCGTGCTGCAAATGCCGCCCGGCCAGGGCGCATCCGCCCATACGCATGAAATCGAGGAAGTGCTTTTCGTGCTCGAGGGCGAGCTTACCGTGACGATCGAGGACCAGGCGGGCAAGTTCGGCTCACGCGTTCTTCGCAAATGGGATTGCATCGCATGTCCGGCTGGTGTCCCGCACGGATTCTTCAACACCGGCACGGTCGATACCTTCGTGCAAATCATGATTGGCGCGGGGCGCCCAGGTCCGGTTGGCTTTACCGACGACCACCTCCACGCCGCTGAAGTCGAGCGCACCGCGGCATTCGCCGCTGCGCGCGCCGCGCCAAAGAAGGAAGCATTGACCCATCGTTGATGCGAGAATCGATCGAGTGTCACTGAACGCGCCATAACGAGGAGACCAGCATGTCCAACCGCCATCGCCACCTTCTTCACCTGAGTGCCGCGCTCTTTGCCGGTGCGCTTCTGTGTGCGGCACCTCAGGTGCGCGCCGACAAATTCTCGTTCAAGATCGCCTCGGGCCACGGCCCCAACTGGCACTTCATCCAGTTGACGCAAGAGTATTTCATTCCGGAAGTGAAGAAACGCGCCAAGGCATTGGGGCACGAGGTCGAATTCGTCGAAGGGTTTGCCGGTGCCATGGTGAAGCCAACCGAAGTCCTCGAGGGATTGCAGTCGGGCATCGTCGATGTCGGTGTGTATTGCGTCTGCCACGAGGCGCAGAAGCTGCCGCTCCACAACTTCCCCTCGAGTCTGCCATTCGGTCCGGGCGATCCCGAGATTTCCCTGAAGGCGACGCGCCGCGTATACGACGAGATCCCGGAGATCAATGCGCAATACGAGAAGCGCTATGGGCAGCGTAATCTCGCGCTGGTACCGATCGAGACCTACATCATCATCGCCAACTTTCCGATCAAGGGGCCGGCCGACATCAAAGGTCGCAAGATTGGCGGCGCGGGCCCCAACATGTTCTGGGTCGAGAACGCGGGCGCGCTGCCCACCATGGTGCTTGGGCCGGACATCTACACGTCTTTCCAGAGCAAGCTGATCGACGGCATGCTCATCCTTTCAAGCTCGATGGATCAATTGAAGCTCTACGACGTCGCGCCCTACATCATCAAGACCGACTTCGGCTCCGCCACGCACATCACGCTCAACATCTCGCAGCGCACGACGGCCAAGCTGCCGAAGCCTCTGGCCGATGCGATCGTGCAAGCAGGCAAGGACATGGAAGCGCGCGCCGGCACCTACACTAAAGAGCACGAGGCCAAATATCTCGCGATCCTGCAAAAGAATGGTGCGAAGTTCGTCGACATCGCACCGGACCAGCGCAAGGCCTGGGCCGAGTTGCTCGCGAAGGGGCCGGTGGAGATCGGCGTGAAGGCGGAGAAGGAATCAAACCTGCCAATGCGAAAAGCGCAGAAGGCCTACATCGAAGCCACCAAAGCGCTCGGCCATACTTGGCCCGTTGCGTTCAATCTCGACTGATCCGCCCACGTGCGGGGACCGCGGGCGACCATGAACGTCCCCGCGAATAACAGGGGGCGAGATGTCCAAGTTGATGCAGGGCCTCGACGCCCTCACCAAAGCCATGA
>JANMUI010000116.1:0-2404 GCA_031391405.1 Betaproteobacteria bacterium
GTCGATCTTGGACCGCCCGGCAAGGTGACGACCTACCAATGGGAGCATTCATTCCGGCAGTGGAACGAGACGTATACGCGGGAGCGGGTGGCGGAGTTGGCGCGCTAGGGGCTCGAACCTCGAACCTCAGAAACTCACCACGGAGGACACGGAGGATTTGGAGGAAGGGCAAAGGGTTCGGCCATTTGATCTTGTACCGCGCGCCGAGAATCTTGTATCCCCGTGCTAAAGTAAAACTACGATCTACCCCGATTGGAAACGTTCCCCTATGAAACTCATGACGTTCGTGGCCCCGGATGGCCGTCAGCACATCGGCGCGCTCCAGCAAAACGCGACGCACGTCGTCGATTTCACCGCAAGCGATGCAGCGCCCGTCTTTCGCGACATGCTCGCGTTGATCGATGGCGGACCCGAAGCGCTCGCGAGTGCGCGTGCCTTGCATGCGTCTGCACGCGTGACGCATGCATTGAGCGCGATCAAAGTGCTCGCGCCGATTCCCCGTCCGCGACGGCTCCGCGATTATCTGTGCTTCGAGAAGCATGTACGCCAGTCGCGCGCGAATCGCTATCTGTTCGGTCAGGGTACTGCGCGGCTTGATCCCGCGACCGTTGAAATTCCAAAGGCCTGGTACCAGAAGCCGGTATATTACAAAGGCAATATCTTCAGCGTCGTCGGCACGGAAACCGATGTGCATTGGCCGAAGTATTCGCAGACGATCGACTATGAGCTAGAGATCGCGCTAGTGACGTCACGCCAAGGCAAGGATGTCGCCAAGGGCGCCGGATTGCAATACGTATTTGGCTATATGGTCTTCAACGATTTTTCCGCGCGCGATGCCCAGTACATCGAGATGCAGACCGGCCTTGGGCCGGCGAAAGGGAAAGACTTCGACACCGGCAATGCGTTGGGGCCGTGGCTGGTCACCGCTGATGAAGTCCCGGACCCACAGAATCTCACGATGATCGCGCGTATCAATGGCGAAGAGTGGTCGCGCGGGAACACCCGCGACATGCAACATACATTCGATGACATGGTCAGCTACGGGTCGGCGGACGAGACGTTCTACGCAGGCGAAGTCTTGGGTTCCGGAACCGTAGGCGGCGGCTGCGGCAACGAGCTCGGCCGCTTCATGAAGCATGGGGATGTCATCGAGCTCGAGGTGCCGGGGCTCGGCATCCTGCGCAATCGCATCGTCGCGCCGCATGTGTTGCAACCACCGCCGTTGCCGCTCAATATAATCGGCTAAACGGGCGGCCGCAGCAATCCCTGATGACGTAGCGTTCCCACCAACCGGCTCAGCACATCGCGCCGATACGCGGGGACGTCGGTATTGCGCCAGTCGAAGAAGCCTTCGCCCTCGCGAAGACCCTTCTTTCCTTCATCCATCAAGCGGGCAATGATCGCAGGTGGCGCATACCGTTCGCCGAGCTCGCGCGCCAGATAGTTGGCGGCGTAGTGAAGGATATCGACGCCGCCATAGTCGATGAACTCGACCACGCCAAGGTTGACATAGCGGATGCCGAGGCCATACCGCACGGCGCGATCAATGGCTTCGGGGGTTGCCACGCCCTCTTCGACCATGCGGGCCGCCTCGTTCATGATCAGCGACTGAAGGCGCGGGACGATGAACCCCGGCGCCGGCGCGCACTCCACGGGAACCTTGCCGATCCCCTCCAGAATCTGCTTGAGGCGATCGAACACCGCGCGATTCGTCCCCGGGTGCGGTGACAACTCGACGAGCGGCAGCAGATAGGCAGGATTCAGCCAGTGCGCGTTGAGAAACCGTTCGGGGTGGGGAACGAAATCGGCCAGTTGCGTGACGAGCATGGTCGAGGTCGTCGAGGCGACGATTGCGTCCGTGCGCACGAACGGGAGCATTGCTTCGAATGCTGCGCGCTTGACCTCCTTCACCTCGGGGACGCCTTCAAATACGACATCTGCGCTGCGCAATACCGCATGCGCGTCGTCGCGCGCCACCATGCGTACGCGCGAGAGGATTCCCTTGCGCAGCGCGTTGTCGAACACACCGAGTGACGATAGGGCGGCAAGACTCTGGTCGATCTCGGCCAACGCGTCACCTGCGAGAGCGGCGAATTCGGCGCTCGTCCGCCGCTTGACGTCGACCAGCAGCACGTCGTGGCCCGCATACGCAAACGCGTGCGCAATGCCTCGGCCCATCCGTCCGGCACCAAGCGAGGCGATGATCTCAGGCATGGCCGGACGCAAGCAGCCACTTCATCCCGGCGCGATCAAGCGAGGCGAGGCGAAGTGATTCCAGTGTCCTTGGACCGCGGGCGAGGTCTTCACCGACGATGGCCGATGCCATGGCAAGCAGCCCGGCAGCCACCGGCGTCGGGACGCCGGCCCAGCGTCCGACGGAAACGAGGAATGCCAGACCGTACGC
>JANMUI010000132.1:0-5671 GCA_031391405.1 Betaproteobacteria bacterium
GGTAGCGAGCCATCCGCCCAGTGCGGACACCGGCGCCGACTACTACAGTCGCGCGATCTACCTCGAAGACGGATCGATGGATCTTGGCGGCGGCAAGGGCGCAGTCGGCAACGAAGCGATCGCCGCGATCGTCAAGACCCCGGAGCATCAGGCAGCGATCGCAGGCGGCCTGGCGCACTTTGCCTCGCTTCCGCATGTCACCATCGATGGCGACACCGCGGTCGCTACCTCCTACCTGCAAATTCTCATGCCGCATCCGACCGCCGAGCCGATGGCGCTTTCCGGCCACGGCACGACGCGAGGGTTTCGCATCCATCGCGTCGGGGCGAATCGCTGGGAGCTCGTTCGCACCGGAGCCGGCTGGAGAATCAAACGCCGCACGCTCCGCCCGCTGGATGGCACCGCACCCGCTCGCGAGTTGCTGAGGTCGGCGTTGGCGCCGTTCGAGCCTTAGTTCCCCGGCAATCTTGAACCACCAAGGCACCAAGACAGTTTTGAACCACCAAGGCACAAAGGTTGGATTCAGTTCAGGGCGCCTCTAAAAATTCGTCATTCCCGCGAAGGCGGGAATCTAGGCTTTTTGGAATGCCCGATGAGTCAATCGCCTCTGGATTCCCGCCTTCGCGGGAATGACGGAAAATTTGAATTTTTAGAGGTACCCTTCACTTTATTTCCCGTCGTGCCGTCGTGGTGTGCCGTACGACGTCAAGAAATCGAGAAACGTCAACGCGACGACTTCGGTAGCACGATAGAGATCGTCGAGCTGCAGATTTTCGTCCGCGCGATGTCCGTTTGCTTCCTCCAGTGTTCGCGGGCCGGCACCGTACAACACCGTCGGGATGCCCGCCTCGCTGTAGTGTCGCGCGTCGGTATATAGCGGTACGCCATGCGGCTTGATCTCGATCCCGAAGACCGTCTTGGCATTGCGCGTGATCGCCTCGACCAGTCGTTCCTGACCCGGCCGCGGGACAAAGGGTTCGGCATAGAGGATGCGTCGTATATTGACTTTGATGCCGGGCATCTTCCGCACCGACTGCTCGATCAGCGAGCGGGTAAATTTCTCGGCGTGTCCGGGAATCTCGTCGGGAATGATCCGGCGATCGAGTCGGAACACGACGCGATCCGGTACGACGTTGGTGTTGATGCCACCTGCGATGAGTCCGACGACCATCGTCGGGCTGCCGATGCCCGGAATCGCGGATTCCAGCGCGAAGAGCGCTTTCCGGTACGCATACAGGTCGGAGAGGATGCTGTTGGCCGCCTCTAACGCGTCATGGCCTTTCTCAGGCTCCGCTGCATGCCCCGATTTGCCGAGGACTTCGACTTCCAGATGAAGGCATCCGTTGTGCGCGGTGGTGACCCCGTATGAGAATCCCGCCGACAGCGCGTAGTCGGGTTTGGCGATGCCGTTTTCAAGGAGCCAGCGCGGGCCGATCCCGCCACCCGCTTCCTCGTCGTAGGTGAAATGCAGCTCGATTGCGCCGTTGGCTTGCGTCAGGCCATCGGACAATGCCTGCTTGAGCGCAAGCAGCGCCCAGGTGTACGTCGCGAAGTCCGACTTCGACACCGCGACGCCGCGGCCGAACATCTTCCCGTCGCGGATCACCGCGCTGTATGGATCGACGCTCCAACCCAGGCCCGGTGGCACCACGTCGCCATGTGCGTTGCAGGCGATGGTCGGTCCACCGCTCCCGAATCGCTCGCAGACCACGAGGTTGACGCAGCTTTGCATACCGTTCTGTCGGACCAGTGTTTCCGGAACCGCATGCTCGTCGACGGCGAAGCCCTGCGCCCGCAACAATTCGGCGGTGCGCCGCGCGTGCGGGGCACAGTCACCGGGCGGATTATCCGATGGCACTTTGACGAGCTCTGCGAGAAAGCGAGTCTGGTGTTCCCGCTGGCTCGCGAGATAGTCGTGGATTCGATTTCGAATTGCGTTGCTCATGAGCGAGCCCCTATGCGTCTTGGCGGCAGACCGCGCAGAGATCTGACGGCCGGCGTTAAGCTAACGGGCGTAATCTACGTGATCTCGGCAAACAAGGAGACACAGCATGCCGACCAGGACTTCGCTGGCAGCGGTGAACGCGATGGATGCGGCGGCGTTCAACACGGTGTTCGGGCGCGTGTTCGAGCATTCCCCATGGATCGCCGAGCGCGTGCTCCCGAGGCGGCCGTTTCATAGCCGTGGCGCGATGCACCGGGCGATGTGCGACGTCGTGGAGCAGGCATCGCTCGAAGAGAAAATCGCGCTCCTCCGTGCGCATCCGGAATTGGCCGGCCAGGAGGCACAGTCGGGGACGCTCACACCTGAATCCACCAACGAGCAGCAGCGTGCCGGACTCGATGCGCTGTCGAAAGATGAAATGGCCCGCATCGCAACCCTCAATCGGGCGCATGCCGAGAAGTTCGGGTTTCCGTTCATCATCGCCGCGCGGTTGAACGCGAAGGACCGGATCTTCGCCGAGCTCGAACGGCGCAACCTTCTTGATATCGAGGCCGAACTCGCGGCCTGCATCGAGCAGGTCTATCTCATCACGGGGCTGCGGATCGATGATTTGATCGCTGAACCTTCGAAATGAACCACAGGGGACGCAGAGGACGCAGAGGGAAAGTCGAGAAAATGCGCTTGCCACTCGGAGTAATCGATTGGTGATTCGTTGATTGTCCCTACGGATCGTCGAATTAACCCTGACATGACCTCCGCGCATTTCCCCCGTGTCCTCTGCGTCCCCCGTGGTTCGGCCCTACCGAACTGCTCTGTAGATTTCTAGAGAATCCGGTTGAACCATGCAAGCGACAGCATCGCTGAGAGCAGCGCAAGCAAGGTCGCACCCGCTACGAAGAGCGCGGAAACCTCGGTCTCGCGTTTTTCCGTCGTGAACCGGCTGCTCAGGGATTTGTAGATGTTTTTAAGATCGGGTGAGGACCCGGCGAAGAAATACTCGCCGTGGGTAATCGCCGCGATCTGTTTCAGGGCGTCTTCGTCGAGCTTCACCCGCATGCGCATGCCGCCCGCATTGAGGATTTCCCCGCCCGGCGTCCCGATGCCGACCGTGTAGACGCGCACGCCCCGTTCGGCGGCCATTTTCGCGGACTCGATCGGATCGGGGCCCGCGGTGGTCTGTCCGTCGGTGAGCAACACAATGACCGCCGAATCGTACGATCCGGGCGCGGCGGGTTTCAGCTCGAATTTCTTGATGGGATTGCCCCACGAATCGAACTGCGGACTCTTGGCTGGATCCTTCCGTGGATTGCTCGTCGATAAATCGAAGTCGAGCGTCGGAAAAAGAATCTTCAATGAGACGAGAATGCCGCTGCCGATCGCGGTGGCCCGCTGGAGCTCGAAGCGATCGATCGCGGCCAGTATGTCATCGCGATTTTGCGTTGGATACTGTGCAACCGCGGCCGCACCTGCGAACGCCACGACGCCGATCCGCGTGCTGCTCGGCTGATCGAGAATGAAGTTTTTCGCGGCGGTCTGTGCCGCGACGATGCGACTCGGCTCGACATCGGTGGCGCGCATGCTGCCCGATACGTCCATGGCGAGGATGATCGTTTCATGCTGCGTTGGCAGTGTCACGACGGCCGCCGGGCGCGAGACGGAAATGATCAACGCCACGAGCGCGAGCAAGAGGAGCGCCGGTGGAACGAAGCGTCGGGCGCGAGAGCTCACGCTCATCGCGTTCTGCACCATCAAGAGACCCGCGAAGCGCGCGGTGGCCTTCCTCTTGCGGTAGAGGAGGAACGCGTAGAGCGCGATCAACACCGGTGCTGCCGCGAGCAGCCACAACATTTCGGGCCATATAAAGGTCATGGTGGCTATGCCAAGTGTTGGGGCATCCCACCGCCCGCCGCGAGTCGACTGCGCTGTTTGCGAAGGTCGGCGAAGCGCATGAGTGCATCCACCAGATCATCGTCGGTCGCGATCTCCAGCGCATCTACACCAGCCTGTCGAAACACGGTGCGCAGATCGGCTTCGCGCTTGATCGCCGCTGTCGCGAAGCGCTTGCGGAATCCGCGATCATGCGTGTCGACAAACATTTGCTCGCCGGATTCGGCGTCTTCGACCACGAGAAGGCCCATGTCCGGTATATCCATTTCCAGCGGATCGTAGAGACGCACCGCCAGAATTTCGTGCCGTTTCGAGAGATGCGCAAGCGGCTCGCCCCAGCCCGGTGTGCTGATGAAGTCCGACACGACGAAAACAATGGATCGCCGCGGAATAACCTGGAACGCGGTTTTCAGGAAGTCCTGGAGGTTGGTGACACCCGAGCTGGTACGTTCGGGGCGGGTCAACATGCGATTCAAGAGATGCAGCACATGTCGCCTGCCGGTGCGGGCCTGGATCACCGTGTCGACCGAATCGCCGTAAAACAAGGCACCGACACGATTCCCGTGAATCGTGAGAAGGCGGGCAAGCACGGTGACCAGCTCGGCCGAGACCGATCGCTTTCGGGTGCGTGAGCCGAACTCGATCGATGGGCTGAGATCAAGCAGGAACCAGGCGGTGACTTCACGATCTTCGTTGTACTCGCGAACGTAGGGCGTTTGCATGCGCGCAGTGACGTTCCAATCGATGTGACGAACGTCGTCGTGAAACTGATACTCGCGCAGGTCGGCGAGATCCAGGCCGAAGCCGCGAAAGAGCGTGCGATAGTCGCCGTGCAGCAGGCCGTCGAGCCGGCGGAGCACCGTCCACTCGAGCCGGCGCAGGACCGCTTCCGGGTTGTGCGACGACTTCGACTCAGGACTGTGCGGCGACCTCGCCTCAGGATTGTGCGGCGACTTTGACATGGGTTTCCAGCGGCTTTTCGGGCGCGGGGATGTGCTGCATGAATCGTTGGACGATCGCATCGGCCGATTCGCCATCCGAAAGCGCTTCATAGGACAACACGAGTCGATGGCGCAACACATCGGGCACGATATCGGCCACGTCTTGCGGCAGGGCATAGGTGCGCCCGCGCAACATGGCCAGCGCACGCGCGCCTTCGATGAGGTTGATCGTCGCGCGTGGGCTCGCACCGAAGGTAATGTATTTGGCGAGATCTTTGATGCCGGCGCGTTCCGGATCGCGCGTCGCGGTGACCAGGCGCACGGCGTACTGGATCAGCGCGGGTTCGACATAGACCTTGCGGCACTCGCTTTGCAGGGCGCTCAACTGGTCGGTCGTCGCGACCGGTAACACCACCGCGGCCGGGCCGGTGACGCGCTCGACGATCACGAATTCCTCTTCCGGTGTTGGATAACCCACCAGCACTTTCATCATGAAGCGATCGACCTGCGCCTCGGGCAGCGCGTACGTGCCTTCGGTCTCGATCGGATTCTGCGTCGCCATCACGAGGAACGGCAGGGGCACGCGATGGGTTTCGCCGGCGATGGTGACCTGGCGTTCCTGCATGACTTCCAGCAGCGCGCTTTGTACTTTTGCCGGGGCGCGATTGATCTCGTCGGCCAACAGCAGATTGGTGAATACCGGCCCGAGACTGGTGGCGAATTCGCTGGTCTTCTGGTTGTACACACGGGTGCCGACCAGATCGGCCGGCACGAGATCCGGCGTGAACTGGATACGCCGGAATGTCCCGCGAATCGTGTTGGCCAGCGTCTTCACCGTGAGTGTCTTCGCCAGCCCCGGCACGCCTTCCACCAGCAGATGGCCCTGCGCAAGGATCGC
>JANMUI010000200.1:0-1582 GCA_031391405.1 Betaproteobacteria bacterium
CCCGAAACAATGATCCGTAGCCGTCACCCCGGACAGTGATCCGGGGCCCAGGCGTCTTGCGTCCACGCGTGTGGCGCGGTCCCTGGATCCCGGATCAGTGTCCGGGATGGCGATTAACGCAAATGACAGACCGGATACGACGATCCCTCCGGCGCATTCCCCATCGGTTTTCTCGCAACGCGAGAAAGCTCAGGCGATCGCCACTTCTTCCCCGTACAACTCGCGTGATGCCTTGCGCACCGCGGGAATCACCGACTCGGCGAACCGTTCCATGTTCCGCTTGGTGAGATCCGCGGGCAAGGTGCCGAACTGGCACATGACCAGCAGATTACCGAACCCGAGCTCTTTCGCGTAATGATTGAGCTGCTCGCGTACGGTCTTCGCGCTGCCACAGATGAACATGCCCAGATCCATCGCGCGCTTGGCGGTGGTGGCACTTCCAATGTCTGACTTCGCGGCGGCGATCGCCTTCAATGATTCGCGGGAGGTGTAGCCGGGCGGCAGCAGCATCTCGACCGGCATCTTGAGGAAGCTGTTGCGGAAATTCTCGTAGTGGATCGCGGATTCCTGGTAGGCCGATTCGTCCGTGTCGCCCACATAGATCGGAACCGCCCAGCCGAGTTGCCGTGGCTTCGACGTGTAGCCGAATCCTTGCGCGACATCGCGATAGAGTTGCAGGTACTTCTTCAGCGCCGAGATCGGGCTGAACGTCTGCAGATAGGTGTACTTGTGCTTCGGATCGGCGGCGAAGTCGATCGTCTCGCGGCTCCCCTGCGACGGAATCCAGATGGGCGGATGCGGCTGCTGAAAGGGACGCGGCCACACATTCACATATTCGAAGTGGTAGTGCTTGCTGTGGAACTCGAAGGGACCCGGTTCGGTCCAGGCGCGCACGATCAAATCATGCGCTTCATGAAAGCGCTCATGCGAGACGGTCGGATTCACGCCGAACGAGTGGTATTCGGCGCCGATGCCGCGCACGAACCCGGAGATGAGCCGGCCAGCCGTGATGTTGTCGATCATCGCGTGGTCTTCAGCGACCGTGAGCGGATGCGTGCGCAATGGCAGCGCGCTCCCCAGAATCGCGATGCGCGCCCTGGTGGTTTTGCGCGCTAGGGCCGCAGCGGTCACGATCGGCGAGGGCATGATGCCGTATGCGTTCTGATGATGTTCGTTCACGCATAGCCCATCGAACCCAAGCGCCTCGCCGTACTCGAGCTCGTCGAGGTAGCGGTTATAGAGCAGATGGCCCTTCTTGGGATCGTAGAAGGTGTTGGGCAGCGTTACCCAGGATGCGGGGTACTTGCGAGCGGCCTCGAGATCGAGGTCGGCGTAAGGCATCAGATGGAACAGAAAAACGTTCATGGGTGCGCTCCTGACACTTGAAGCGCTGAGGTTACTACAACAAGCCCTTCGCTTCCTTGGCGAGGCGACGCTGCGCGAACGGCTGATCCATGCTGACGCTGAAAAGTTGAACTTGCGATTCGACGTGCTATTGCCACGGAAATCACGCTAGAGTTCGCGTCATGAACGCGAACGCACGCGCCGCACAAGAAGCGGCCGCCATCATCTGGCGGCATTG
>JANMUI010000255.1:0-2645 GCA_031391405.1 Betaproteobacteria bacterium
GGAGGAGCTTGCGGCCCACCTGAGCAAGGCCGAGGATCTCCTCTGGCCTCAGAGCCAGCGACGAGTTCCATGGCGAGACGTGAAGGCGAGGGCGTTTTCGCGCAGCCGGCCGAGCCGGCCCCGACGATGATGTAGTCGAACGTGGGCGAGCTCATTGCGCGAGACGCGATACCGCGCGCATCAGTGGGAGCGAGGCTCAGGAGGCAGTCGCCCCGCCGTCGATCGGAATGACTGCACCGGTCAGGTAACTCGACGCAGGCGATGCGAGGAGCAGTGCAAGCCCTTTCAGTTCATCGGGGGACGCGATCCGCCCGATCGGTGCCATCGTCGCGAACTGCTTGCGGACTTCCGGGTCCTTGAGACGGCCACCCGCGATGTTCGTATCGAATGCGCCGGGGGCGATGCCGTTCACCATGACATTGAAGGGTGCCAGCTCGGTGGCCGCATGGCGAACGATATTGGCAACCGCCGCTTTGGTGGCGGTGTACGGGTAGCCCACGAGCGGTTCGGATCGCAGGCCGGCGATCGACGATGTAACGATGATCCGGCCGCTGCGTTGCCGCTTCATATGCACCGCAGCGGCCTGCACGGTGACGAACACGCTGGTGAGATTGATCGCGAGCACGTTGTCCCAGTTCGCCTGCTGAACTGCTTCGATCACGCCTACCGGCGTAAGAAATCCAGGTCCCGAACTGATCCCTGCGTTCGCGAACACCGCGTCGAGTCGTCCGTGCTTCGCGGCGGTGCCGTCGATCGCACTTCGCAGCGCCGCTGTATCGCGCACATCGACGGTTATTGCCTCCACCGCGCACCCTCCAGCACGAAGCCGTGCGGTCGCACGCACAAGGCCTGCTCCATCGATATCGAGCAGGATCACGCGTGCACCGTTCTCGGCCATCACTTCGGCCATGGCGAGTCCAAGGCCGCTCGCTGCACCGGTGACGACGACAACGTGATCCTTGACGTTGAAGAGTTGGTCAGCTCTCATAGTGAGATGTCTTGGCGGGAAGCCCCGTAGTGATTGGGCGTTTCATGGCATCGATTTCGGGCGGCCCAACAAGTATGTCATGCCCTCTTCGCCACGTATATTGAAAGGAACTGCGATGAACGAGCTCAACGGCAAGGGCGCCATCGTCACCGGCGCCGCGTCCGGAATCGGTCTGGGGATTGCACGCGTGCTCGCGCGGGCTGGTGTCAATATCGCGCTGGTCGATATCCAGGCGGCGGCGCTCGAATCTGCGCGGAATGAGATCGCGGCGCTCGGGGTGCGTGCGATCGCGGTGCCACTCGACGTGTCGGATCGGGAGGCGGTCAAGGCCGCGGCGGCGATGATTGATAGAGAGCTTGGCAAGGTCCATCTGGTATTCAACAACGCCGGAGTGGAGCTTGGTGGCACCGCTGTTGAGGATGTCGAGGACCGTGAATGGGACTGGATCATCGGTGTCAATGTCTACGGCGTGATCAACGGCATCCGGCACTTCCTGCCGCTCGTACGCAAGCACGGCGAAGGGGGTCATATCGTGAACACCGCGTCGGTGGCCGGCTTCTGGGTCAATCCGCAATTCCGGTTAGGTCCGTATGCGATGACCAAGTACGCGGTCGTAGCGCTTTCCGAAGCGCTCCACCAGGACCTTGCCGGGTCGAACATTGGCGTGTCGATTCTCGCACCGGCAGCGGTCAATACGCGCATTCACGCTTCGGGAAGCAATCGTCCACCCCGCTTCGGTGGTGCCTATCAGCGAGCGGGCGCAGCGGGCCTGCAGGCCGCTCTTGCATCAGGGCTCGCGCCGGAAGAAGTAGGAGAAAGAGTCGTGCGCGCGATCCGGAACAATGAGCTATACGTCTTTACCCACGATGCGCCAAAGACGTGGTTCAGCGAACGGTTCGATCGAATCCTGGCGGCGTTCGGGCGGATCGGACCACGCGCCTAAGCGATCGCTCTGGCGACGCGATTCGCTTTGACTTCCGTGGTGAACGCGAACGCCCCGATCACCGCGCCCGCCATATTTGCCCACATGATCCAATCCGCGCCTTGGTAGGGCAGCAACAACAGGACGCCGGCCAAGACGAAGCATGCACGCGTGGGTCTGGGAAGCACCCGCACGAAATAGCCGGTCATAGCGGACGATATGAACCAGATGCCTGCGAGGCAGGTCGTCATCACCGTCGCAATCTCGATCCACGTGCCGCGCATGAGCATCGCGGGCGAATAGACGAAGAGGAACGGTACGATGTAAGCGGTCCAGCCGAAGCGCATCGCCGTCCACCCGGTGGCCAGTTGCGGTGCACCTGCGATCGTCGCGGCGACCGATGCGGCGGTCGCGACCGGCGGGGTGATGAGGGACATCATCCCGAAATAGAGGATGAACATATGCGCCGCGAGGGCGGGCACCCCCACCTTGACCAATGCGGGCGCGACAAGGATCGCGAGCATCACATACACCCCGAGCGTGGGCAGTCCCATGCCAAGCAGAATATTCACGACCGCGCAGAGCACTAGCAGGAGGAGGAGATTCTCGCCACCCAGTTGCACGAGATAGGAGGAAAACGCGAAGGCGAGGCCGCTCACCTGGAAGAGGCCGAGGATGAATCCACCCGCGCCGCATACGACCAGGATCTCGCAGATGCTGACGCCCGATTCGAAG
>JANMUI010000273.1:0-22223 GCA_031391405.1 Betaproteobacteria bacterium
GCGTAACTGGCGGATGGACAAATACCGGACCAAGCTGGCCGAAACATCCAAGGGCGGAAGCGCGGGCGATTTTTTCGATCTGCAACTGCTCGACCTTGTTGCGATAGCTGTAGCGCTTGACCCGCGCCAATCCGGTATCGACGACATAGCGAATGCCGGGCACGGTGAGGGACGTTTCCGCGACATTGGTGGCCAGCACGACGCGGCGGCCCTTGTGCGGCTTGAACACGCGTTCCTGGTCGGCGATCGACAGGCGAGCGTACAGCGGCAGCAACTCGGTTTCGCTTGGATGGTGCTTGCGCAAGGCTTCGGCTGCTTCCCGAATCTCGCGCTCGCCGGGAAGGAATACGAGCACGTCGCCGGGCCCCTGCCTGGCGAGCTCATCGACGGCACCGACGATCGCGTCATTGATATCGGACTCATCGTCCTCGTCCGCCGAGGGCGGCCGATAGCGCATTTCCACCGGATACAGCCGCCCCGACACCTCGATGATCGGCGCATCGCCGAACTGCCTGGCAAAGCGCTCGGCATCGATCGTCGCCGACGTGATCACGAGCTTCAGATCCGGGCGTCGCGGCAGCACCTGCTTCACATAGCCCAGGAGGAAGTCGATATTGAGGCTGCGCTCGTGCGCTTCGTCGATGATGATCGTGTCGTACTGGCGAAGCTCCGGATCGGTCTGCGTCTCCGCAAGGAGAATCCCGTCAGTCATCAGCTTGATGTAGCTGTCGCGGCTGCTGCGGTCGTTGAACCGGATCTTGTAGCCGACGACCGTACCGAGCTCCGATTCGAGTTCCTGCGCGATGCGTGCGGCGGTCGCTCGCGCGGCGATCCGTCGCGGTTGGGTATGACCGATAAAGCCCGCCACACCGCGACCGATCGCAAGACAGATCTTCGGGATCTGCGTCGTCTTGCCCGAACCGGTTTCGCCGCAGACGATGACGACCTGATTCGCATCAATCGCATTGGCGATGTCCTCGCGACGCGCACTGACCGGCAGCTCGGGCGGGAAATCAGGTTGCGGCAGGCCGGCGCGACGACGGGCCAGCTCTTCAGGTGAACGACGCATTACCCCTCAGAGCGCAGCGCGACGATGGTGTGTCCCGGATTGACATGACCGATATCCATGAAGGCGATCGTGTGCTCGTCCTCATGCACCTTGGTGGCGGGAATCTCGCCGCGAACGATCTTGCAGAAGACGCAATCGGTCATGCGCGTTTCCCATCGACCGTCAATGTACCCAGCATCCGCTCCACATACCTTGCGATCAAATCGATTTCCAGATTGACGCGAGTGCCGGCCTTGACATGCTTCAACGTCGTCATCGCAAGCGTATGCGGGATCAGATTGATCTCGAGCTTCGAGCCTTGCACGCGGTTGACCGTGAGGCTCACGCCATTCACCGCAATCGAACCCTTGCGAGCAATGTACTTCGCAAGATCGTCCGGTGCCTTGATCGCAAGAAGGAAACTTTCGCCGACCGGCGCGAAGCGCGTTACCACTCCTACCCCATCGACGTGCCCCGTCACCAGGTGCCCGCCAAGGCGGTCCGCCAAGGTGAGCGACTTCTCGAGATTCACGTCGCCCGTTTCCCCAAGGCCCACCGTGCAATCGATCGTCTCCTTGGATACCTCCACCGCGAATGTGTTCCCATCGAGCGCAATGGCGGTCAGGCAGCAGCCGTTCACCGCAATGCTGTCGCCCTGCGCGACATCCTTGAGATCGAGTACCCCGGCGTCGATGGTGAGCTTCGCCCCTTCCGGGCGCGCCTCGACCGCCGTGATTCGCCCTACCGCCGCAACGAGTCCAGTGAACATGGGGGATCGGTATTTCTTCCAGGTCCGGATGATATATGAGCAGGCGCTGCCAAAGTCGGAGATCGCCGTTATTGCCGATCCCCCTTTACATGTTGCGCGCGGACGGGCACGCTCGCGCCTTCCCGCTTTACGCCCTCGAGGCGTTTGGAGACCAACACCCATGAAATTCAGATTCCCGGTAGTGATCATCGATGAGGATTGGCGCGCCGAATCCGCCAGCGGCCTTGGCATTCGCGCGCTCGCGAAGGCGATCGAGGAGCAGGGCTGGGAAGTCGTGGGTGGATTTACCTATGTCGATGTGGCAATGGTGGCCAATCAGGCTGCGCGCGCGTCGGCGTTCATCGTCTCGATCGACGACGAAGAGATCAGCGAGGATGGCATCGAAAGCAAGGCAATCAAGGATCTGCAGAAATTCATCGTCGAAACACGCCGGCGGAATGCGGATATCCCGATCTTCCTCTTCGGCGAGACACGCACCTCGCGGGACATTCCAAACAACATTTTGAAGGAGCTGCACGGCTTCATCCACATGTTCGAAGATACCCCTGAGTTCGTGGCGCGCTACATCATCAGGGAATGCACCAACTATCTCGGCTCGCTCGCGCCGCCCTTCTTCAAGGCGCTCGTCCACTACGCGAACGACGGCTCGTACTCATGGCACTGTCCCGGCCATTCGGGCGGCGTGGCGTTCCTCAAGAGCCCGGTCGGCCAGATGTTCCACCAGTTCTTCGGCGAGAACATGCTGCGCGCCGACGTGTGCAATGCGGTCGATGAGCTCGGGCAACTGCTCGATCACTCCGGTCCGGTCGCGGCATCCGAGCGCAATGCCGCACGGATCTTCAACGCCGACCATCTGTTCTTCGTCACCAACGGAACGTCGACCTCGAACAAGATCGTCTGGCATTCGGCGGTCGGCACCGACGACGTCGTACTGGTCGATCGCAATTGCCACAAGTCGGTGCTGCACGCCCTCATGATGACCGGCACCCTGCCGATCTTCTTCCAGCCGACACGCAACCACCTAGGGATCATCGGTCCGATCCCGCTGGAAGAGTTCGACCCGCGCAACATTCAACGCAAGATCGAGGCGAATCCGCTGATCCGCGACAAGAGCGTGCGGCCGCGGGTGATGACGATCACCCAGTCCACCTACGATGGCGTCGTCTATAACGTCGAGACCATCAAGAAAACGCTCGGCGATTACATCGAGAATCTGCACTTCGACGAGGCATGGCTGCCGCACGCGACATTCCATCCCTTCTATCACGAGTTCCACGCGATCGGCGTCAATCGCCCGCGGTGCAAAGACGCGATGGTCTTCGCGACGCAATCGACGCACAAGCTGCTCGCCGGTTTGTCGCAGGCGTCGCAGATCCTGGTGCAGGAATCCGAATCGCGCAAGCTCGATCAATACCGCTTCAACGAAGCGTTTCTCATGCACACGTCCACCAGCCCCCAGTACGCGATCATCGCGTCCTGCGACGTCGCTGCGGCGATGATGGAGGCACCGGGCGGCACGGCGCTGGTGCAGGAATCCATCTACGAGTCGCTCGAATTCCGCCGCGCCATGCGCAAGGTCGATGCCGAATTCGGCAAGGATTGGTGGTTCCAGGTTTGGGGACCCAAAGATCTTTCCGACAACGGCATCGGCAAGCGCGAGGACTGGTTCCTGAAGTCAAGTGATCGTTGGCACGGATTCGGCAAGCTCGAGCCGAACTTCAACATGCTGGACCCCATCAAGGCGACCATCGTCACGCCGGGCCTCGACATCAACGGCCGTTTTTCCGCGTGGGGCGTTCCCGCGGCCATCGTCACCAAATATCTGGCCGAGCATGGCGTCATTGTCGAGAAGACCGGCCTCTATTCGTTCCTGGTGATGTTTACGATCGGCATCACGAAAGGCCGGTGGAATTCGCTCGTCACCGAGCTGCAGCAGTTCAAGATGGACTTCGACGGCAATCAACCGCTCTGGCGGGTGATGCCGGAGTTCGTTCAGGCGCATCCGACCTATGAGCGCATCGGGCTCCGCGACCTGTCGATGCAGATTCACGAGGAGTACAAGAAACAGGACGTCGCGCGGGTGACGACCGAAATGTATCTGTCGAAAATGGAACCGGTCATGCGGCCCTCGGATGCATTCGAATGCCTGGCACATCGTCGCGTCGATCGGGTCGCGATCGATGAGCTCGAAGGCCGCGTGACGACGATGCTGGTAACGCCCTACCCACCGGGCATCCCGCTGCTCATCCCCGGCGAGCGCTTCAATCGTACGATCGTCGAGTACCTGCAGTTCGCCCGATCGTTCAACGAACGTTTCCCCGGCTTCGACACCGATGTGCACGGCCTGGTAATCGAATCCGAGAAAGGGCAGCAACGATACTTTGTCGATTGCGTGCGCTAGGAACGCGTACCCACTCGCGCGATCACCCGCACATCCGGCCCGATCATCCGCACATCACGGATCGTCAAGGGTACGCGCAGGTCGAGTGACGTCAACGTTGGCAGGTTGAACATGCCACGCCCGGAATCGCCGATGAGACTTGGGGCAAGGTAGACGACGATCTCGTCGATCAGATCTTCGCGCATGAGCGAACCATTCAGCTTGTTGCCGGCCTCGACGTGAATCTCATTCCACCCGCGACGCCCCAGTTCCGCGACCAGATCGGCCAACTCTACCTTCCCATGCGGGTTCGGGAGCACCAGCACTTCCGCGCCCGCCGATTGAAGGGCTCGAATCTTCGCGGTATCGTCGAGCGCACCGGCGACCAATACGCTACCCCCCGCGTTACCCCCCGTAAGGATCTTCGCATTCAGTGGAACCTCGAAGCGCGAATCGATCAAGACGCGAAGCGGCTGCCGGGTGGTTTCGACATCCCGCACGGTAAGCAGCGGGTCATCGTCCCGCACCGTACCGATACCGGTCAGCACCGCGCACGACCGCGCACGAAAATGATGGCCGTCCCTGCGCGCCTCTGCATGGGTAATCCACTTACTCTTCCCGTTTTCAAGCGCGGTCATGCCATCCAGGCTGGCCGCGATCTTCATTCGCATCCATGGCCGTCCGCGCGCATGCCGGGCGAAAAATCCAATGTTGAGCTCGCGCGCTTCGTCCTCCAGCAGATCGAAGTCCACGCGAATGCCCGCCTCGCGCAAGCGTTCAGCGCCGCCCTGTGCAATCGGATTGGGATCCTGCGTTGCCGCGACGACGCGCGCCACTTTGGATTCGACCAGAGCGTGTACACATGGCGGCGTGCGGCCGAAATGATTGCATGGCTCGAGCGTCACATAGACCGTTGCGCCGGCCGCGTCACCGCCGGCTGTCGCGAGTGCGGCCACCTCGGCGTGCGCGCCGCCCGGCCGCTCATGCCACCCTTCACCGACAACCCTGCCATCGCGCACGATGACGCAACCAACGCGTGGATTCGGACTGGTCGTATAGAGCGCACGCTCGGCGAGCGACAAGGCGCGCGACATGTACGCGCGGTCCTCGTCCGTGAAGGAGGGTGCGTCGTTCTGACGGATTGGCATATCTGCGGATTCGCAATACGTGCATGTGGGTGCATTTGCGTGCGTATGAGTCGCAGCAAGCGGTGATCGCCCCGCTGCACCACTTGCCGCCGCTTATTGCATTCGGACCTTCAAGAGGGTTTTACGGACGATTTCGCCGGCTGCGATGCTCTCGTTACACGTGTGCGTTTGTAGCCGGGGCGCTTCACTTCGAGGACCTTCTCGCGAAAATCGTCGACACGCTGGAAGTCCTCGTAGACGGAGGCGAAGCGAATGTAGGCGACATCGTCCATCTTCTTCAATTCGCGCATCACCATCTCACCGATCACGCGCGAGGCGACTTCACGTTCGCCCAGCGCGAGGAGCCGCTGTTCGATGCGATTGATCGCGGCATCCACATACTCGGTCGGCACCGGTCGCTTGTGCAGCGCGCGGGTGAATCCGATGCGAATCTTTTCGCGATCGAACGCGGTACGGTAACCGCTCGCCTTCACGACCATCGGCAGGTTGAGCTCGACCCGCTCATAGGTCGTGAAGCGCTTGATGCAACTCTTGCATTCACGACGCCTGCGCACGCTGTCCCCGTCATCGGAGAGCCGGGAATCGATGACAGCCGTGTCCTCAGCCGCACAGTACGGACACTTCATAGTGTCGATTGCACCTTGCGTCGAAGGTATTCGAATCGGAGCGCCAGCCAGGCGAAGGATCGGCCTTCATCAGCGCGGCGTTCACCGGCGAATGCCACGCCCGCTAGCCGTAGACGGGAAATTTCCGGCATAGCTGTTTCGCTTCTTCCGCGACCCGTGCGATCGTCGCCGGATTGTTCGGATCGTCCAGCACGTCGGCGATCATGTGCGCCACCCGCTCGGCCTCGATTTCCTCGAACCCGCGCGTCGTCATCGCCGCCGAGCCGATCCGAATACCGCTGGTTACGAATGGCTTTTGGGGATCGTTCGGAATCGCATTTTTGTTCAATGTGATATGGGCACGGCCCAACGCGGTTTCGGCGTCCTTGCCGGTGATGTTTTTCGCGCGCAGATCGACCAGGAACATATGGCATTCGGTGCGACCCGAGACGACCCTAAGGCCGCGTTCTTCCTGGAGCACCTTCACCATGACGCGCGCGTTGCTCAACACCTCTTCCTGATAGTCGCGAAACGACTTGGTCATGGCTTCACGAAATGCGACGGCCTTCGCCGCGACCGCGTGCATCAGCGGTCCACCCTGTATTCCTGGAAAGACGCTGCCGTTGACCACTTTCTCGTGCGCCACCTTCGCGAGGATAAAGCCGCCGCGCGGTCCTCGCAGCGTCTTGTGCGTGGTGCTCGTCACGAAATCGGCGATCCCGACCGGGCTCGGATAAAAGCCGGTCGCGATCAGTCCCGCGTAGTGCGCGATATCGGCCATCAGGAAAGCGCCTACCTCGTCGGCGATTGCGCGCAATCGCTTCCAGTCGATTTGCAGTGCGTAGGCCGATGCGCCGCCCACGATCATCTTCGGCTTGTGCCCTTTGGCAAGATGCTCGACCTGTTCGTAATCGATTTCTTCGCGCTCATTCAATCCGTAGCCGACGCCTTGGTAGATCTTGCCGGACATGTTTACGCTGGCGCCATGCGTGAGATGGCCGCCATGCGCGAGCGACATGCCGAGAATCGTGTCGCCGGGCCTCAACACCGCCGCATACACAGCCTGGTTCGCTTGCGATCCGGAATGCGGCTGCACGTTTGCAGTGTCCGCATGGAATAACTGCTTCACCCGATCGATGGCAAGCTGCTCGGCGACATCAACATGCTCGCATCCGCCGTAGTAGCGCTTGCCCGGGTAGCCCTCGGCATACTTGTTCGTCAACACCGACCCCTGCGCGGCCAACACAGCAGGGCTCGCATAGTTCTCGGAGGCGATCAGCTCGATATGGTCTTCCTGCCGCGTGATTTCCGCCGCGATGACGCGTGCGATATCCGGATCGACTTCGCTCAACGGCAAAGGTTTGAAGGGCACGATGGATTCGGGCGGGAGGGCTTGGGAGTGAATATCTTAACACGCGTGACCTAGACTCCATCCGCGCTACGATGGGGCTAAGCCTTTGAATTTTCGTACGATCCTATAAAGCGGACACCCTCAAAAATTCACCACGGGGGACACGGAGGGAATGGAGGAAAGGCAAAGGGCGAATGATCTCGTTGATGCAACCTGACTCGCAAAGGTCCCATATCACAGCAAGACGGGCGCCTCGGCGAATCATCAATCTGCGAGATTCGCTTTTCCACCATTCCCTCCGTGTCCTCCGTGGTGAATTTCTGAGTGGTCTACGTTGAAAAACTACGACTCGTCCGCCACCTCCAAACCTTCCAGATGGCTCACATCACCCCACACATCCAGGAACCATCGCGATTCGACGTACCGGAATCGATTGATGCTCGCATTGAGCAATGCATACTCGCGGCGCTCATCGAGCGCAATGTGCATGACGTGCCGGTAGAGCATCCCGACGACACCGCCATGCGTCACGATCACGATCCGACGGCCATCGTTCGCCGCGGCGATCTCGGTCAGTACGCGAATCACCCGGTCAGAAAATTCCGTCGCGCTCTCGCCATTGTGCGGTGCGAACGCGGGGTCCCGCGCAGTCATACGCTCCCAGGCTGAAGGGAATTTTTGCTCGACTTCCAGCCATGTGTGCCCCTCGATCTCGCCATAACAACGTTCGCGCAATCGAGCATCGAACCGCACCGTCGCGCCGGTCGCCTGAGCGATGACGGCGGCGGTGTCGCGCGTGCGGCCGAGGTCGCTCGAGACGATGATGTCGATCGGCTCACCGCTCAGCAAGTTGCCTGTTGCCTTCGCTTGGGCATGGCCAAGCGTACTCAACGGACTATCGGTCTGCCCCTGCACGCGACCCGCTCGATTCCAGGTCGTTTCACCGTGACGAATCAAGATCATCGGGGTAATTCCTGCGGCGAAGCTCCCTTGCGTCATCGCACATTCCCGAGCCAACGATCGAGCGCCGCATTGCGCGCCGTCGGCATGATCAGCTCACAGGTATCGGCCGGCGCACTGGCTGCTATCAATGGAAAACGACGCAGCTCATCGCGTCTGAATGTGTGCACTGCCGAGCGCTCGCCGATGCGCATCCGTTGAACCATCGCCTCGTAGCTCTTGCCACTTACCTTCAGACCATCGATCGCGACCAGCACGTCTCCCGCAGCGAGGCCCGCGGCCTGCGCGGGACTGTCCTCCAGCACATGCGTGACTTTGACTTCGTTGCCGTCGATCGACGTACGCATGCCGAGCCAAACGTAGCGATGGCGCTTGGGGGATTTCGCATCGCCGGTCGATCCCTCCTTGGATGAAACGCCACCTCGATCGGTCGAGGATATGGCCTGGCGCATCTTCATTTGTATACCCACGGTCTTCAAGACACGGGCGAGCGGCAACTCATCGGTGCCATGCACACTACTCTCGAAGAACGCGCTGAAGCGCAGTCCGGTCACCTCCTCGACCGCCTGCTCGATTCCATCCTCCGGCACCCCAAGCCCGGTCTGTCCGTATCGCGCCCATAACATACGCATGACGTCGTCCAGGGACTTTCGATGCTTCGTGCGTGCACGGATTTCCAGATCGAGACATAGCCCGATCAGGCTTCCTTTCAAGTAGTAGCTCACTACCGCATTCGGCGTGTTCTCGTCCTGCCGGTAGTATTTCGTCCACGCATCGTAGCTCGACGCTGCGACGCTTTGACGCAGCCGGCCCGGGTTGCGTGTAAGACCGGTGATGTTGCGGGCGATGACGGTGAGGTACTCTTTGCGCGAGACCAGTCCGGCGCGCGCCAACATCAGATCGTCGTAATAGGACGTGAGACCTTCGAACGCCCAGAGCAGTGCGGTGTAGTTTTCCCGATCGAGGTCGTATGGGGAGAACGCCGCGGGCTTGATGCGCTTGACATTCCATGTATGGAAATACTCGTGGCTGACGAGTCCGAGGAAGGTACGGTACTCGTCGGTGGGCTTGCCCATGCCCGCCTGTGGAAGGTCATTGCGGCCGCAAATGAGAGCGGTCGAGGCACGATGTTCCAGGCCGCCATAACCGTCAGGCACCGCGTTGACGAAAAACACGTAGCGGCTCATCGGCGCCGGTTCACCAAAGAAGCGTATCTGCGCATCGCAGATACGGCGGATGTCCCGCACCAATCGCCCGAGATCCGTGTCGTGACGGCCGGTGATCGCTATCGTGTGCGCGACCCCGCACGCCCGAAACGTCGCAATGGTCGGCGTTCCCATTTCAACCGGATGATCGATCAGCTCATCGTAGTTCGCCGCGCGATAGGTGCCGAATCCCTGTTTGTCGAGGCGCTCGGGTGTCATCGCAGTCACCAAGCGCCACGACCGCCCGCGTGCGCCGACGGGCGAAACGAATTCAATTTCGCATGGATGATCTTCTTGTCCAAGCATGCGCAGAAAGAGGCAAGGTCCATTTAAAAACCCGCGCGTCGGGTCGAGAAAAGCACCGCGGACCGAGTTGTCGTGCGCGAACACCTCTACCTCGACCGTCAGGGGCCCGCCCGTGGGTGCCGCCCGCCACGTATGCTTGTCCAACTTCTCGAGCGCGACAGGCCGCCGTCCGCTCATCGCTCGGATCGACACGATGTGCTTGGCAAACTCGCGGATCATGTAGCTACCCGGAATCCACGCTGGCAGCGCGAACATCTGCCCGTCCGGATCGGGCGCGTCCACGAGGCACTGCACAGCGAACAAATGCGCCTCGGGCCGCGCCGCGCGAACGGTGTATCGAATCGGCGCTTTCATCGGATAACCAGTCCCACGCGCTGCTCTCCTCGTAACAGTGACAGGCGCCACGGTCGATCCACCGTGCGAAGCGCGCTCAGCAGTTCTTCCGCCGATCGCACCCGCGCACGATTCACACCGAACACGACATCGCCGATCCGCAAGCCGTTGCGATGCGCATTGGTGCCGCGTTCGACCCCGGTAATGACCGCGCCCTCGATCTGTCCGTGAAACGGCATGCCCGGCTCCACATTCGCTACGCTCGCACCGGCCAGTTGCGGCACACCTTCAGCAGGGATCGCGCTCGCCGCACGCGCCTGGGTTTCGGCAATCCGGGCACGGAGCGTCATCGGCGCCCCGTCGCGCAGCACGCGCAGCTCGATTTCGTCCCCGGTGGGCGTGAGGCCGATGCGATTCCGCAGATCACCGCTCGATCGCACCGGACGTCCATTGAATGCGGTGACGACATCACGTTGACGCAGGCCCGCACGTTCGGCGGCGGAATTCGCCTCGATTCGCATGATGACCGCACCCTCGGTCGTGTTCGATTTCAGGTCGCGGGCATTCTGCGGCGTTACGTCGGTGGTCGATACACCGAGCCGTCCGCGCCGAACCTCGCCGAATCGAACCAACTGATCGACCACCGCCCGCACCATGTTCATCGGTACAGCGAAGCCGATGCCGACATTGCCGCCCGATGGCCCGATGATCGCGGTATTGATCCCGATCAGCTCACCGCGAAGATTCACCAGCGCCCCGCCCGAGTTGCCCGGGTTGATCGACGCGTCGGTCTGGATAAAGTCTTCGTAACCTTCAATGCCTAAACCCGTGCGCCCGAGCGCGCTGACGATCCCGGAAGTCACCGTCTGCCCGATTCCGAACGGATTGCCGATCGCGACCACGAAATCGCCGACGGCCATCTCGTCCGAGTCACCCATCTTGAGGGCGGTCAATCCTTCGGCCGGGATGCGCACCAGCGCGATGTCGGTCGCAGGGTCGGCCCCCACCAGTTGGGCCTTGAGCTGTCGCCGATCCTTCAGCGTGACGACGATCTCGATCGCGTTGCTCACGACATGATGATTGGTGAGCACAAGACCGCGCGCCGCATCGATGATGACTCCCGAACCGGCGCTTTGCTCGACCCGCGGACGGTCAGGTTGATCGAAGAATCGGCGAAAGAACGGATCGCGAAGGAGCGGATTCTCCTGGGCGCTGCGTGTCTGCACTGAAATGTTGACCACTGCCGGCGTTACCTGCACCAGCATCGGTGCAAGGGTCGGTGTGCCGCGAACATCGAGCGGCAATGCCGCGTGTATCGGCGAGACGGCGGCGCACACGAGCGCAGCGGCAAGGAGCAGGCGTAAGGACATGGGCGTGGAGGCTTGCATCAGAAAGCCGCCAGTTTAGAGGCTTGCGGCGGCGTCGGTGTCAGTGAGCATGATGATCGGGACGGACTCTCGTACTCGGGGAGAAGACTTTCGTACTATTCGAACCGTATTATTCGAACCGTACTATTCGTACTACCCGCGGCGATAGATCAACGCACGATGGAAAACCCCAACCGCACCTGCGAGCGTCGATGGACGTTGTAGTCGAGCAGACTCTCGCCGTAGCCGTTGAAGTACTGCAGATGCACGAACCCGCCCGCATCGACAAGGATGCGCCGACGGATCGGATACGTCAGGTCGAGTTGGATCGAACCGGCGGTGCGGTTCCCCTTGCGCAATACGCTCGATACTTCGAACCCGTCATAGCGGCCCAATCGAATATTGAGGTCGACATACCCGCGGTAGTCGGCGATATCGGCGTTGTCGGATTTTTCGAGGTACTTCACGAATTTCGGCCACAGTACCCAATAGTAGTCCCGACCGAAATTCGTTCGCCATCGTGCCCGCAGAAACGCGATATTCATGGAGCGTGAGCTTTCCCCATCGCGGCCGTTCGACTCGTGCTCCAAGCCTGAAGAGAACGAGAGGCGATGCCCACCATCCGCCGATCGCCAGAAATCGGGCTCCAGATAAAAGAACCCCGGGCGATAGCCGGTATCACGAAACGGCGCGGACTCCTGGCCGATATCCCAGAGCGATGTCTGCGTGTAGCCGAAATGGAGCTTCGATAGTGGGGCGAAGATTCCCGTTCCGAAAATCTCCTCATCGAAGGGACGGTACTTGAACGATAGTTGCATCTTTGCCGTGGCGTTCTCGCGGGTGCCGACGATGAAATACATCGGTTCGTAGGTCGACAAGGCGGGAGGACGCGGATCGAGATCGCGGTCGGGCGGCTTCGGAGCGGACGCCTGCGGTCCGGTAGCTTGAGCCGGCGGCGGGTCTACCTTTGCGATGTCGGGCGCGGCAATCATCACGATCGCGCGCGCATCGGTGCCAGTTAGCTCCAACTGAACAGGTCCGGTGAACGCCACCGGTGCAGTCATCTTGTAGCGGCGCATGCGAAATGCGCCCGGGGCGATGGGCGTGCCGGATTGTTGAACGACACTGATCGCGACGAGGTCGAGGTCTGCTGCGTTGGGCCCCGACGAGAGTCGAGCGCGCAGCCGCTCTGCGAGCGCATCGGGCAACGGCGCGCTGGTGTCGTTCGCCAGGACGACATCGAGCTCGATTGATCCGTCCCGCGCGTCAATACCAACTTGCGAGACCAACCACCGTGCATTCGCCTCGGCGGCCAGCACGATCAAGGCACTCGCAATCAGGAAACGCAGCTTACCCACGCTCAAGAGGGCAGATCGCCCGGCGTATCGATATCCCGAATCACCCCTGGATCGGCGCAGCTTACGAGTGAAATCGGATCACGTTTGAGAATCTGTCGCGCGCCTTCGTCGCCCGAGAGCCGCGACAATTCGGCGCGATACCGCGCGGAGAAGCCGACCGGATGCCCGCGCTCCCCCGCGTATCGCGGCGCAACGATCGCCTCCCCCGCCTCGATGCCTTGCGCGACGGCACGGATCGAATCGGGAAGAATGAACGGCATATCGGCCAACGCGACCACCCAACCGTCCGCGTCGATCGATTCGCGCACGCCGTGCGCGAGACTCGCGCCCATGCCAAGATGGGCCGCGTCACAGATGACGACCCGCAGGCCGGTGTCTTGCAATGAATTTGCAAGCTCAGGAACGTCCGGGCGTACCACTGCGATCGATTCCGGCATCGCCGCCAGCAAGTTCCGGCCGGCCGCGACAGCAATCAATGTGCTGTCTGGAAGCCGCTGAATGAGTTTGTTGGCGCCGTATCGCCGCGAGAATCCCGCAGCCAAGAGCACCCCGACGATGCGCATCGGTTCACCTTGGGACGACCCTCGACCCGATACCGCTCGAATCGAGGAACCGCCGCATCAGCTTGCCGGAACCGCGCAACCCGCCGTAACATTCGTCTTCTCAGGCGGGACCAACTCAGGGATCTTCACGCCACGGCGCACCGCGGTCATTTCCGCGAGCACGGACAGTGCGATTTCCGGCGGCGTCTTGCCGCCAAGTTTGAGCCCGACCGGTCCACGCAACCGTGCGACCTCTGCCACCGACAAATCGAATTCGGCCAGGCGCTTGCGGCGTGAATCGTTGTTTTTAGTCGAGCCGAGCGCCCCGACATAGAACGCCGGGGACTTCAGCGCCTCGAGCAGCGCGAGGTCATCCAGCTTCGGATCATGAGTCAGCGCAACCACGGCCGAATGTCCGTCCATGTTCATTTCCAGCACCACGTCGTCAGGCATCTTCCTGGTGAGGGTCACGCCATCGAGATCCCACTCGTCCATATACTCCTCGCGCGGATCGCAGACGGTGACGTGATAGTCGAGCGCCATCGCCATCTGCGCGAGGTAGCGCGATACCTGCCCCGCGCCGATCATGAGCAGACGCCAACGTGGACCGTGCACGGTCTTCAGCACGCTGCCATCGTAGGTGAGCTCATCGGACCACTTGCCGGACTGCAGCGTCACGTCACCGGTCTTCATGTCGAGCATGCGGGCGACCAGCTCATGCTTCTCGATGATCGACAGCAACTCGGGGAGCTTCGAGCGCGCCGATAAGGGCTCCAGCACGAGCTCGAGCGTCCCACCGCAGGGCAGCCCGTAACGCGTTGCCTGCTCGGTGGTGACCCCGTACACGGCTTCCTCGGGCTTTACGGCCGCGAGTTGCTTGGCCTTCACCTTGTCTATAAGGTCGTCCTCGACGCATCCGCCGGACACCGAGCCCATCACATGGCCATCATCGCGAATCACCGTCATCGCGCCGACCGGACGCGGGGCCGACCCCCAGGTCTTCACGATCGTTACCAACGTGACAGCGTGGCCGGCTTCGAGCCAGGTCACCGCGCTTTTTACGACTTCGAGATCAACGCTATCCATGACTTCCTCTTGTGCATGTTTCACTTACATCGGTGCCGATGGCCGCGGGAGCAAAAATCGCCATCGCCGCCCAGCCCAATCCTGCATGGATGAAGCCTAGTACGCCCGTGCGCACCGGTCAAGCGGCGCGACCGCTTTCCGCCCTCATTTTATTGGGGTTGGGGCGATTCCCGCGAATTCAAGAGCGGGGCACCGTGTGATCGGTATGTCCGGCTGGCTATATCGCTATGCCGGGATACGAATCGCCACGAAGTTGCACTAAACTGCCTCTAGTACCGATCCACGCCAACGAAAGGAGCCCAGTCATGACCGACGCAGTGATCGTTTCGACCGCCCGCACGCCCCTTGCGAAGTCCTGGCGCGGATCGTTCAACATGACGCACGGCGCGAAGCTTGGCGGCGTTGCGGTCAAGCACGCGATGCAGCGTGCGGGTATCGACCCCGGGGAAGTCGAGGATGTCATCATGGGATGCGCCAATCCGGAAGGCGCAACCGGCTGGAATATCGCGCGGCAGATCGCGATCCGCGCCGACTGTCCGGTCACCGTCTCGGGCATGACCGTGAACCGATTCTGTTCTTCCGGCTTGCAGACGATCGCAACGGCCGCCAAGAACATCATGACTGGAGAAGGCGACATCTATGTCGCCGGCGGGGTCGAATCGATCTCGTGCGTGCAAAACGAGATGAACACACACATGTTCCAGAACGACTGGCTCGCGCGGCACAAGCCGGAAATCTACTGGCCGATGCTGCAGACGGCGGAATTCGTCGCGAAGAAATACAACATCTCGCGCGAGGATCAGGACCGTTATGGCGTCGCCAGCCAGCAGAAGGCGGCGGCGGCGCAGGCAGCCGGAAGGACCAAGGACGAAATCGTTCCGGTCACCACGCATATGAAAGTGATCGACAAGAACACCGGACACGAAACCACGAAAGACGTCACCTGCGATCGCGACGAAGGCATCCGCGCCGACACCAACTACGAGGGCGTATCGCAGATCAAGCCGGCGATGGAGGGGGGCGTCATTGCGGCGGGCAATGCAAGCCAGTTCTCCGATGGCGCGTCCGCATGTGTGGTGATGAACGCGAAGCTCGCCGAGAAGCGCGGCTTGAAGCCGCTTGGCATTTTCCGCGGATTTGCCGTGGCCGGCTGTGAACCGGCCGAGATGGGGATCGGCCCGGTATTTGCCGTGCCCAAGCTGCTGAAGCAGACCGGCAAGAAGGTCGAGGACATCGACCTATGGGAATTGAATGAAGCATTCGCCGTACAGGTGCTCTACAGCCGTGATCGGCTTGGCATCCCGAACGAGCGGCTGAATGTCAACGGCGGTTCGATTGCGGTGGGCCATCCATACGGAATGACCGGTTCGCGGCTTACCGGGCACGCGTTGATCGAGGGCAAACGCCGCGGTGCGAAGTTCGTCGTCGTGACGATGTGCATCGGTGGCGGCATGGGTGCGGCAGGCTTGTTCGAAGTGTGTTGACCTCCGGGCCCGCGAATCAATCGCGGGTCTTGATTCAACCTCGGATACCTGTTCCACTCACCATCGCGCCTTCGGGTAGTGGGCGCGGATCGCCTCATCCGCGGTCAGCAACGTATCGGCATTGATACTCGCCTGGGCGACGATCATGCGATCGAACACGTCGCGCGTCCACGATAGCTCACAGGCGCGTGCTACGACGTGGGCCGGATGTCGGTCGCAGATCGACAGGCCCACCCGATCGGCGAGCGTGGCAAGAACCGGCGCGGCCCGTTCCCGAACTCGGTGCACCTCGAAGAGGTACTCGAGCTCGAGTTGCACGATGGGAGCGATCCGTAGCTCCCCGTGTTCGATCTCGCGCTTGGCAGTAGGACTCAGTTTGCGGGTCGCACCGGCGTAGAGCCAGGCGACCACATGGGTATCCAGATAGATCAACGGCTGCGGCGCTTCTTCAGCGTCTGGTCGGATGCCTTGCGCCAAGCTGCCTCATCGAACGTGGGGCGGACGAGATCATCGGGATCGCCGACGATGTAGTCAGCGCGCGGTTCCATTGCCGCAAGACGCGTTGGCGCGTCGACCGGGACGATTCGCACCTTACGCCCCCGCAATACGACTTCGACGGATTGACCGGTCGTGATCACGTCGTCCAGATACTTGTAAAGTCCGGCCCTGAATCGTGTAGCGGAAACAGCGGTCATCGCAACCTCGTCTGAAATTACGTACGCATCTTATCATAGATACGTACGCCCCCCCCTTTCCTCAGCACGAGGCATTGCGTAATGCGCCGCACTTTGATCTCGGTATCCGATCTACCCGCGCCTGCGCATCCTCGTGCTTCCGCTCGAACAAGCCGAGCGGGTCGCAGGAATTCGTTCAGCGCCCAAGTATCGAACGCATCACTTCGGTCAAACGTCCGGTTGCATCGCTTGGCACCCGATCGCATCGCCAGCCGACGTGCATGTCCGGGCGGACCAGCACACAGCCTGCGTCTTCTACGCCGGAAATTCTCGACCAATCGCCATACACATCCGCAACCGGCAAGCCGACGCCGATTTCGCGGGCGATCACCTCGACACCGGTCGATCGGGTAACCGCTGCCGCAGCAGCAGCCCAAGCGCCACCACCGATCCCGGTCAACAGCACAAACCGTTCCTTGCCGCATAGATCATGGGTTGACACCCGTTTCCCCTTCGACTCGAGCCAGCAATGCGGCAGCCGCGCGCCAGGCCATGTGGTCGCGTGGTGATAGAGCTCGGCATCGCGATCGAACGAAGGCTCGGTTGTTCCATCGGGGACGACCGCCGCCGATCGATACGTCTGATTGAGCTCAACGCCGAGCGCGTTGACCGTATAGTGCTTGGACCGCACCGCCTCGCGCCATGCCTTGCGGCGAGCCTCCCCTTCGGCGGTCGGTGATTTGAGGATCTCGAACGCTCGTGCGCGGTCGGCTGGGCTTTGCCCGGGGCGCAGGCCAAGCGTGGCCATCATCATGCGATTGTCCTCGAGACTCCTGAATGCGCGGTCGACCACACGCTTTCCGATCGGCTGGCGTTCTGCACTGTAGGTGTCGAGCAATGACGCGCACGCCTTTCCCTTTATCGCGAGCGCGAGCTTCCAGCTCAAGTTGTAGGAGTCCGCAATGCATGTATTGGATCCGAGCCCATTGTTGGGCGGATGTCGGTGCACTGCATCGCCTGCACAGAACACGCGACCAGCGGAGTAATGGCCGGCGATGGCGCCATTGATCAGCCACTTGTTCATGCCCCGCACCTGAATCGAAACGTTCGGATCACCGATCATGCTCGACACGATCTCGCGAGCAGCATCGTCGGTCAGATCGACTTCCTGATCGCCCGCTGCAAGCTCGATGAATTGCGCAACCCATTCGTTCCACGGGCGGATCATTCGGATGACCCCGACCCCCGACCAGTCCTCTCGTCCGGGTTGACAGATCACAAAGAGACACCCCGAGCGATGCGCGATGTACTGCGAGAGATCGGCTGTGAAGAGCACGTTCGCCGACGTGCCAAGCGCCATATCGCCCTCGAAAGTCAGACCCAGCTGCTCGGCAACCCGACTGCGTCCGCCGTCGGCGCCAATCATGTAATCCGCCCGAACCAAGTAGATATCGTCGATGGCGCGATCTCGCACACGCGCGGTGACCCCGGTCTCGTCCTGGGTGAAATCGAGCAGCTCATTGTCGAAGCGAATCTTGGCGCCAAGGCGCGACGCTTCGCCAAGCAAAATAGGTTCGAATAAATGCTGCGGGAGATCACACATCGAAGAGGGGCTCGCCATCCGATAGTCGGCGATCCGATCCGGTTGATTCCCCCAGGTCATGATCCGACCCAGCTCCTGTCCTGCAAGCGACGTCACCCACGCCATATTCGCCATCAACGCATTCGGTGTCGCCTTCTCATAGCAGGCGGCCTCGAGCCCGACATCGCGCATGATCTCCATCGTGCGCTGATTCGTGATGTGCGCCCGTGGCGTGTCCGCCACCCAGGCGGCGCGGGTCACGACCAGGGTTTCGATGCCGTGCCGACTGAGAAAGAGCGCAGCCGAAAGACCGGTGGGTCCACTGCCGACAATCAGAACCTGGGTGCGAAGTTGCTTCATCGGCGCTTCCAAACACGATTCGGAGCGCGATCGTACCGGTTTAGGGTCGCGGACCGACTGTCGACTTGACCGGCGCCTTGCCTGCGCCGGCTGCGAAGATATCCTCGGCAATCTTCAGTCCCAACGGCACCCCGCCGATGTTGCGGGTCAGGTCAGGATTTCCGGCAGGGCTCAACGCGAAGGAATCGAACGACCAATGCACACCCAGGAAGATGCGTGAAAAGCCGTTTTCCTCGATCATCTGCCAAAGCCCGCGTGGGAACGCACGTGCATGACGCGGCCGCACATTGCCCGCGTTGTCGTGCGTCACGCCGTTAAGCTCATCGGAGACGAATGGCCCTGTGTACACCGCATCCGCCGCGCGATTTCCCGCTGCCACCCCATAGAACAGGCGCATGATGTGGAACGCTGCGGCGCCGAAGGTGGCATGACCGGAAGGATAGGCAGGGAACGGCGGCGTGAAGTTGCGATCCGCGCTGTTGCTCGCCGGCGCGCCGAGCGGGAGCCAGGTCGGGTCGCAATCGTTGTCGATGTTGCTGGTAGGCGTTGGCGCAGCCGGCCCCATCGATGCGTCGTGCTCGCGAATTCCCACCACCGGTCGCCATAAGTCATGGATGTATTTTTGGTCCCACGCGAGGATGCCGGCGTCGCCCATCGCCGCATTGACCAGTGCGAACAAGCGCGCGTTTTGATCGACGGCCCGCATGCGCGTCATACATAGCCAGATGCACGATGACAAGGGCGCGCGAGCTGAGTGTCGGGCCACCTTGCTCCGGACTTGGTTTGTCGGTGCCCGCAACATTGCTGAAGTCACGGCGATTGACCTCCAGCGCGACACTGTTCCAATACAGGATAGGGTCCATTTGCTGCCTCCGATGGATGTTGCGTCAGGCTTGGTTCTTACGATGCCGCATCGAGCGTCTTACGTCCAAAGATGAACCACGCTTTGGCGATCTTGTTGTCCTTCACCTCGTACATCGCGATAAGTTCGAGCTTCCCGCTGCCCTCCGGAAAGCTGCGCGTCACGACCTCTTGATCGATAACGATACTGCCCATCACCATCCGATTGATCAGTGACGCGTGTTGGTACGCGTCTCTCGTTCGTCCTGCCGGTGCACCCGGTGCAGCAAATGCACCGTGCGATGCGGACTTCGACTTTCGTCGAATCGTACTCCGAGTGCCGAGGAAATCGCGGTCGCACCCGATCAATTCTCCATTGCCGAATGTTGACGCGCCGTTGATCCAGCCAAGCAGGGCGTTCGTCGGCGACGCTGGGCGACAATTCGGCTACATAGACAACGGCGTGTCCGTCTTGTCTGAGGCGTTCCACGATGGGCCCATCCACGCTCTCGTCATCTAGCAGGTTCATCCTGGTCGATATTGACCGGGTAGAGAACGTTAGCTCGAAGCGCCTTTGCCGCAAACTCCAACGCCGCTAGAACGGCCTCCTTGCTCAGACGTGGGTGGGCGTGAAGAAGCTGGTCAACTGTTTCTCCAGCGGCCAGTTTCTCCAAGATCAGCTCGACGGTAATGCGGGTGCCAGCGACCACGGGCTTCCCCATCATGACCGCCGGATCAGAAACGAACGATTGTTCGCTCATGTCACACCTCCAACGATCTGTGTACATTGCTCTGGCCATCGAGCACGGGGCTCACGGTTCGACGTTATGCTACGCGTGCAATGTAATTTGTCGGAATCAAAGAGCACGTTGCGGATAGTGCTCCGTGAAGCGTGTATATGCGAGGGATGTCGCGAAAGGCGAACACGCGGTACAAATGGTAGCGCTCAGCGCGTACTTCGGAGACGCGAACTTCGTTTTGCGATACGAAGAACGGGGTCTCTCTGCCGTACTTCGTGGTCTTCACTTCAATCAGGCGGTCTGCACCAGAATTTTCAAATGAGAGAATGTCGAAGCCTTCCGCGTCGCCTCGAATTTTGGATACGTGCTCGATTTTGGACGCAAGGTGCTCTCGACCAGCTTGACTTAAACGCGCCCGCTCGAAGTTGATGACGAACTCTTCTCCGGCACCGCCAAGGGCCCGATTACGCGCTTCGCGCTCGAGGTAATTGATCGGACGCGGTAGATAGGGGAGTTCCCGCTCACCAGTGCGATTGGTTCGGGCTGTGCTCTTCGGCGGATCGGTCAGAGCTTTCAGGATGTCGTCGATAGTCGGAATCGCAATCGGGCGCGTTTCCACCGTCTCGACCAGAGAAGCGACGCTGGGATTCTTGTCGAGGCAGGCCGCGACCACCTCATAGAGCAACCGCTGATAGTTCGAACGCGGCTTGTACCCTGAGATATACGGGAAGCCGAGATCGATCAGAACGGCGCTAATGTTTTGATGTTTGAATTCGACAGAGCCCTCCGATCGATTGAGAAGCAATGGCAGTAGCCGACGGCGATGAACAGTCTTGTCGTATGCGCCACCAGAAAGCTCCGCCTCCAGCATCGCGAAGTAATCCACGACGGTGACTTCCACTTCGTCACGTGACCAATCGGTTGTCACAAGGTCGATGCTTTCGGGCGTGCCCCGCTATTGGAGCGAATGATCGCGGTAACCTGGCGTCGAGGGCGAATGCCGAGGGTCCCACAAGCACGCTTGCAGATGTCCGGTCGCTCAGCGTGTTGAGCGTTAAGTGTGCCGCCATATGCTCTTCCACGCGAACACCACGCCAAAGCTAGCACACACCGCAGCCGTAAGTCGGATGGTGAAGTCATCGGCTTCGTACTGCATAAGGGCCCCGCCACCAGTCCAAACGACGACAAATCCGAGGAGCCACAGGAATGCCGTACGTACGGCAGTATCGGGATCAACCTTGCGCATCGCTGCTGCTCCCGCCAGAGCGCCGAACACGGAAGCGAAATAGGCCGCAAACGCCATGCCCAGATGACCGCCCGGCGGCCCCCAGACCATCAGCTCGATTAGGAACGCAGCTCCGTAAGTGAGAAACCAGGCTGCAGGTCCGATTAGAAAGGCGCCAACACGTCGCACGTTTCTCAAGTGGGCGGTGGATTAGTTAAGGGAATTGCGAGAGCACCATAAATTCGACCCGCGTGCTTTAACGCAGTATGCCCACACAGACTGCCATGTAGAAGTCGTGCGTTTCGGATCCGCTCATCTCGGATCATGCTGATCACAGAACTGGAGATCGGCCGCGAGAGACGACTTTCTGCTCGGGCATTGCTCTACGTCCTAACGGCAGGCACATAATCGGCCCTCAAGGAACCGACGGAAGCACGCTTCTTGAGCATCCGCGTTCGTGGCCGGGTTAGGAGTCATTGTTGTACGCGCCTCCCTTCTATGAGCCGCGTGACTTCTGTTACGAGATCCGTATCCACGTCCGGATCAGACTTAGGAGCTCGGCCGAGACGTAACTGAAGATGGTTCAACAGGTCCCAAGCGTCGTCGACAGCGTTCCTTAAATCGAGGGC
Source organism: Betaproteobacteria bacterium (assembly GCA_031391405.1). Lineage (GTDB taxonomy): Bacteria > Pseudomonadota > Gammaproteobacteria > Burkholderiales > SG8-39 > SHXR01. The sequence goes on from JANMUI010000273.1 coordinate 21,993, forward strand.
GTTCAAATCGGCGTCAGCCCAGACCGCTTCCGAATTTTGCACGCCGACTCGATCGATATGAAAATGCATCTTATCTCGAAGATGATTGAGCTTGACTGTGATTGGTTCGAGTTCGGCGACCTTGAAATCCATCTGTTTAGCGCACTCGTCGAGTGGCCTCGGATCAATACGGTAGATGTACCAGAATGATGCGGCGGCCCCGCCGCGCTCGAAGACTTTCATGCAGCGAGC
>JANMUI010000286.1:0-5958 GCA_031391405.1 Betaproteobacteria bacterium
CTGTGGATCGAGCTCGAAGCGATCGTGAGCACGCTCGCTGTCGAGATTGCGCGCAAGCGTCACATCTTCAATGCGCACGATGTTTTCGTTTCTCGAACCGATGAGGATCCCGCACACCTCGGCCGGATACCCCTCGCGCGCCCATGTTTCCAAGGTCGAGCGCAATGTCCGCGGCAGATAGAGCGACATTCAGGCCGCTCCGCGACGCACTGGCGAGGCCACGAAATCGACGACCGAAGGACGCGGGTCGATCATCTGGGCGAGCGAGATTCCTTCGAGCGCGCCCCGGACCGCGCGGTCGACGCGCCGCCAATGCTGCCTGATCCGACACGACGGCTCGTGCAGGCAGGCGCCCGGGTGATTCGCGCACTCGGTCAGACCGAACGCTCCATCGATCGTATCGATGATCGCCGCGATCGAGATAGCGCTCGCCGGTCGTGCGAGGAGGTAGCCACCGTGTTTGCCAAGCTGCGATACCACGAGGTCGCCGATGGCAAGCTGCTTCAGCACCTTGCTCACCGTGGGGTGAGCGAGCCCGGTTTCCGAAGAAAGCTCAGACGCGCTCACTACGCGCGATGGAGCACGGGCCATTTCGGCCATGATCACGGTGCCGTAATCGGCGAGTTTGCTGATGCGAAGCATATGGGGATCCGCTTTCGATCTAGGACCAATATTGTTCTATTTGGTTGCAACGATCGTGCGCGGTGACGGTCGAAGCAGTCAGGAGCCTCTCGTTACGCGCAAGGACGGTCTTGGACAATGGACCACTCTTCTCAATCGATCGCATCGCCGGCCGCGACGGTGCATATCGCTCAGCCCAGTGCGCTCGACCTGCTGACCGCGATGGAAGGTCTCGCGTGGCGACGTGCGCAGGAGAGGCTGCAACATGATCGCCATGGCTTCTATTTCTGGCGTCGCGCGTGGGAGGCGAAGCGCGCAGCGGGACTCGATGAGGTCCCAATCCCACTCACGAGTTTTGGTGAACGTGCGGCGCGCGAGCCGATCATCTACGGCGCGACCACCTATCACCGCTATTACGTCGACCCAACCGGTGAGATTGTTTTGCTGTCCGATCATGTGTTGCCGAGCGCTGCAAGCAAGGCATCCGCCCTGGGAATTCGCTTGCGTGCTTGAACGATCGTAGTTGGCGGCCGGGAGGAATGAACCATGAGCCATACTGCCCCGGTTCAACCCGTCGATCCGGGTAAGCCGACCCGGGCCGGCATCGAAAAGCTGCCCGGAATCCGGGATATCGTCGCCATCGGCAGCGGCAAGGGCGGCGTTGGGAAATCCACGGTAAGCGTCAATCTCGCGCTCGCATTCCAGCAACTCGGGGCGCGCATCGGGCTCGTGGATGCCGACATCCTCGGACCGAGCATTCCCGGCATGCTGGGACTCCCCACCGGTCAGCCGCCGGCGATGACTCCGGACGGTAAGATCATCCCGGCCGACCGGCATGGCATCAAGACCATATCGATGGGCATGCTCACGGGAGACGACAATCCGGCGGTTCTGCGCGGGCCGATGGTGGGGAAGTACCTGAACATGTTTATCGGCGGCGTGCAGTGGGGACAGCTCGACACTCTGATTCTCGATCTCCCGCCTGGAACGGGCGACACCCAACTGACGCTCGCACAGAGCCTGCCGCTGTCAGGCGCGGTGATCGTCACGACACCACAGGACGTGAGCCTGAAGATCGCGCGACGCGGCCTACGGATGTTCGAGAAGGTGCGCGTCCCCATTCTCGGGATCATCGAGAACATGAGCACGTTCACCTGCCCACATTGCGGCAAGAGCACCGATATCTTCAGCCGTGGCGGTGGCGAGCGCATGAGCCGGCAGCTGGAGGTCCCGTTCCTGGGGGCAATACCACTCGATGCGGATGTTGTCACCGGCGGGGACGAGGGACGGCCCATCGTGATCGACAAGCCGAAGTCCGTCACCGCCCAAGCGTACGTCGCTATCGCGGCAGCGCTCGCGGAGCAACTCCACGGCGCATCGGCCACCGTGCTGAAACCCTTTGTTTGGACCTGGGACAGCAACGATGGCGCGCCCGCCTGGATCGACGATGCCGTCCGGCCGGCCGGTGTGCGCAACACGCCGATTGGTCTACGCCGCCGCGATGGGCGAACGTTGTCGGTGCTCTGGGAGGACGGACAGCGACATGACTTCGACGTCCGCGACCTTCGTCTGGCATGTCTTTGCGCCCTCTGCGTCGAGGAGCTGAGCGGACGCAAGCTCCTCGATCCCAAATCGGTCCGGTCCGATGTGATCCCGCGCGTGATCTCGAGCATCGGTAACTATGCCATCGGCATCCATTGGAACGACGGCCATAGCTCCTGAGATTCGTGCGCTCGTTCAAGCGCTGCTGGATAATGAAGTCAATCGTTCCATCGCCGGCCACGGGGGGAAGATATCGATCGTTGACCTTCGCGGCGGGATGCTCACGATCGCGATGAGCGGTGGTTGCCAGGGTTGTGCGGCATCTCAGGTGACGTTGCGACAGGGGTTCGAGGTCATGGTGCACAGGGTCGCGCCGGAGATCGTGGAGATCGTCGATACGACCGACCACGCCGCGGGCAAGAGGCCCTATTACCGAAGCGCAGATTAGAGACACAGTCAATGGCGTACCTCGTTCCGCAAGTCTCGGTCGGGAGAGACCGTTTGAGACGGGAGCGGCTCCTTGATGCGGACGCCTCTGCGATCGAGCTGGTTCTTGCTTACCACGAGCGCACGAAGCACCACTTTCACCAGTTTGCCGCATCGCCTGGCTACCTGGACTGGGCCACGCAACCCGATCCGTTTCGGCGCTATGCGGGAGCGGACCTCGTTCGTTTTCCGTTGCCCGATGCGGGCCGTCCGCTTCCCTACTGGCAGCTCTACACGCGCGGGGACGTCCCATCGGAGCCGCTATCCCTCGCGTCGATCTCACTTTTCTTCCGGTACGCACTGTCTCTGACAGCGTGGAAGCGATTCAATGACACGACGTGGTCCCTACGTGCGAACCCCTCCAGTGGAAATCTCCATCCGACCGAGGGGTATGCAGTCCTACCTCCGATCGAGCGGCTCGGCGATGCGCCCGCGGTGTATCACTATGCACCCAAGGAGCATGCACTCGAACGGCGCGCGATTCTCGACGGCAAGACGTGCAGCGAGCTCCGCGCGCTGCTACCGGAGGGATCGTTCCTCGTCGGCCTCTCGTCGATCCACTGGCGAGAAGCGTGGAAGTATGGCGAGCGCGCGTTCCGGTACTGCCAACATGACGCAGGGCATGCCGTTGCAACGTTGCGCATCGCGGCGGCGGCGCTCGGCTGGAGATTGGTGCTTCTCGACGGAATCGGCGACAGCGCTATCGCTGGTCTCCTCGGGCTCAGCCGCGATGACGACTACGGGACCGCGGAGCGTGAGGAGCCCGAGCTTCTCGCATTGGTCACAACCGGTGTTCCACCGGCGCTTCCGCAGCCTCTGAACGGGCTGACGGCAGTCAGCATCCGCGCAAGCTGGTGCGGCAAGGCCAACACGCTGAGCCGCGAGCACGGCGTCGCGTGGCCCGTGATCGACGAGGTTGCGCAGGCCACGCGGCGATTCGCAAGCGCGCCGGTCGCAGCTGACTGCTCCGGGTTCCCCACGGAGGAGGAGCTCTTCGGGATCCCCATCCGCCACGGTCTTCTGACCGCCGAGAAGGCGATTCTTGACCGTCGGAGCGCGGTGGCGATGGATGGGTCGACTGCGATCTCGCGGTCCGCCTTCTATCGAATGCTCGCTCGGTTGATGCCGACGCGCGACGGCCGATCGGTGCCCTGGGATGCGATCCCGTGGCGGCCGCGCATCCATCTCGGCCTGTTCGTTCATCGCGTCGAAGGCGTCCCGCCAGGCCTATATGCGCTCGCGCGCGATCCCGCCAAACTCGCGGCCCTCAAGAAGGTAATGCGCCCGACGTTTCTATGGCAGCGCCTGCCCTCTTGTCCGCCGGGGCTCCCGCTCTACCTGCTCCAGGAAGGAGACTGTCGTGGGGTCGCGGCCACCGTTTCCTGCGGCCAGGACATCGCCGGCGACGGCGCATTCAGCCTTGGAATGATCGCCGATTACATGGCGAGCCTGGCCACGTACGGCGCCGCCTTCTACCGTAACCTGTTCTGGGAGGCCGGCATGGTGGGCCAGGTGCTGTACCTCGAGGCCGAAGAGGCGGGCATTCGCTCGACCGGAATCGGCTGCTACTTCGACGATCCGGTCCATGAGGTCTTCGGGATCACGTCACCAGCGTGGCAGAGCTTTTATCACTTCACAGTGGGTGGCCCGGTCGAGGACGTGCGCCTGACCAACCTATCGCCGTACGATAAATCGGTCACCGAAAAAATGGCACGATGACCACGGCTGCGACGATCGCGAACGGTGCCGCTGCAATGAGTATCTTGCCTAGGTTCGCCTCCGCATCGCGCTCTGGCCAGTGTGCTTCAGTGAATTGGAAGAGGACGCCACGGCCCTTGTTCCACTCCAGGCTCCAGAGCAGCCCGCCGGCAAAGTACAGAATCGAGGAGAGAGCAAGATTCTCATACCAGTACTCGGGGTAATGCCCATAGCGCAGGCGAATGTACAGATCGTAGAACCAGCTTGCTGGGAAAACAAAGCAATCCATGAGCGATCACACGGCCGACAATGCGGTGCAGCGCCAGGCGTTCTTCGACGGCGACGCCACTCGCTCGTTGCTCGAGGAACACCTCGTGACCTTCCTCGCGCAGGCCCAGGCGCAGAGCGGCACGGCGTTGCCGCAGTTCGTCAAGGACGAGCTCGACGGCTTTCTCCAATGCGGCGTCCCCCGCCTTCGCGGGGGCGGAGCCTATTGGCCCACGGGTTTCTGCGGCTGCGCTGCGCCAAGTGTGCCCATGAGAAGCTGGTGGCGTTCTCGTGCAAGCGGCGCGGAGTTGCGGATTAAATGCGGCCCCTCGTGCGGGGCGCGGCGCATGGCTGAGACAGCCGCGCCGATTGTTCAATGAGGGTGGACTACGTCATCCCGCCGGTGCCGGAGCGTCAATGGGTGTTGTCGTTTCCGATCCCGCTGCGCATCCTGTTGGCCGCGCATCCCGAGTTGCTCTCGCCGGTGCTGCAAATCGTGCATCGGATCATCGCGACATTTCTCATCAAGCAATCCGGACTGAATCGCAGCGCAGCCGACACCGGCGCGGTCACACTCATCCAGCGCTTTGGCTCGGCCGTCAATCTGAATATCCATCTACACTGCCTCAGGTGGGAAGGGAAGGGTCCCACCCCTTCCCTCGGCTTGATGGGGTCTTCCGCAACAGCGAGGGCGTGCCGCGGTTCCAGGAGGCACGCGAGCCGACCGTGGATGAGATGCACGACCTGCTGGCGAAGATCATCACGCGCATCCTGCGCATGTTGACCCGCCAAGGCCATCTCATCGAGGAGTCGGGCATGACGTATCTGGCCCACACCGAAGGGGATCGCGCGCGTACCCCGCTACAGGCGGCCTCGTGCACTGACCGCATGGCTCCGGGGCCGCGGGCGGGGCAGAAGGTGCTGAGTCTGCACACCGTGCCGGCCACGGACAAGTCATCGACGCCCGGTCTGTGCACCAACCGCCACGGCTTCAGCCTGCACGCGGGGGTGCGCTGTGGCGCCCACCAGCGCCAGGAACTCGAACGGCTGTGCCGCACTATCACCCGCCCGGCCATTGCCAACGAACGGCTCAAGCGTAACGGCGCCGGCGGTGCTGCAACTGAAGAGTGCCTACCGGGACGGCACCACGCATATCGTCACGTCGGCGCTGGAATGCATGCAACGGCTCGGAGGGAAGACAGGGCCCCTCCGCCCCGTCTAGCGCGCTGGTCCCGCGTCCACGCCACCATCTGATTCGCTTTCATGGCGTGCTCGCACCCAACGCTGCGTTGCGCGCCAAGATCATTCCGAGCCCGCCCGAGCCTGCGACCGGAGACTCGTGCG
>JANMUI010000300.1:0-6928 GCA_031391405.1 Betaproteobacteria bacterium
CAATGATGGCTGCGCCGGCCGCCAACGTCATCCCTGCTACGATGATGCGCCTCACGACTCCCTCCTTCGATCGCGTTGACTGCACATTTCACTCGGCCAAGTCGGACGAGACGATTACTCCACCGATGGGCTGGGCGTCTCAACAGGTCGAGGTCCCGACGGTGCGTCGCAAGGCGTATATGGGTCCGTTTGCGCCATCGGCGACATACTGATACTTCTGCGCGGTATCGTGCGAGAGCACCATGTCCCATACCGAACCGTTGGCAAGCGTTTGTTCGTGAGCAATTCTTGCCGCTATTCGATCCCGGCCGCAACGAACAGCGGCTTCCCAATCGGGCCACCTAGGAATCGGACCAGCGCCTGCGCAGCTTCCTTGTTGATGCCAGCGCTCATCGGGGTTGCGATGTATGCCGTGTAATTCTGGATCTCCGCAGGCAGCGGGCCGACGTAGTTCATGCCCTTTTCCTTGTACAGCAGGATTTCGGTGATCGGGGCGAAGCCGACTTCCCTGCCCTTCCCTTTCAGGATGTGCTCCATCACGGAGGCGCCATCGGCGTAGCGCGTGGTCTTCGCTTCGACCTGCTCATAGACACCCATCTTCTTGAGCAGCCCCTCGAAGTAAAGACCGGTGGAGGCGCGGTTGAACACGATCGATTCCGCGTCGAGCACCGTGCGCTTGATCGCATCCGCATTGGCGATGTCCGGCACCGGTGCGCCCGGGCGTACCAGGACACCCATGCCGACCCGCCCGACATTGACACCACCGCCTTCCAACTTGTTAGCGAAGGCGAGATCCTTGAGCGCACCGGGCGGCGCGATGACCACGTCGAAGGTTTCGCCTGCGCCCACGCGCTTGATGATCTGCGGCGTCGTGTTAAAGGTGATCTTCACCGTGTGGCCGCTTTCTTTTTGGAATGCGGCGGTCGCGGCTTTCAGCCCCGGCTCAATGGCGCCACCGGACAGGACGGTGAGCTCTGCCGATTGCGCCATGCCCGAAAGCACGAATAGCAGACACGCGTAGGCGATGCGAATTCTTGGCATGTTGATTCTCGTTGACTGCATGTTAGAGATGAAACCACTGGGGACGCAGCGGACCCAGGGAAAAGCAATCGGGGACGCCTGACTCGACGCCGGGTAGATACACTTGATACACGGGACTTGTTATCGGCACGCTACCATGATGGTCGCGCCAGTCGCGATGTTGCACCTTAATCGAGCAGAAAACCGCGGACCGCCTGCACGAACGCCTCCGGCTGCTCCATCTCCGGCATGTGCCCCGCACGATCGATCGTCACCAGCCGCGCGCCCTTGATGCTGCGTTGATAGATCTCCGCGCTGCTCAACGGTGTGATCGTGTCTTGCGCACCCCAGACCACCAATGTCGGTGTGCAGATCGCGGGCAACAGGTTCGGCAGCGTGAGGCTATGCATGTAGGGCTTCCAGGCGATCCGGCAGGTCATCTCGCGGTGCTGCTCGATCTGTTCGGCTTCGTCGAGCGACATCTCCTTGCCGTAGAAGCGGGCGAACTCCGACGATTGGTCAGGCTGATGAAACGCCCGGCGATGCCCGGTCTTCCCCGATTCGAGAAAGTAATCAAAGATCTCGCCGACCTGTGGCTTCACACCCATTGCGCCGACCAGCACCATTTTCTTGAAGAACTGCGGCGCGACCGTCGCAAGCTCGGCAGCGACCCATCCGCCCATCGAACAGCCGATCACATCGAGCGGCGTGGCGATCTTCAGATCGCGCGCAAGCCACGTCACCCAGGCCGCGAGATCGTGAACGCCCATGATCCAATCGGGGCGGGTCGATGCGCCGAAGCCCGGCAGCGAGGGCACGATCACGTCGAACGAACGGGCGAACCGGTCGTAGGCATCGAGCCATCCTGGTACGCCAAGCTCGCCATGCAGAACGAGCAACGCGGGCCCGCTCCCACCACGGCGAATCTGGACCTTGATCCCTGCTGCGTCGATCAACTGCTCGGAATAGTTGCTCACTGCGGCCATGGCGTGACCTCCTTCCCGGTAACCATCGCGGACGCATGCTCGCGCAGCGCCGGGATGACTTCCTTGCCGAGCAATTCAATCCCGCGCATGGTTGCATCGTGCGGCTTCTTGCCTTCGCGCGCCCAGAACACGAGATAGCCCGGATCGGCGCGATCGATGATGTGCTTGAACTTCTGAATAATCGTCTTGGGGCTACCCGTGACGATCAACCCGGCCTTGTTGGCGCCTTCATACGTTCCTTCGGAAGCACGCCGCTGCTTGACCATCGGACCGGTGCGTGCCGCGCGGGTCATGAAGCCGGGCGGCGCGGCCCACTCCGGATGGCCACCTCCACCGGTCGCGCCGGCAGAGCCCGTCGATTGCGTCAACGAGACACTCGACGCCGACACGCCGCTCCGCCCGATGCCCGAGCTGATGCCATAGTGGTGGCGTCCCATCTCGAATGCCTGCTCATCGGTATCGAGCACGCAGGTATGCAGCAGGTAGCCAAGATGCTCAGGCCCGGGTGTCCAACCGTCGGCCTTCGCAACCTCGTGGTAGATGCTCCGACACTCGGCCGTTGCATCGAGCGCGCTGCCAAGCACGAGATAGGTGATGCGTTGCTTGGCAGACCAGCGGACTGTCTCCGGGCTCAAGATCCCGGCGGCCCAGATCGGCGGGTGTGGCTTTTGCAGCGGCAACTGCCACGGATTCACCACGCGCAGGTGGTAGTGCTTGCCCTCCCAGCGAAACGGGCCGGGCACGGTCCAGGCCTTCTTGATCAACTCGAACGCTTCCTCGAAGCGCTCGCGGTTGTAGGCGGGGTTGGCATTCGTCGACAGCTGCTCGACGCCACCGCCCCGCACGAACCCGGAGATGATGCGACCGCCCGAGATGAGATCGAGCATTGCGATCTCCTCGGCCACCCGCACCGGATTGTCATGGATCGGAATGGGATTGCCGACCAGCGCGATCGTGCCCTTGATTCGCTGCGTCAAGACCGCGGCGGAGATGTTCACGCTTTCCTGCATCGACAGCACCGTATTGTGATGCTCGTTGCATACAGCGCCGTCGAATCCCGACTCGGAGGCGAACTCATGCTCGCGCAAGAACATCTGCCAAAGATCACGCGCCTTCTCCGGATCGAATATCGAATTGGGAAACATCAGGTTCGTGTAACCGTACTTTTCAGCCGCCTCGATCGGATAGGCGTTGTAGCCCATCTCCGAAAAATAGAAGAACTGCCGTTTCATCGCGTACTCCTTCATCCCCTGCTGCCTGGGTTACTCCGTGTTCAATTCGAGATTCACGCCGTGCCGGAAGCCGGCGCGACCTCAACCGCACCAAGATAGGCCCGTATGACTGCTTCGTTGCGCAGCACGACATCGGGTGGGCCCTCTGCAATCGTACGACCAACGTCGAGCACCAGGATACGGTCAGCCAGATCAGCGACCATCTGCATGTCGTGTTCGATCCAGACAATGCAGATCCCGAGCTCTTCCTTCGTTTTCAGAATGAAGTGCGCGAGGTCCTCGCGTTCCTCGCGGGTGAGGCCAGCCGATGGTTCATCGAGCAGGAGCATCGAGGGCTCCGAGGCGAGCGCACGTGCGAACCCCACGATCTTCTGGATGCCGAACGGGAGGCTCTCGACCATTGCATCACGCACCCGCTGCAACTCTACGAACGCGATGACGCGCTCGACGTGCGCGCGATGATCCTCTTCCTCACGCCGCATGGAAGGTAGTGCAAGTATTTCGGACCACGCACCGCTCTTGAAGCGGGGATGCCGCCCGGTCAAGACATTCTCCATCACGCTCATCTGCGGGAAGAGCTCGGCGTGCTGGAACGTGCGCGCCACGCCGAGCGCTGCAATCTCGTGGGGTTTCTTGCCGATCAGGTCGTCACCACCAAAACGAATCCGGCCGCTGGCAGAATAGATTCCGCTGATGCAGTTGAATAGGCTCGTCTTGCCGGCGCCGTTGGGCCCGATCAAGGCGAGCATCTCGCCCGCGTTGGCACTGAACGAGACCTCACTCAGCACCTTGAGGCCGCCAAATCCAAGCGAAACCCGCTCGACTTCAAGCTGAGCCATTGTGGCCACGCTCCGCGCGCGCGGCACGCGCATCGCGATAACTTCGCCGCGCGCTGGCACCACCGCCAAGGTACAACTCCTGGATATGGCGGTTGCTACGCATGCCGGCACGATCGCCTTGCATTGCGATCTCGCCGTTCTCGAGCACGTACGCGTAGTCGGCCATCTGCAATGCGACGGCAGCGTTCTGCTCGACGATCAATAGCGACAATCCGAGCTCATTCTTGATCTGCATGAGCCGCGCGATCAACTCTTGCACGATCAATGGCGCCAGTCCAAGCGACAGCTCGTCGACCAACAAAAGCTCGGGACCGCAGACGAGCTTCGCACCGATTCCCAACATCTGCCGCTCGCCGCCCGACAATAAGCCGGCTTCGCTGGTGCGGCGCGCCGCGAGCGCGGGAAAGAACTGGAACACCATGTCGGTGGTGCGCTTGCGCTCCGCGCTCGACAGGCGGCTTGGCGCCATCGACATGTTTTCGCTCACGGTGAGGTTCGGGAACACCTTGTCGCGTTCGGGTGTGATCGAAATGCCAAGCCGCGCGATCTGGTGTGGCAACCGGTTTTCCAGGTGCTCGCCTTTGTACACAATGGCGCCGGCCGTGACCCTGGCATGGTCCAGACCAATGAACCCTGAAATCGCCCGCAGCGTAGTCGTCTTGCCCGCGCCATTGGCACCAAGAATAGCGACCACCTGGCCGCGATTGACTGTCAACGTGACGCCGCGCACCGCGCGCACGACGCGCTTGTAGACGACATCGACGCCGTTCAACGCAAGGAGGGGTGTATCAGTCATGCGCCTTTTGCCTCCACCGGCTCTGGCGTGCGCGCGGCCCGGCGATTCACCATGCGTCGCCATAGCCCGACGAATCCGCCGGGCTCGAAGATGAGGAACACGATCATCACGACACCGAATGCCGCGTAGTTCACCGCGAACAGTGCATTCGCTGCCGCATCGGCACCGGGCAGCATGAAAAGCAGATACTCGATGAAATAGGGGAAGGCCGTGACAAACACGGCCCCCAACACGGCACCAACCAGGGAGCCCATGCCACCGATGATAATCATCGCCGCATATTGGATCGCAATGAAGATCGAGAACGCTTCGCCCGACACGAAGCCGCGGTAATAGCCGAACAACGCACCCGCCACCGCCGTCATCGAAGAGGTCACCACGAACGCGAGCAGCTTGTAGCGGGAAACGCCGATACCGAGTGCTTCGGCCACCGTTTCATTGGCACGAATGGCACGCCATGCGCGCCCCGTCTTGCTTCGCAGCAGGTTGACCGACACGAGCCACGCCAGCACCGCGAACGCAAGCATCATGAAGTACCAGGCGCGCGGGCTCTCGAGCGAGTACCCGAACAACACCGGCGGGGTGATGATGACGCCGGAGTCGTAGCTGCCATGCGTTTCGTACTCGGTGCCGAGGTAGATCACGATGAAGTGCAACGCGAGTGTGCTCACCGCGAGATAGACTCCGCGCAGTCGCAACGACGGGAAACCGAAGATGACGCCCAAGACCGCGCCGGTCACCGCCGAGGCGGGCATCGTGATCCAGAACGAAGCGCCGATCTCCTTCGACAGGATCGCGACGGTGTACGCGCCCGCGGCCAACAGGCCACCATGACCGAGCGAGATTTGTCCGGCGTAGCCGGTGAGAAGCATGAGCGCGAGCGAACCGATGATCGCGAGAAATACCTGGTTCGCGAGGTCGAGCTGGAACTGCGATGCGATCGACGGAAAGCCGAGCAGCGCGACGAGCGCAACCAAACCGACGATCCGGGACCGATGTCGAGCGGCGAAGCCGGGTGAATGGACGGCGTTCAATTCGGGGTTCTATTCCAGGGTTCTATTCGAACGGCGCATTACACACGATCGAGCTCCTCCCGGGTCCCGAAGAATCCCCAGGGGCGAAATGCAAGCATGACGATCAAGATAACGAATGGAATCACGTCGGCGAGGAGCGGACTCACGAGCTGAATCGCCATGACCTCCGCTGCTGCGACAATAAGCGAGCCTAATATTGCACCAACCAGGCTGTCGAGACCGCCCACCAGCGCGCCGGGAAAAGCCTTCAGGCCGATCAGTGCAAGCGATCCACTCACGCCGGTTTCAAGCGACACCAGAATCCCGGCGAGTGCCCCGGTGAATGTCGAGATCGCCCAAGCCAGTGCGTAGATGATGTGCAGGTTGATCCCGGATTGCGCTGCGAGCAGCGGATTCTGTCCGCACGCCCGCATGCGAACGCCCCACCGCCCAAAGCGCAAGAAGGCGAACAGCGTTGCGTATGCCATGATCGTGACGAGCAAGATCGCGAGCGACACAGTGGAAATGAACGCCCCGTCACCGATCGGGATGGCCGCGTTGGGCACCGACAGCAACTTGCCTGGGTAATGGTGCTGTGAGCCCCAGGCGAGAACGCTGAACCCGCGCAGGAAAATACCGAAGGAGATCGTCGTCAGCACCGCGGCAAGGACCGCCTGACCGGTCATCCAGCGCATCAGGAATACATAGACGAGAACGCCGACGACAATGCTCATCACCGCGGCGAATGCCACCGCACCGACTGCACCGAATGCGAGGCTCGTTGCGGTCTGGAGGAGCAGATACGCGCCCAGCATCATGAGCTCACCGTGCGCGAGGTTGAGCACCCGGCTCACCCGGTAGATCAGGACATAACCGCTCGCGATCAATGCGTAGATCGCACCGAGAACGATGACGTTGATCAACAACTGGAGCACCGCGTGATCTCCCCGGTAGGAATCTGCGCGGCGGACCGCGCAGATTCCTGATGGCAGACGTTTCTTCCGCTAAATCGGGCGAAGCGCCGGACAACAGCGCCTAATGC
>JANMUI010000349.1:0-1440 GCA_031391405.1 Betaproteobacteria bacterium
GTCGATCGCAAACTTGTGGCATCGGGCTTGACGGCAATGCGGGAGGTCGGTTGATTCATTGCTGGTTCCTCTTGGAATGCATGCTGCTCGAAGTTGTATTAAAACGCCCGGTCCGCTCGAATGGTCCTGACCGCGTTCACGGCCGGGACGCAACGCGGGGACGCGGGTAGTGCCCGCAATTGTACTTGTTCGCCCCATGTTCGAGGGCTTCCCATTCGATTGACCGGGCCGTTCAAAGCGACGCCGGTATACTGGGGGGCTCCAAATCCGACCAAGGCGTCGCCTTGACTCTGGCATCAAGGACGAAAGGAAGACAAAAATGAACGTAAAAACCCTGGCGGACACGCCCCCGTGGGATTGGCCGGTGGATGCGCGCGACACGCTGCTCGCAGCCCTGCGCGATGAACGCACGCCCGAAGCCGACCGCAGTCTGGCCGCACAACTGGCCGGTGACTGGGTGGTCATGAACGACACGCTGGCCGGCGCGCTGATCGCCACGGTGCGCAACAGCAGATGGTCGGACGACACGCGCGGCAGCGCCGCGATCGCACTCGGGCCGACGCTCGAGAACGCGGACACCATGGATTTCGATGATGAAGACGACGTCCTGATATCGGAAGAATGCTTCCACCGGACCCGCGCCGCCCTGCAGGAGCTGTACCGGGATCCGGAGATTCCCGACACCGTGCGGCGCGACGTCCTCGAATCGTCGGTGCATGCGCCGCAGGAATGGCATGCGGACGCGGTCCGTCAGGCCTATTCACGGGATGATTCATCGTGGCGCCGGACCGCGGTCTTCTGCATGTCGTTCATCCCGGGCTTCGAAGACGAAATTCTGGAAGCACTCCGTAGCTCCGACGAGGAGCTCGAACGCAACGCGATCCTGGCCGCCGGCGATCAGCGGGTTGAAGATGCTTGGCCACACATCGTCGCGCTGATCGATTCCGATGACACGCCAAAACCGATCCTGCTCGCGGCGATTGATGCGGTCGTCAACATTCGGCCGGAAGAAGCCACGCTGGTGTTGGGCGATCTGGTGGACAGCGAGGACGAAGACATCTCGGAGGCGGTTCTCGACGCGCTCGCGCTGGTCGACGATCCTGATGAAGATGACGACTTCGAGGACGAGGACGACGACGATGACGATGATGATGACGACAAGGGCCCTGCCAACGACAAGCGCGGAGGTTAGAGTAATAGAGGACAGACCCGAATGGGCCTTACTTAAGCCGTTTGTGCTCAAGCCTCCGTTCGCCCTGAGCCTGTCGATGGGTAGCGCAGGCTTGTCGAAGGCGGGCGATCGTCCGCTCACGGACACTCCGGCATTCACCCTTCGACAGGCTCAGGGCGAACGGTAAATCCCCTAGTTCGCCTAAGTAAGTGCCATCCGGGACAGACCACGGGGAATCTCAAGTTCATGTTGCCCCTTCTGAAGAGGCG
>JANMUI010000396.1:0-12581 GCA_031391405.1 Betaproteobacteria bacterium
ATGGCCGGGTCGTACGGCGTCAGCACATAGCCGCCTAGCGTCTCGGAAATGAAAAGGCTATCGCCCCTCTCGACTTTCAGGCGTGCGAGAACCTTTGCATGCGCGCCGGATATCCGTTTGCCGAGTGCCGCGCTGCGTCGGGTGAAGCCAAAGCAATCCCCGCGTCACCCCGCTTCGTGGCTGCGCTCAATCTTTCGTTTGATGTGCTCGCCTGCGGTGATCACCGGGAAGCGCGGTGTCTCGCCAGGGGCGAGGCAGGTCGGCACGCATTCGATACGCTGGTCGTAATTGGGATGCACGAACATGCCGATCGACAGGCGCCGGCTCTGCACCATGCCGAGCGGCGGATTGACCACGCGATGCAGGGTTGAGGTCCAGCGCTCGTTGGTCCAGCGGGCCATCATGTCGCCCAGGTTGACGATGAACTCGCCCGGTCTCGGCGTGATTCCCGCCCAGGTGCCATCGGGCAATTGCACCTCGAGCCCGCCCTTTGCATCGGTCGCGGCGAGGATCGTCATCGCGCCGTAATCGGTATGGGCGCCGGTGCGCAACTGGCCCGGCAACGGTGGCTCGATTAGTGCCGGATAGTGGTGGCATGACAATATGCTGAAGTGGCGCGCAAGGGTGCCGCCGAAGAAGTCTTCGGGAAGCGAGAGCGCGGCGGCAAAGACACGCAGCATGTCGCAGGCGAGCCGCTCGAACTCGCGATAGATCGCCACCAGCGTCGTATCGAGTCCGGTTGGTTCGGTCGGGATCAGATTCGGTGCGTAGCTCGTCGCGGCTT
Organism: Betaproteobacteria bacterium; assembly: GCA_031391405.1. Lineage (GTDB taxonomy): Bacteria > Pseudomonadota > Gammaproteobacteria > Burkholderiales > SG8-39 > SHXR01. The sequence goes on from JANMUI010000396.1 coordinate 785, forward strand.
CCGGCATGCCCGCGTAAAAGGCGCGATGATCGTCGATCGGGCCGAGAAACACTGTCTCTCTGAGATCGGGCGGCGCCTGTTGGCCGAGCGTGGCGGCGAGGCCGCGGGTGGCGAAGCCATGATAGCCGCGCTGCTTCGACGGACCGGTTGGGTGCCAGCGGTTCTTGGTGTCCGCAGGCAGGTCGAAGAACGCGAACAGTTCGCGCGTGGCACGGGCAAGCAGGTCCGGAGGAAAACGATGGCCGGAAATTTTCAGGAAACCGATGTGCTTGCACGTTTCAGCAACCTGCGCGGCGGCCGCACTCCTGGCTCTTACATCACCGTCGAGAAACGGGCTGATGTCAATGGTCGGGACGGCGAGGGGCGTGGTCATTGGGCGAATCTTCCTTCGTTCAAGCGATGCGCGAAAGCTCAGCGTCGATCAAGCGCTCATAGGCGGGGTCACGACTGATCAAACCACCGGAAATCAGCGCTGCCTTGAGGCGCACGAATGGTGCGGCGGGCAGATCCGGCTCGCGTGCCCACAGGCCGGTTGCGCGGTAGGCGCCAATGATGCGCACCAACGCATCGCGCGAGAGGTCCGGCAGAAACGGCGCGACCGCATCGGCGAGAGCACTTGGCGTTGCAGCGAAGAGCGCGGCTTGCGCGCGTGCCATGCCACGCACGAGTCGGTGGCAGGCATCGCGCTTGATGCGAGTGGTGCGTCGCGTCGCGTAGAACGTGGTGTAGGCGATATCGCCGCGATCGGTGAAGCGATGCCAGACATGGCCGCGCCCCGCGCGCACCAGGCGATCGGCGTACGGCTCGAAGACCTGCACGACGTCCGCCGTGCCGCGAAGAAACGCCTGGACATTGCGCGCCATCGGCCGGACGCGGCGACCCGCGATCGACGCAGGGTCGAGGCCCGCGCGCTGCAGATCGTCTTGGAAGGTCATCCATGGGGTTGGCACGTCGCCCGCCGGCGCCACGCGCAGGCCGATAAGATCCTGGAAGCGAAATCGCGGCTTACGTTCGCCCCCGACGAGCAGGAACGGATCGCGCGCGACCACCTGCGCGAAGCAAACCAGCGGGCAATGCGGATCGGCGCCGTGGTGCATCATCACCCGCATCGGCCCACCCCAGGAGACATCCACGCTGCCATCGAGTAGCTTCGTCGCGGTCTGCGCCGTGCTGGGCGAGACGACGTGGGTGATGTCGAGTCCTTCGGTGCGCCAGAAATCCCCGGCGAGCGCGAGATAGAACGGGACATAGGGAACCGCGCGCATGTTCTCGCACAGCGTGAGCCGCCGCTCGCTGCGTGCTGCCGTTCGGTGCTGCTTGAGTTCAGTACTGTTCACTGTTGCGCATGACCTACAGGTTGGTCTGATGCGTCCGGGCGCCCCGCGGTACCAGGAAAAAAATTTCTGGTGCCAGATGATACGGCTCATCAATATCAGAATTCGATGAGCAATGTGTCCGGCCTCGATCCGAAGATCCCAGGCCGCGATCCACCCATTGCCATCCGCAAAAAGCCGTGCTCGCGTTGGCCATCATTGGCAAAGGCGACATGGCAAAGGCGATTGCTGGACAAGCATTCCGCATTGTGATTTGATCCGGCGATGCCGGTGCGGCGAGCCGAATCCCTCAAATTGAAAACGACCCTCGACGTTCTTACGACGTTCCAGGCCGAATCCTGCGCTCAACCGATCGCTCCAATCCTGGAATCGTGAGCTCGCTACTCATCCGCTGTGCGACGGTGCTGACCATGAATCCGTCGCGCGACATCCTGTTCGATGGGGCTGTGCTGATCGAGAATGGCCGGCTTGCCTACGTCGGCCCCTCGTCCAATGTGCCCGCCGGCACGGTTGATGCGGTCATCGACGCCACCGGCAAGCTGGTGATGCCAGGCCTCGTCAACTGCCACACGCACCTTTGCATGATTCTCGGCCGCACGATCGGTGTCGAGCGCCGGCTGCTCGGCTGGCTGGAAGTCGAAATGGGCCTGATGCGAGGCATCGACACCGAGGCGCTCTATAGCGCGGAGCTGCTCGGCTGCATGGAGAATCTACGCAACGGCAACACGACCCTGGTCGAGAATTTCTTCTTTCCGCGTCGTGCGGGCGAAGTGCCGGAGGACACTGCGTTCCGCGCCATGCACGACAGCGGTGTGCGCGCCGTTCTGGCACGCGGCTTCCATGCGCGCAATTACGCACCGGATTTTGTCGAATCCATCGACGATCAGGACCGCGCCGTCGCGGCGCTTGCGAAGCGTTGGCACGGCAGCGCCGGCGGCAGGTTGCGCCTCGCGCTCGGCCCGGTATTGCCGTGGGTGGTTGACCTCGAGGAACTTAGGCGCAGTCGTGCGCTCGCCGCGCGGCTCGGCCTTTGCATGCATATGCATGTAGCAGAATCGCCTGAATTCAATCAGAAGATCGCCCAGCACCACGCGAAGCCATGGCGCAATGTCGAGTTGCTGCACGAAGCGGGTTGCCTTGGCGCAACGACGCAGGCCGTCGCGGTCTCCGATGTATCGGATGCCGAAATCCGGCTGCTCGCCGACACGCGCACGTCGGTCGTCTTTGATCCTCAGACGCGACTGTTCTGGGGCACCGGCTTCCCGTCGATCAAGCCCTTCCTCGACGCTGGACTGACCTGTGGATTGGGGACCAATGGTCCGGCGGCCAACTGCGGGCAGGATTTGTTCGAAACGATGAAGTACGCCTGCGCGACCGCCAAGACCGCGATCAACGATCCGGCCGCGCTCGGCCGCAAGAGGGTACTCGCGATGGCCACGATCGAAGGCGCACGTGCGCTCGGATTGGACCGCGAGATCGGTTCGCTCGAAGTCGGAAAGCGTGCAGATCTGATCAGTATCGATCTTGATCAGCCGCACCTCACGCCTGCCGCGGATCTCGAGGCGGCCCTCGTCTACTGCGCTCGCGGTGCCGATGTTCGCGACGTGATCGTCGATGGCCATGTGATCATGCGGGATCGGCGGTTCGTTGCCCTGGATGAAGCGGCGATCATGCACGACGCCAATGCCGCCGCAAGGCGCAGCATGCTCGCCGCGGGCTTGGATCCGGCACATCTTGCGTTGCATTCGAGACACGATGGGACTTAGGGTCGCCTCGGTTGCCGGTGCGGTTGTTATCTGGTGGCTCGTCTCTTTGATCATGCCGGCGAACCTGTTTCCCGGTCCGGTCGTCGCAACGGTGACCTTGGCGAAGGATTTTGCCGAGGGCGATGTGCTCCCCCACCTCGCGATCACCTTGCTGCGGGTGACCGGCGGTCTTGCGCTGGCGATGGCCATCGGCGTGCCGACCGGGATTCTTATGGGCATCAACCAACGCGCGGAGAAAATCCTCGACATCTGGGTGATGGTCGGCCTCACCGTGCCAAGCCTCTGCTACGCCATCATCTGCTTCATGCTGGTAGGGCTGAACGAGGCCGCGACGATACTGGCCATTGCGCTGACTTCGGCGCCCTCGATTGCGATCAATCTGTGGGAAGGTGTCAAGACAATCGACTTCAAGCTGGTCGAAATGGCGCGCATCTTCGAGGCTGGCCGCACCAGGATCCTGATGCGCGTGCTGCTGCCGCAGGTCATGCCGTATGTCATGGCCTCGGTGCGCTTTGGCCTTGGTATCGTCTGGAAAATCGCAGTGCTGGTCGAGCTGATTGGGCGACCGAACGGTGTCGGCTTCAAGTTGTTCTACTGGTACCAGTTGGCGGACATGGCGCAGGTGCTCGCCTGGACCTTGCTCTTTACGCTGGTGATGCTCGTGATCGAATTCGGTATCCTCAAACCGATCGAGCACCGGTTGTTCGGCTGGCGACCGAGGGTCGGACTATGAGGGGTCGGGGATTGAACGAAGCATGAGTGGGGTTGCGATTTCCGTCACTGGGCTGAACAAGCAGTTCGGTTCGCTGAAAGTGCTGTACGACCTCGATCTGCAGATTGCCGACCAGGAGCTCGTCTGCATTCTCGGGCCCTCGGGGAGCGGCAAGTCGACCCTGCTCAATGTGATTGCCGGGCTCGAGACCGATTACACCGGAACGGTGATCTTGAGCGCAAATCGCGTCGGTTACCTTTTTCAGGAGCCACGCCTTCTCCCATGGTTGACGTCCGAACGAAACATCGACTTCGCGCTCGACAGCAGCAATCTTCCGCACGCGCGCCGCGCAGATCTCAAGGACCATTACTTCGCCTTGGCCGGCCTGTCCAAGTTCCGCGATTACTACCCGCACCAGTTATCGGGCGGAATGCGCCAGCGCGTCGCCCTGGTTCGCGCTCTATGCGTCGAGCCCGGGATCCTGCTGATGGACGAACCGTTCGGCGGGCTGGACGAGCTCACCGCACGGCGCCTGCGTGTCGACCTGCTGCGTATCTGGCGCGAAACGCGCAAGACCATTCTGTTCGTCACCCACAACGCCTACGAAGCGTCGTATCTGGCCGACCGCGTACTGGTGATGGCGCAGGGTCGCATCCGCGACGAAATCATCGTCGATGTGCCGCGGCCGCGCGACTATGATGATCCGGCCGTGTTCGACGTCAATCGCGACGTCATACGCAGATTTCTGGCACTGGCGGAAATGACGGCCGAACCGATCGCCGCATCCCACCCCTGAAAACCGCAGTCCGATCCCACCGCGAATCCCACTGGAGGAATGCAATGATGAAACCAGAGACGAGCAGGACGACATGCAAGCGCGCCGTGATGGCCCTGGTGTCGTGTGCGGCGATGTTTGCAATCGGCACTGCGCAGGCTGCCGATCCGGTCAAGGTCCGCTTAGGCGATCTGGCGCAGGCGGTCAACGCGATCGCCTCGAACGTGATGATCCAGCAGGGGTTCGACAAGAAGCACGGCATTGCCATCGAATATTCGACCTATCCCACGTTGGACGGATTGTTCACCGCGATTCGCGGCAAGCAGGTTGACGTCGGATTCGGCGGGTGGACCGCGTTTGCGCAATTTCGCAGCAAGGGGTTCCCGGTGGTCATGTTCTATCCGGTGGGCAGAGGCGTGTCGCTCGACATCATCGCCCCGAGCGGATCAACGTTTCGCACGCTCGAGGATCTCAAGGGCAAGAAAGTCGGCTCCTATGCCGGAGCAGCCGGTACCGCAACCGTTCTCTTTCGCGTTCTGGCCAGCAAGTATTACGGCTACGACCCGGCTAAGACCAACGACCTGCAATACGCGGGTCCGGGTCTGCTGCCGAGCCTGGTCGAGAAGAGCGAAATCGCCGCGGCATTGCTGTTCGATCCGCTCGCCGCCAAGGCGATTGCCTCGGGCACGTTCCGTTCGGTCGCCAATCTGGCGGACATCTACAAGGAGAAGGTGGGCGACGATTTCCTGTGGATAGGTGTCGCCTCCAATGACGAATTCGTCGGCCGGCAGCCGGCAGCGATCACGGGATTCACACGAGCCTGGTCCGAAGCGGTGGCCTATGTGAAGAGCCATCCCGAGGTCTACGATTCGTATGGCAAGGCGCTCGGCCTGGACGCGAAGGGCACCGCGATCCTGCGCGACCGCGTCAATGCCGACTACACGACCACATGGACCGACGACACGGTGCGATCGCTCAGCAAGTTCGCCAAGATGGCAAACGAGGTGATGGGTGCCGGCTACCTCGACGACGTGCCGGCCGCCGCATTCACGACCAAATTCGTGCCGCGCTGATCATGAGTGCCAAGCTACAGGCGGCCTGCGCCTCGCATACACCGCTGATGCCGTTCACCGATCCGGGGAAGGGGGTCGGCGACGAGGTGCGCGCGGCGCTGGGTCGCCTCGGTAAGCGGATCGAGGCGTTCGACCCGGAGATCGTGTTCCAGTTTTCACCCGACCACTACAACGGTTTCTTCTACGAACTGATGCCGCCATTCTGTGTGGGTGTCCAGTGCTCGGCGATCGGCGACTACGGCACGCACTCGGGCCCGCTGCGCGTTCCGGAAGCAATGGCTCTTGGCGCTCACGCAGCCGCATCCGATTCGGACATCGACATGGCCTTGTCCTACCGCATGGTGGTGGACCATGGATTCACCCAATTCTGGCAAAGCACCGTCGGCGCGGCCGACCGCTATCCGATCGTGCCGATCTTCGTCAACTGCGCGGCCGCGCCCTTGCCGCGGTTCGCGCGCGTGCGCGCGCTGGGCGAAGCGGTCGGGCGCTATGCAAGGGGCCTCAACATGCGCGTGCTGTTCGTGGGTTCGGGTGGACTATCCCATGATCCGCCGCTGCCGCAGCTTGCGACCGCGGACGCGGCGCGTCGCGAATTCCTGATCGCCGGACGCAATCCTGGCCCGGAGGCTCGCGCCGCGCGACAGGCACGCATCATCGAGGCGGGCCGTGCGTCCGCCCGAGGCGAGGGGCCGTGCCTGCCGCTCGATCCGGTCTGGGACGCAAAGATTCTCCGCTTACTCGCGCAACGTGATCTAGCCGCGTTCGATGCGTTCACCGACGACGATGTGCGTCGTGTAGGTGGCTCTGGGGGCGCGGAGATTCGCGCTTGGCAGGCTGCGTTCGCTGCGCTGGCGACGGCGGGCGAATACGATGCGACGGTCGAATACTATCGCGCGATTCCCGAATGGATCATCGGCATGGGCGTCATGCATGCCGTTGCGCGCGCCTGAATTGAGTCTGGAGTGATCCGAAATGTCCGTCCGGTCCGGTAAGCAGTTCATCGAAGGTCTGCGTCAGCGGCCGCGCGAGGTTTGGTTGCGCGGCAAACGCGTGGAGGATCCGACGACCCACCCCGCGTTCCGGCGGCCGGTGGAGCGTCTCGCGCACCTCTACGACATGCAACACGACCCGGTCCATGCGGGCATCCTGACCTATCCGTCACCAACGACCGGCAACCCGGTCGGCACCGCTTTCATGGCGCCACGCACGCTTGCCGATCTCGTCAAGCGCCGCAAGGCGTTTCAACTCTGGGCCGAGGCCACGTTCGGGTTGATGGGGCGCTCGCCGGATTTCATGAATACCGTGCTGCTCGCATTCGCTGAAGCGAAGGATGTGTTCGCGCGCGATGGCCAGCGTTACGCCGACAATCTCGTGAGGTACTACGAGTATGTCCGCGAGAACGACCTGTTTCTGAGCCACGCGCTGATCTCGCCGCAGACCGATCGCTCGAAGAGCTCGTCAGAACAGGTCGATCCGCATCTGCACATGGGGGTGCTGCGCGAGACGCCGGAGGGGCTCGTGATCCGCGGCGCGCGCATGCTCGCGACCATGGGGCCGATCTGCGACGAGATGCTGATCTACAACCTGCCCGGACTGCGCCCGGGCGACGAGCCGCATGCGGCGGCGTTTGCGGTGCCGATCAATGCGCCTGGTCTGCGACAGATCTGCCGCGAGCCTTACAACTGGGGCGACCGTTCGGACTACGATCATCCGCTCGCGGCCAATTTTGAAGAATGCGACTCGGTGCTGATCTTCGACGACGTGTTGGTTCCCTGGGAGCGTGTATTCATCTACAACAACGTCGCGCTCGCCAACGCGCTGTATCCGGACACTGCCCTGCGCAATCACACCGCGCACCAGACGAACGTGCGTGCATTGGTCAAGATGCGCTTTGCCGTGGGCATTGCGCAGGCGATCGCGCGGGCGGTCAAGGCGGATCAATTTCTGCATGTTCAGGAAAAACTCGGCGAATGCATGAGCTATGTCGAGCTCATCAAGAGCGCAATCGTGCGGGCGGAGGTCGAGCACGACACCATCGCATCCGGCACTGTGCGCACGACGCTCGCGCCGTTACAGGCGCTGCGCGGGCTGCTGCCGACCTTCTATCCACGCGTAATCGAAGTGCTGCAACTGATCGGCGCAGGGGGGTTGCTCATGACGCCGACCGCGGCCGATTTCAACGCACCGGAGATCGCGGGCGATGTTGCACGCTTCTATCAGGGCGCGGAGGGACTGGCTTCGGTCGATCGCGTGCGCTTGTTCAAGCTCGCCTGGGACCTCGCCGGCGACTCGTTCGGCGCGCGTCAGCTGCAATACGAGCGGTTCTACGCCGGCGATCCGGTGCGCATCCTGGCAATGACGTATCTGGGCAGCAACGACCGCCAGTATCAGGAATTGGTCGAACGCGCGATCGCGATAGCAGGTAATCCGTAGAAGCGTGCGGGGTAGTGATCGCAGCACCGCGCTGTGCTCTTGGGGCGTTGTGTGCCTCAGCACCATCGATCGCGTGCCGAGCGCCTACCTGAGACGAACGTCCCCGACCAGTCCAAGTATGCCGACCACGATCAGGTACGCTGCGACGATGTAGTTCAGCATCCGGGGAGCGACAAGGATCAGGATGCCGGCGAGAAGCGATACCAGCGGCGCAAGGCTTAAGGTGATGTTCACGGTGACTTCCTCCTTGTGTGCAAAACGCATCTGCCTTTAATTGTCCTCCTCCGCACCAAATGCTCTGTGCGCCTGCGCACTCTTGACGTGGAACTTTTCCGTCTTCCGTCATCTCGCCCGGCAATCTAAATGGACTCCGATGCGCGGCATCGAGGCCTACCCGCTCTGGTTGCCGGAGCCAATGCGACGGCGTGTGCGTTAGCGTACTGCGTTCTTCAGGCCACGCGAGATCCCTCAAGTCGATGAACCTGGAAAGCGCGCAGCCATCGACGCGACGGATAACGCCTAACCATTTCAACACGGGCATATCCCTTGCGTCCGTTCGTGGTGTGCCGGTCCTGCGCGCATAACCGTCGATCACTTACCCCGGGGCGGAGGTTGTCATGTTGTATTGGTCTGCTGCCTTATTGGTGATTTCGGTGACGGCTGGCGTGCTCGGTCTGGGGGAATCAGGCGGCACGGCATTCAGCATCCCTTGGACAATCTCCGGGCTCGGGCTCGTTCTCGCCGTAGCGATTGGGGTGATTGGACTGGCATTCGCGACCGCTCGCCGATGTACAGGAGCGATGCCTTGACTCAGAACGCGGTATGGAGCGCTGAAGTCGATACCGAGCACGACGTTCGACGGAATGAGCGAAATCGCTGCGTCATCGGGGTGCGTCCTCCGTCCCAATAGGCGCACATCTCTTACGTGCGCGATCGCATCGTCGGCGCCCCACCCTCGACATTTCGTATTGACCGGGGGATTATCGGCGACGGGGTCAACGTGGAAGCGCGCCGGCGGTTGCAGGCCCGCGGCGCCGACTTCGCGCACGCAAAGTTAATGCCCGGCCCGCTTGGAAGGTCCGGACATCCTCGTCGCGTCTACCAATGCGTGGTCACCGCTTTATTCATGCTACGCCGCTCTCGTACCGCGCTACTTCGACGACGCCGATGCCGGTACCTGCGCGCGCGCGAGCAGCGCGGCGCACTGCCCGTTCTTATCGCCGCCCAGATCGACCAGCGGCAGGAGCGCCGCCAGCGGATTGATCAAACCGAGCAGGACCGCGGCACCGCCCCTCAAATACAGTGAATTGTCGATCTTGATTTGGGGGCTTGCGAAGCTGCCGGTAATCTGGACAGGCGCCGGAGCACTGAACAAGCGGAAGCCAGTCGATACCGGTTTGATCGTTAGATCGAGCGACTGGCCTGCCAGATTGATCGTTCCGGTAATGGCGGCCGTGGTATTCGGCGTATCGATGACAAACACTTGCGAATGGAGCGCGCCATTCTGAACCTTGAAATTCGCTACCGCGCAATTGATTCTTACACTCGAGCGGCTGCCAAATGCAAAGCGCAGAATGTCGCGCGGATCGAGCCGCAGCGATTCAATCAATCGTGCGTCGATCTCGCCGCCTGTGATCACCAGCTCCGCGCTGCCATTCGCCGACGCCAGCATCGCATCGAGCGAATCGCCCTGCGCGGTGAGCTTTACCTGCCCCCCGAGGCCACCGGCGCCACGTGCAAGCGAGCTTGACGGAAACAACCCGGCCAATGCCACATCTTGAATTCGCGCCGAAACGTCTGCCGCGGGCGGTGCCTGAGTGACGTCAAGCCGGATGCTTGACTTGATCTTTCCGCCGGCGACGCCCATTGTAAGCGGGTCGATCGTTGCGATGCCATTACGAACTTGCAACGTCCCCACCATGGCCTCGATTGGTATCGGCGTATTACGCACCCGCGCGATCTCGAATTGAAGCTGTCCATTGAAATCGCGTAATTTCTTTGCCCAACCGTCCGGACTCGCCGTTGCTGACGTTGGCCGTGATGGCGGGTCGAACATGCGGCGCAGCGGATCGACATCCAGCAACTTAGTCGTAACCCTGCCGCCAAACGTGCGGTGTTTGCCGGTGAGATCGATCTCGAGCGTTCCGGAAAGATCGCTATCGCCCAGATTCGCATGGAAGGATGCCAATTTCCAGTGCTGGTCATGGTGCGTTAGCCGACCGGCGACCTTAAAAGTCGGCACCTCGAACGGAACGTCGACTAGCGGCGCCAGGTGCTCGAGGCCCTTGCCGGAAAGAGTCAGCGCAACATCGAGTGCGGTCAGACTGGTCAGCCCGGTAATCATGCCGTCAATGGTCCCGTGCAGTCCGGCGAGGTGAAACCGCGCGTCGATCGGAAACGGGCTCGACGTGTCGCGCAGTGCAAGCACGTCGCCACCGATACCTGACGCCGATACCGGCAACCCGTGAAATTGACCATTGATACCGAAGCTCGTTTCAGCGCCCGGTCTTGCGCCGGCCGGATGGGTCGCGATGCCGAGAAACAGTTCCGTTTTCGCGCTTGGATCGCGAAACGTGAAGGCGCCGCCATTGACAAGGAGCCGCTCGATACGAGGGCCGGTCTCCCTACCCGACTGCTCGGGCGGCAGGATCCAGTTGCGGCGGATTCCGTCGCGGCTCTTCTCCAGCACTACGTTGGGGCTGGTCAGGATGACCTCGGATGCAACAATCCGACCCGCCAGGAGCGGCAATATCGCGAACTTGACCTCGATCACCGGTATGTCGAGCATCGCCGGTTCGGTGCCCCACGAGGCGTTGGCGAATCTGACTTGCTCGGCACGTATCCGCGGCGGCCACGGAAAAATGTCGACATCGAAATTGCCCCCGATCACAAGTTCGCGCCCGCTCGCCGATACGACCATCTGAACAACGATGCTGCGCAATGCCCGATCGAGCACAGTCAGTCCCAACACCGCGATCAGGACCACGGCCCCTGCAACAATGGCCATCCACTTCGGAATTTTCGACATTCGGTTGGTCCCGGATGCAGCCGTCGTGGGCAAGCTCGTTGCCTGCTAGTGAGAGTGCTCGCCGCGGATTTCCTGTCTTACTGCCTCCAAAGCGTGCTCGTGTGTTGGGAACGTTGTCAGCGCAGGCCCAGGAATGATAGGACCGCAATGACGATGACAATGGCGCCGACGATGTAGACGATGTTGCCCATGAGATGCTCCTTTGCGTTAATGAATTGCGAGTCGCTCAAATAGAAGCGCTGCACGGGGCAGGTGAGCAAGGAACGAGCCCGCGCGGCGACCGGTTCTCCGATACCGACGCCAACGCTAGTCGCCGTACGTGAAATGTTCCATTCAGCGTGCAACACCCGTCGCCTTGCGCGCCGCCGGATGCCGACCCTGTACTCCGGGTCGCAACGGTCGGGGCCCGTCGGATCGAGGGCATACGGGCACAATGATTGCGTACCCTTCGAGATGATCGAATCGGGTCACATCGGCGCGGGTAAGATTCGGCGAAGCTAGAGATCGGCCATGCGTGCATCGTGGTTGGCGTGCACCCGCCGGTCGTCGCCTGTCCGCGGAAAGATATCAACGGCGAGGGATCCAAATGAACGGATCAATACCGGATCGATGCCCCACCGTGCCGCCTGCGGACGCGATCGTGGTATTCGGGGTGACCGGCGATCTGGCGCAGAAA
>JANMUI010000429.1:0-3556 GCA_031391405.1 Betaproteobacteria bacterium
CTCGATCCGATCGAGGTGTTGCTACCGATCGCGCCTTCGGTAAAGAGCACCCAGTATCTGGTGGTGCATCCTTCGAGCCCCGCGAAGTCCCTCGAAGAGTTCATGGCGCTCGCGAAGAAGTCGACCCGCATGAACTACGGCTCGGCAGGCACCGGCACGGGCCTGCACATTTCCGCCGAGCTCTTCCGTCGCGAAGTAGGCTTCGAGGCGGTACACATTCCCTACAAGGGCGCCGGGCCTGCGTTGAATGACCTGCTGGGCGCCCAATTTGATTTCATGTTCGACCCGGGTTCCGGTGTCGGTGCGATCAAGGGCGGCAAGCTCAGGCTGCTCGCGGTGACCGGCACGCAGCGCCACCCGGACTATCCCGACACCCCGACCTTCGAGGAGCGCGGTATCCGATCGGTCGATGGCGGCACCTACTTTGGGTTCTATGCGACCAAGGGAACGCCGGCTGCGATCGTCCAGCGCTTGAATGCCGAGATTGCCCGCGCCGTGCAACTGCCCGAGTCGCGCAAGCGCTTCGACACCATGGGTGCACAGGTTGGCGTCATGAGTGCGGCGGAGTTCGCCACCTATGTGCGAGGGGAAAGCGAACGATACGGAAAGCTCATCCGCGAGTTCGGCATCCGGAAGGATTGAAGGCTGTGGGAGAACAGCGAATCTTGCCAATCTACTCTGGCCCCGTTTCTGCGTTTTTGCAGCCGATGTTAGGCGCCGATTCTGCGCAGAGACTTGGATGGAATCTCGCTGAGTTCCTTCAAGATACCGGGAAGCAGCGGTACGAGGTGTTTCATCCGGTTGCTTATTGTCTCAACAACAAGCACAGCGATCGGTAGCGTCGCTAGGTTTTGCTGGAACTCCAGGTTCCCGTCCATCGTCAGGAACACATCGAACTCGGCGGCGGCGAGCCCTAGCAGCTCACCGTTCTTGATGCCTGCCCATCCCCGGCGCTGAACGGTGGACCCTTCATGTCCGACAAGCATTGCCGCGAGGCGACGCGGAAGGTCCTCGTCAAGCAGGATGCGCATCGGGAATGAGTGCGGCGCGCGCCTCTTCGAGGACTGCTACTGCCAGCTCGCGACTGACGGAAGGGAAATCATCCAGGAAGACCTCAAGCGAGTCGCCGGCTTCCAAGTGATCAAAGAGTGTCTTCACCGGGACTCGCGTGCCGGCGAAAACTGGCGTTCCACTATGGATCTCGGGATCGACGGTGATCAGCTGCGTCTTCATGGCGGACTCCTACTAGAGGCTACTGCGGCAGTATATTCCACCGGAAGTTTGTCGGCGCCTAGTAACACGCCCCGAACCACCTGCTCGATCACGAGATCGACCTGTCTGGTTTCGATAAGCGCTTCAAGAACGATCTGGTGTGCGTCCGCTTATCCGCCGGCGATGCTGGTGAAGGTCGTTCTGTTCGCCTATGCGCAGGGCATCGTCAGCAGTTGCGGTATCGAAGCGGCGTACCGCGAGCACGTCACCTTCATCGCCCTGTGCGGCGACAGCGGCCCGCACTTCACCACCATCGCAAACTTCGTGAGTACCTTGGGCGACGACATTGCTCACGTGTTCGGGGCGGTGTGGCGATCTGCGACCGGGAAGGCTTGATTGGCCGTGCGATCTTCTCCATCGACGGGGTGAAGCCGCCCAGAAACGCTTTCAAGAATCGGGGATATCGAGTCTGACCCGAATGGCACTTACTTAACGTGCGGTGCTCAAGTCTCCGTTCGCCCTGAGCCCTTCGACAAGCTCAGGACAGGCCTGTCGAAGGGTAACGCAGGCCTATCGAAGGAGGGCGATCGTCCGCTCACGGCCACTCCGGCATTCACCCTTCGACAGGCTCAGGGCGAACGGTAAGTCCTCTAATTCGCCTAAAGTAAGTGCCATTCGAGTCTGACCCCATAAGTCCGTGCAGCATGCATTCCAGCGTATATGTCCTTCTACGTCGGGCTTCTCTGGATCGCACCGATTGCGAACGTTCCAGTTCGCGCTGTCAAAATCGTTCTCAAAGCACTCCCAGACAATCTGAGCGTTTGGATTGGCGGAACGCACCCGAGCAACAATCGTGGCCCGGCTCAACGCGGCGCAGTAAGCGATCTCCTCCACCACGCAAGGCCTATCAGATCTTATGCATGCAAGCAATTCTGCCAAGCAACTAGCGTTGTCGGGTCCGAAAACACCGTCGATTCTTTTGGCCCCGGTGTTCGCCTCGATCTCTTTGGCGCGGCACGTCTTGCCGGAACCGGCCAGACCAAGCAAGAACGTTACCGTCGTCGCCATGAACACGCCGCCTAACGAGGTTATAGAAAAATCCGATTTCGCATTTTTCGCCCCTGATAAATCAACAGCTTAGAAAGAGAATTTTCGCGTTTTGGGAATTTTTCTACAGCCTCAACGCCGCGCTTGAGGGGCGGCCGCGGAGCGCAACGACAAGGGTACCGCAAGCATGCTTGCGGCCGTCCCTTCGAAGCGCTGGTTCGGCGTCATTTGCGGGAAGCATGGCCACCGGCGCCACTTACGTATCTGCCGCGATTATCCTGATGCTATGCATTCGGCAACCTGGTCGGGATTTCTTCGCGCCAAGGCGATTGCGGGCCTACAGAAGCTCGCGAAACTGCTCGACCGTGAGGCCGGCGTCGCGAACAATACCCCCGAGAGTGAAGGCGTTAACTGGGTTGTGCCTTGGTATGGTGAGAATGCGTGCCCCGTTCGACATGACGATGTGTTTACCTTGACGCACCACCGTGAACCCGGCCTTCTCGAGCGCGCGCACCGCATCAAGGTGATTGACGCCCGGAATCTTGGGCAAGATCAGACCGCTACTTCGACTTCACGCACTTCCTCGCCGCGGAGCTGATCGTCAATTACAGTCAGATACTCCCGGATTGCTTGCTTGATGTTCTCGATGGCCTCGGCCTCGGTGGCGCCTTGAGACCAGCAACCCGGCAAGCCAGGGACGGAAACGCTAAATCCTTCGTCGGACTTGTGAAGAGCGATACGGTAGCGCATAGATCCTCCTGCGGGCCCTGAGTATAGCGCTTCGACCCGTGACGCCGAACGCCTTGTTGAGCGGCGCGCGCGACGCCGCATGGACAGCGACACCGTTACAGGCAAACCACTCATGCTGACTCGCGTCCGCTCGAACTAAAGTTAGATTTCACGGGAGATTGCATCGTGTTTAGGGTGGACGTAAATAACAAACAGCTCATCGAGTTGAAACTAACGGGTTTCTCGGAGTTGGGCCTGAGGGAGCGTTTCGACATTCAAGAATGGATCGAGAAGTCGCCAACTATTCTCGGCGAGGAACTGCTTGTAATTGGCAAGGAGGTAATCTTGCCCTCGGGAAAACGGCTAGACCTACTGTGTGTGGACAAGGCAGCAGCGCTGGTGGTTGTAGAGCTGAAGCGCGACGACTCCGGATCGTCGGTTGAGTGGCAAGCGATAAAGTACGCATCCTACTGTTCCAACTTCCTTCCCGATGAGGTATTCAGGCAATACGCCGCATATATGGACAAGGCGGAAGCCGATGCGTCTAAGGCCATCGAGGAGTTCATTG
>JANMUI010000451.1:0-24902 GCA_031391405.1 Betaproteobacteria bacterium
CGAACCCGGTCCGGAGCGACCGGAACCAGGCGCGCGCGGGAATGCGCGATCTTGATCCGACCCTCGAGCTTGGGCCGCGCCTACGGCTCACCATCCTGGAGAGCCCCTCGCGCGGTGTGAAACTCAACTTCGAGCTACCGCTCCGGGCCGTGTTCGCACTGGATCTTCCGAGCGCGCGATACATCGGATGGAATGTGAATCCGGTGCTCAATCTCGATCTGCGCAACGTTTGGGGCTCCGGATGGAACGTGGGCACGCAGGCCGGCCCCGTCTACGGGGATCGCCGATACCATGCTTATTACTACGAGGTGGAAACACCCTACGCACGGCCGGATCGACCGGCCTACGGCGCGCGCGCAGGTTACAGTGGAACGCAGCTCTCGATCGGGGTGTCGAAGCGCTTCAGATCCACATGGGTGGGCGGTTTCGTTCGCGCGTATTCCCTGACCGGCGCGGCATTCGAGGACAGTCCGCTGGTGCGGTCACACTCGGCGATCCTGGCAGGCATTGGATTCGCATACATTTTCGCGGTATCGGGAGAAAAGGTCGACGCCGAATATTAGTGACCGCTATTGTTGGACCCCGGTTCGGGCCAAGGCCAACGCATGCGCGAATTCAAATCAACCGCGCGTTATACTTACCTTCATCCCGTCGCCCGAATATATCGCATTGATTCGAACGCCCCTGCAGATCCGCCGCGGTCGCCGCGCCTACGGCGACGCGGGTCCAATGGCGAGGCGATCGAGATCGATCGAATTTCGTCGTCCGTGTAGCGGGCCATGCCGATCCTGATGGATAACACCGGCACCGTCCGCATGCCCTTTATTGCTCGTTGGGCGTGGGAGCGCCTGGTGTTCTGGGTCGCTCTTGGCGTGTTCGCAGGATCGGGCGTTGTCGTGACGACCTTCGCGTTGATCGGCGCGCCATTCCTGTCTGCAGATGCGCGGGTGCGTACGGGGCAGGGCATCCTCCATCGATTCTTTCGCCGCTACTTTCGCCTGCTGTCCGCCACCGGACTCTTTCGCTTCGACCTGGACGAAATCGCCGGCCTCGCAGAGGAGCGGCCGATGGTGCTGGTGGCCAACCATCCCGCATTGCTCGACGCGATGCTGGTGGCCGCGCGGCTGCCGAGGGTGGTCGGCATCATGAAGGCAGACGTCCGACTGTCACCCGTCTATGCCGGATCAGCGCTCCTGGCCGGCTATGCGCGCGGTGACCGCCCGGTTGAAATGATCCATGCCATGGTGAACGCACTCGGATCCGGACAGCATGTGCTCGTGTTTCCGGAGAGCACGCGCACAGTGCGCGAGCCTATCAACGCGTTCAAAGGCAACTTTGCGCTGATCGCCAAGCAGGCACGGGTCCCGGTGCAGGCCCTCATCATCGAGACGAACTCGCCCTATCTGCGCAAGGGCTGGTCGATGTTGAGAAAGCCCGCGATGCCGGTCTGTTTCAAGGTGCGCCTTGGTCGGCGTTTCGATGCCCCGGGCGACTTGAAGCAGTTCGTCCGTGAGGTCGAGTCATACTTTGCCGCGGAGCTTGCCGATCAATCCTTGGATCGTGGTATGCCCTAATCGCGCTACCATCCACGCTAAGCGAGTGTCCCCTTCGCGTTAGATTCTAGTGCTCCAAGTGCACGGGGCCGTCCTTTTGTATTCCCCATCCGATGCTATCGAAGCAGCCTTCCGGCGATACGGTCGCCGCAGCGTCGACCACCCATGTGGTCATTATTCCGAGCTACAACTCCGGCCCGCGGCTGGTCGAAACCGTGCTGGCCGCGCGCCGCTATTGGAACCCCGTGTGGGTCGTCGTCGACGGCAGCACGGACGGTAGCGAGACACCTGTCATCGCTATGTCGAAAGGCGACATTGGCCTTCACGTCATCCGTCTCGCGAAGAACTGCGGCAAGGGTTCTGCGGTTCTGGCGGGGTTGAAGGAGGCTTCGCGTCGCGCCTTCACCCATGCTGTGACAATGGATGCTGATGGACAGCATCCGGCTGATCGGATCCCGAATTTCATCGCGAAATCGCTGAGCAATCCGGACGCGATGATCCTCGGGACCCCGATCTTCGATGCGAGCGCACCGGCCTTGCGCGTACGCGGTCGGCGCATTTCGAACGGCTGGGCGAATCTCGAAACATTATGGCGCGGTGTGGGCGATTCCTTGTTCGGCATGCGTGCCTATCCGATCAAGCCCCTCCTTTCGATCATGACGCGCACCCGCTGGATGCGGCGATACGATTTCGATGCCGAAGCAGCGGTTCGCATGGTGTGGGCGGGCACGCCGCCGGTCAACCTGCCGACGCCGGTGCGCTACTTCCGGCCGGATGAGGGCGGGATATCGCATTTCCGGTACGGGCGGGACAACGCGCTGCTCACCTGGATGCACGCGCGCTTGTTCCTGGAATTTCTCTTGCGACTGCCGGTTCTCGTCGGGCGCCGGCTGCGGGCGGTGAGGGGTGAGAGCAGAGAAGGGTGAAGGGCGAAAAAGATGCGTCACGCCAAACAGACTGCCCAGGCCTCCCTCCACTATAATCGCGGACTCAATGGAAGCGCCTTCATCTCCCCTCTATGATGTGCTGGTGATCGGCGGCGGCCCGGGCGGCTCGTCGATCGGCACGCTCCTTGCCCGCAAGGGGTGGCGGGTCGCGCTGCTTGAAAAAGACCGGCATCCGCGTTTCCACATCGGCGAGTCGCTGCTCCCCCACAACAATCCGCTTCTCGATGCGCTTGGGGTCCTGCCGGAGATCGAGGCGATCGGCATGGTGAAACCGGGCGCCGAGTTCAATTCGAAGTATCACGGCAAGTCGCAAGTCTTCAATTTTTCGGACGCACTCGATAAATCGCTGCCCACCGCGTTCCAGGTGCATCGATCCGATTTCGATCACATCCTGCTGCGTAACGCCCAACGCAATGGGGTGGCCGTATTCGAGGAGACGCGCGCCCTGCAGGTGGACTTCGCTCAAGACAGCGTGCGGGTGCGCTCGCAAGGATTGGCAGGCGATCAGCTCTGGGACGCACGCTTTCTGATCGATGCGTCTGGACGCGATACCTTCCTCGCCGGGCAGCTTCAAACCAAGGTTGCCAACCGGAACCACAACAGCGCCGCGATCTTCGGACACTATGAGGGCGCCTCGCTTCACGAGGGGGCGGCCGCGGGAAACATCAGCATCTACTGGTTCGATCACGGCTGGTTATGGTTGATCCCGCTCGTGCGCGGTGTCACCAGCGTGGGCGCAGTGTGCTGGCCCTACTACCTGAAATCGCGAAAGACCAGTCTTGACCAATTCCTGGAGGACACGATCGCAACCGTGCCGGCATTGGCACAGCGACTCCAGCACGCACGGCGCATTGCTCCGGTCACGGCAACCGGCAACTACAGCTACGAGGCCGCGCGCGCCTGCGGCACGAATTATCTGATGGTGGGGGACGCGTTCGCCTTCGTCGATCCGATATTCTCATCCGGGGTGTACCTTGCGATGTCGAGCGCCTTTGTCGGGGCAGAGGCGGTGGATACGGCGCTGCGCGATCCGGCCAAAGCGCCCGCGCTCATGCGAAAGCATGAGCGGCGCATGCGCCGGGCGATTCGCATCTTCAAATGGTTCATCTATCGGATGACGACGCCGACCATGCGTGGTCTCATCATGGATCCGAAGAACGTCTTCGGCGTCGTCGAGGGGCTGATCGCGTTTCTCGCGGGTGACATCTTCCGGCGGAACGGGGTGCATTGGCGGGTAACGGTCTTCAAGGGCATCTACTACCTTGGCAACGCGTGCGCGCCGCTGCGCAGTTGGGTGGCCATGCGCCGGCGCAAGATCAATATTCGTCCGGTCTCGGACGCGTAGCTTGCACCGGCCGCCGCTTGGATCCAAAAGGCCGGGAGCGAATGGCCTGAATCGATCGAACCCGGTCATCAGGAGGACATCGTGCGCGGAAGCACTCGATCCATAGGGTAAAATGATCGCGATAACGACTTGAATCGATGATGACCAAAACGCCCCTCGAAGCGGAAATTTCCGGCCTGATGGTCGAAGCCCTCAATCTCGAATTGCAGCCTGGCGAAATCGAGCCCGAATCTCCGCTATATGGCGACGGGCTGGGTCTCGATTCGATCGACATGCTGGAGATCTCACTTGCGATCTCCAAGCGCTATGGCGTGCAATTGCGCGCGGATGATGCGGACAACGAGCGGATCTTCGCCACGTTGCGAACGCTCGCCCGTTACGTCGAGGAACGGCGCCCCAAGTGAGGCCATCCGCTAGCGCCGCGTCGGCGAATGCCGGATCGGTCCGGGGATAGTCGTATGAAATCCTTCCTGGTGGCGGTCGCGATCGTCGGTCCGCTCTTTCTTCATTGGACCATCATTCGCGAAAGCGACGCGCTGCTGCGCGTATTCCTCCTGCTCGCAGCCGCCGTGGTGTTGATTGTCGGCATGCGAAGCGGCCGCCTGATGCGTCACGTGCTCGCGGCGGTCGTCCTCATTGGGGCGGCCTATCTGGTCGACATTCGCATCGTGAGGATAATCTCGCCCATCTGGGCCGCATTCGTCTACGCCGGATTGGCCTGGATATTCGGACGTACCCTGCGGCCGGGCTTCGTGCCGCTGATCGAGCGGTTCGCCAGGATGGAGCATCCGGAAGGCTTCCCATTGGAGCTTGTCCACTACGCGCGGAGCGTCACGTTTGTGTGGTCGATATTCTTCGTGGCGCTCGCGCTCATCACCCTTCTGCTCGCGTTCCTCGCCTCCACCGAAATCCTGTCCCTGTTCACGAACGTCCTCAGCTGGGTGTTCCTATCCACCCTCTACTTCGCGGAATTTGCCTATCGCCAGTGGTGGGGATTCCCCCAATTCGCCCATAAGAATCCGGTGCGCGTCGCGATCAATATCGTGCGCAATGCGCCCCAATTGATGCGTTGATGCCCATGGGCAGTGCGATTGGGCATTGTCTGATCGGCCATACGGATCCTGGCGCGGTCGTCGCGTATCGTGCCGATGGCCCGGTGTCCGCCCAGACATTCCTTCGTGATGTCGCTGGACTCGCGCGGGACCTGCCTGCCGACAAGGATGTTCTCAATCTTTGCGAGGACCGCTACCAGTTCGCGGTGACATTTGCCGCCGTGGCGCTGGCCGGGCGAATCAATCTGTTGCCGCAGGACCGGACACCGCGCACGCTCGAACAGGTCGTCGCGACGCATCCCGATTCGTTTGCCATCGCCGAGGTGCCCGTCGCCGGGTGTCCCGTGCCGGTTGTGCTGTATGAGACCCATCACGTCGCGGCGACGAACACACCGGCTGTGCCTGCAATCGCGCCTGATCGAGTCGTCGCGCTGGTATTTACATCCGGCAGCACCGGCGTTCCAAAGCCGAATGTAAAGCGTTGGAGGATGTTGAGCGCCGGTGCAAGCGCGGAGCGCGCGGCGCTCGATCTGCCGACACGATTCAATATTCTCGGCACCGTCCCGCCGCAGCACATGTACGGGCTCGAGTCGACGGTCCTGCTGCCCTTGCTCGCAGGTGGCGCGTTCCACGCCGGCCGACCCCTCTTTCCAAATGATGTGGCTGTGGCGCTCGCGCAAATGCCACCACCCCGGGTCCTCGTCACTGCGCCGGTCCATATTCGGGCCTGCCTCGAGGCCGATGTCCAATTCCCTGACCTCGACCTGATTGTGTCCGCCGCGGCCCCGCTATCGGTCGCGCTTGCGCGTGAAGCGGAGCAGCGTTATGGAACCAAAGTCCGCGAGATCTACGGCTTCACCGAAGCGGGCATGGTCGCGGTTCGGCGCACGATCGATGGTGGGCCGTGGCATACGATGCCCGATATTCTGCTGGTCCAAACAGCAAGCGAGTGGTCGTTTGCCGGAGGCCATGTCGACAGCGCAAAAGTCGCGACCGACGCGATCGAAGTGCTCAGTCCAACGACATTCAATCTGGCGGGACGTCGGGACGACATCGTGAATGTCGCCGGCAAGCGGGCGTCCCTTGCCGACTTGAGTCACAAGCTCGCGGAGATTCCCGGAGTCATCGATGGGGTTTTTCATGTTCCGGATGCAATCGACGGCGCGGTCCAACGATTGATGGCGTTCGTGGTGGCGCCCCATCTCACTGCAACCGCTTTGCGCCGGGCGCTTCGCACGCGAATCGATCCCGCATTCCTCCCGCGTCCGCTGGTACTGGTCGATCGATTACCCCGCGCTGCATCGGGCAAGCTTTCGCTCGATTCCTTGCGTGCGCTCGAACGCGAGTACGCTCGCGATGTCACGCAACGAAAGCGCGCAAGTGATTGATCGGCGCGACATCATCGAGATTGCGCACGACCATCCTTCGCTGCCTGGGCACTTTCCGGGGCGGCCGGTCGTGCCGGGTGTCTTATTGCTGGCCCGTGTCGTAGCCGCCTATTGCAAACGACATCCCGACCTCGCCATCGACGCGGTCCCGCAAGCGAAATTCCATTCGCCGCTCTTGCCGGCCGAACGGTGCGCGGTGGATTTCCAGACAACCGCCACCGGTCGCGTCGATTTCAAGTGCTCGGTTGGCGAGCGCCTCGTTGCGCGCGGCGTCCTCGTGTTCAAGGCACCATGAGCGCGGTCTCGGAACAACCCGACTGGCGCACGTCGAACGAGCGTGGCGCACCCGTCCTGATGCGCTTCATGGCGTGGTTCATCCTCGCGGCCGGCCGGCGGTGGGCGCGTGTGATGCTGCCGCCGATCGTTCTCTACTATGCGGTAGCGGTGCCGCGGGCGAGGAGGGCGTCCCGTCATTTTCTCGAGCGGGCGCTTGGGCGCAAGCCGGGTTTGATCGACCTCCTGCGGCATCTGTTCAGCTTCGCCGCCGTCCTGGTGGATCGCGTCTACTTCGTTGCCGGCCGGTACGATGCCTTTGACATCCGGGTGTTCGGGCAGGAGGCGCTCGATGCCACGCTGCGAAGTGGCGGATGCGTACTGCTTGGCTCGCATCTTGGCAGCTTCGAGGCGTTGCGCGCGTGCGGCGAGAATGCGGGGGGATGCGATGTCGTCATGATCATGGACGAGGCGAATGCGCGAAAGATTCGGAGCGTGCTTCTCGATATCAATCCGCGCGCGTCCGACTCGATCGTCAATGTCGGCGACCCCGCATCGGCGATTCACGCGAAAGAGCGCCTCGATGCGGGCGCGCTGGTCGGCATTCTCGGGGATCGGGCGCGCCCGGGCGACAAGACCATTCCGCTCAGTTTTCTCGGCCACCCCGCCTTGTTTCCGCTTGGGCCGATGTCGCTGACGGCAGCATTGCGCGCGCCGGTGTTTGTCGGGTTCGGGCTCTATCGGGGCGGCAATCGCTACGACATTCACTTCGAACAACTCACCGACCGGGTGGAGCTGCCACGTGACCGGCGCGCGGAAGCGCTGGCGGTGCTGGTCGATGCATACGCGCGACGCCTGCAACACTATGCACGCCTGGCCCCGTACAACTGGTTCAATTTCTATGACTTCTGGCAGTAGGCGCGTCTCCTTCGCATCGCGCGTAGTCGGGGTGCTCTGCGCTTGTTTCGTGAGTACCGCGAGCGCGCAGGCCTTCACGGTTGATCAGTTGATGCGCGTCCTCGCGGAGCAGGGCGATGCAACCGTCCGGTTCAAGGAAACCAAACACTCGGCGCTCTTGAAAGCGCCGATTGAGCTCGCCGGGGAGCTGCGCTTTCGTCGCCCCGATTTTCTCGAGCGGCGCGTCAGCATCCCGGCCGAGGAGCGTTACACGATCGATGGCGCGACACTCACCATCGAGCGCAAGCGCGACGGGCGCGCGCATACGATGCGGCTCGACCAGCAGCCAATGCTCCGGGCATTGGTCGATAGCATCCGCTCGACCTTGCGTGGCGATGCGGCCGCGCTGCGCAAATTCTATCGTCTCGAGCTCGTCGGAGAAGCGAGTGGTTGGACATTGGTTCTGTTGCCGTCCGATTTGCAGCTCGCTGAATTCGTGAGGGTCATTCGCATGACCGGCGGGGCGGGTGTGCTGCGGTCCATGGAGATCGTCGAGGCGAGCGGTGATCGTACGCTTACCCAGTTCGAGGCAATGCGTTGAAAGCACGCGTTGTCGTGGTCTTGTGGTTGACCTGCTTCGGCGTGTCTCTGTTGCTGGTGCTTGGATCCACGCGGTATGTCTCCGATCTGGCGAGCTTTCTTCCCGATCCGCAATCGCCATCCGAAGCGCTGATGATTGCCCAGCTGTCCGATGGGATCGCGTCCCGAATGGTGCTCATCGGGATCGAAGGATCTGCATCCGCAGGCGTCGCCGCGGCAAGCAAGGCGATGGCGAGGGCGCTGCGCGAGAGCGGCAAGTTTCGTTATGTCGCGAACGGCGAGCCAATGCTCGGAACAGATGCCGAGGAGAAGCTCTTCGCGTGGCGATATCACCTCAGCGCGGCGGTCACGCCCGATCGGTTCACGGTCGAGGCAATGCGAAGTGCGCTGGAAGCGCGCCTTGATGCGCTCGCCTCGCCGCTTGGCGCGATCGTACGGCGCTGGTTGCCACGCGATCCGACCGGTGAATTTATTGCGTTGATCGCCGCGCAGTCCGAGCGTCCACAACCGCCGATGCATGAGGGCGTCTGGTTTGATGGCGTGAGAGGCCGGGCCCTGCTCGTGGCCGAATCACTGTCGGCCGGGTTCGATATGCATGCGCAACGGCAGGTGCAAGACGTGATTGGCACCGCCTTTGGCGCGATCAAAGGTGACGAGGCCCTATCAATGGTGCTTACCGGTCCGTCGGTGTTCGCGCTGAAATCGCAGGAAGCGATCCAGCGGGATGCCTGGTGGCTGACCATCGCCTCGACGTTGCTGGTATTCGTTGTCCTTTTGTTTGCCTACCGCAGCGCGCGCCTCACGCTGATTGCATTTCTCCCGGTGGCATCCGGAATCGTCGCTGCCATCGGGGCCGTGGGGCTCGCATTCGGCACCTGCCACATCATCACCGTCGGATTTGGTGCAACGCTGATCGGGGAGGCCGTCGACTACCCCACCTATCTGTTCATGCAGCGGCGCGCCAATGAGAGTGTTGCAGACACCGCTCGCCGGATCGGACCCAGCCTCCGGATCGCCGTCCTCACCACGGTACTCGGGTCGGCCGCCATGCTCGCGTCGAGCTTCAACGGCATCGCGCAGCTTGGGCTGTTCACGCTCGTCGGGGTCGGCGTCGCCGGACTGGTGACCCGCTTCGTCCTGCCGATCTTGACGCCGGACACCCGCATGCTTGGCACCGCAAGCATCGAGCGGGGCGGTCAATGGATCGATCGGTGGATTGTCCATGCGCGCCGCGCGCGCCTCATCGTACCGTTGGTCCTCGTTGCGAGCATCGCTCTTCTTGTCGCCTCGAATGGTTCGGTCTGGGAACGTGATCTGGAACGATTGAACCCGATCGCGGACCAAGACAAGTTGTTGGATCAGCAGATGCGGGACACCGTGGGAGCGCCCGATGTGCGCTACCTCGTTACCGTTCGGGGCGACAGCATCGAGTCGGTGCTCGATCAATTCGACCCCGTCCATAAGGTTCTCGATCAATTGATCGTTGACCAGGCACTCGCAAGTTATGACTCGCCCGCGCGGTATCTCCCGGGTCCGATGGCGCAAGGTCGACGCATCGCGGCATTGCCGGCGCCGGACGAGCTCGACGCGAGGCTGCGGAAGTCGCTTTCCGGCCTGCCGTTCAAGGATGATCTGTTCGCGGGATTTCTCGCCGATGTGGCGCGCGCGCGAGAAGCCCCATCCATGCGCCCGGCCGATCTTGACGGCACACCGTGGCGCAGCGCGCTCGATGCGATGCTGGTAAATGTAGGGGGCCAATGGACGGGCCTCGCACCGCTCGCCGTTGTGCGCGATGCACGTGCCATCGAGCGGTCTGTGGGCCGCATGAACGATCCGGGCATCGGTTTTTTCGATCTCAAGCGCGAATCGGACGCGATGTTGTCCACCCACGGCTGGCGCTCGCTGCTGCTTGCCCTATTCGGACTTGCCTTCATCATCGCCGTACTCTTCATGGGTACGCGCAATGCCGGCCAGGTGTGCCGGATAGTGCTTCCCGTCATCGCCGCGATTGCCGCCACCGCCGCGCTGTTGGTCTTGAACGGGAACCTGATCTCATTCCTGCATGTGATTTCGCTTCTTCTCGTGTTGGGCGCTGGTGTCAACTATGCACTCTTCTTCGCGGCCACTCAGGGCGACGCGAACGAACGCGGCCAGGCCGCCCGTGCGATATCCGTCGCGACCCTCACGACGCTTTGCGGATTCGGTGTGCTCACCCTCGCGGCAACGCCGATCCTGCACACGATCGGCGTGACCGTGGTCATTGGCGCAGGCCTGTCATTTCTATTTTCCGCGGCGTGGGCGAGCCGCGCCCCTTCACGATCGGAAGCTGCTACGTTCCCCGCGTGATACCTTGAGGGCACCGTCATTTTGCTAAACTCACCCGTTGTGGAACCGCTTTTCGTAAATGCCTATACCGCGGTGACGGCGCTTGGAACCGGACGCAGACCCACGCGCGAGGCCATCGTTGCCATGCGTTCGGGCTTGTCGCCTGCGGACTTCGAGGCCGGTCCTGCATCGGGTTTCATTGGCCGGGTCGCCGCGATCGAGTCGGCCCACTTTCCTCCCGCATTGGCCGACTACGATTGCCGGAATAACCGGCTTGCATGGCTCGGATTGCAGGCCGATGGGTTTATCGCGGCGGTTCGCGCGGCCTCTGTCCGACATGGCGCGGACCGCGTCGGGGTCATCATGGGTACGAGCACGTCGGGCATTCTGACGACCGAGGATTGCTATCGCGAGCGCGATCCGGTAACGGGCGCGTTGCCTGACAACGTACGCTTGGACACGACGCATAATTTCGGTTGCCTTGCCGAGTTCGTGCGCGCCGCTTGCGGTGTCCATGGGCCCGCCCTGGCGATTTCAACCGCGTGTTCATCCAGTGCGAAAGCGTTCGCTGCCGCCTCGCGATGGATGGCTGTCGGTTTGGTCGATGCCGTGGTCGTGGGCGGCGTCGATTCCCTCTGCGGGACCACGCTCTACGGATTCGCCGCGCTGCAACTCATTTCGAGCGAGCGGTGCCGCCCATTCGATGTGCATCGGCAAGGCATCTCGCTCGGCGAAGGTGCGGGATTCGCATTGCTCGAACGGGACGCGATCGAGAATCCGCGCGGGCTTGCATTGCTCGGCTACGGTGAGAGCTCGGATGCCCATCACATGTCGGCCCCGCATCCTGACGGCCTGGGCGCGGAGCGTGCGATGCGCGCCGCGGTTGCGATGGCGCGCGTCGATCCGGCACGGATCGATTACGTTAATGCGCACGGCACCGCGACGCGCAACAACGACAACGTCGAAGCGATAGCCATCGCGCGCTTTTTCGGTGGCACGAAGCCTATTACGTCGGTAAAGGGGTTTTTCGGTCACACGCTTGGGGCGGCCGGGGCGATCGGTGCGGTGGTGAGCCTGTTGTCCATCGAAGGCGGATTTATTCCGGGCACGGTCAATACCACCTCGATCGATCCCGAATGCGGCGAAGCAGTGTGTGACGCAACGCGCGCGTGCGCGGTGCGGTATGTGCTGACCAACGCATTTGGTTTCGGCGGCAGCAACGCGTCGCTCGCGTTCGGAGCGGCATATTGAAACCACCCGCCGGCATGCGTGCATTCGTCAAAGGCGTTGGATTCGTCGCATCGGGTATCGCGAGTTGGGATGCTGCGCGCGAGATTATCGCGGCAAGAAGCCCCTACACGGCCGGCCCGCTGCCTGCGATGTCTCCGGACATTCTGCCTCCTGCAGAACGCCGGCGTTCGGGTGTCGTCATTCGCCTTGCGCTCACCGTCGCCCAGGAGGCGCTTGCGCACGCACACGCTGCGCCCGACGAATTGGCCAGCCTGTTCGCCTCGGCGTGGGGTGATAGCGAAAATGTGCATCACATCTGTCTGGCACTTGCGACGTCCCAGACGGATCTTTCCCCGACGCGTTTCCACAACTCGGTCCAGAACGCGCCAAGCGGCTACTGGAGTATCGCTACGCGATCGCACGCGCCCAGCAATACGGTCAATGGACTCGATAGCGTGTTCGCCGTCGGGTTGCTCGAGGCGGCGGTCCAGGTCCGCGCCGAAGCTCGCGATGTACTGCTGGTGTGTTATGACGTGCCGATGCCCGCGCCTTTGTTCAGGTTGCACCCGCTCGGTGCCAGTTGTGCGGTGGCGATTCTGCTTGGGGCGCAACCCGCCGACGGTTCGCTTGCGGTGGTGGATGTCGCGCGAATCCCGGGGCGAACGCTCGATGTCGCAACCATGAGCGATCCCGCGCTGGAGGGATTGCGCAACGCAAATCCTGCTGCACGGGCGTTGCCGCTGCTCCAAGGGATCGCAAAGGGCGAAGCATGCCGGCTTGGATTCGATCTGGATCCCTACGCCATGCTTCAGGTGGATGTCAATGCGATCGCCCGATCGGCTCGATAGGAACGCGATCGCCGCCCTGATTCCACATCAGGGTGCGATGTGCCTCCTCGATGCGATCGACGCGTGGTCACGCGACGCGATCAGCGCGCGCGCGGTCTCGCATCGGCAACCCGGGCATCCGCTGCGGGAGCCCGAAGGTCTCCCTGCGCTGGCGGCCATCGAATATGCCGCTCAGGCAATGGCCGCGCACGGCAGTCTGCTCGCGCGCGAGGATGGAACGGTCGCCCGGTTGGGCTATCTCGTTGCGGTTCGCGATGTGCGCATCGGTGTCCGGCAACTCGATCGCATCGAAGCGGATCTCGAAATTCGCGCGACGAAACTTGCGGCGGATGCGGGTAGCCTCATGTACGAATTCGTCATCGCGGCCGAACAGAAGATGATCCTGACCGGTCGAGCCGTCGTAACGTTGGAACGGGCGGGCGAAGGCGGGCGCTGATGACGACCCGGCGCGCACTCGTCACCGGCGGCAGCGGCGCAATCGGCGGCGCGATCTGTCACGCGCTGGCGCAGGCGGGCCTGCATGTGTATGTCCATGCCAACGCCAATGGTGCACGTGCGGAGGAAATCGGGGCAGCAATACGTGGGGCGGGCGGTCGCGCGGAGGTGATCGTGTTCGACGTCGCGGATGTGAACGCGGTCGCTGCCTGCATGTCGGAGATCCTGGCGGCTGGTCCGATTCAAGTCCTGGTCAACAATGCCGGTGTCCATCGAGATGGTGTGATGGCCGGCATGTCAAACGCTACCTGGCGGGGCGTCATCGACGTCTCGCTCAACGGTTTTTTCAATGTCACGCAGCCGCTGCTACTGCCGATGTTGCGCACGCGTTGGGGGCGGATCATCAACATCGCCTCGATTGCCGGTGTCATGGGCAATCGCGGGCAGACCAACTATGCTGCCGCGAAGGCGGGCCTCATCGGGGCGACCAAGTCGCTCGCCCTCGAATGTGCTTCGCGCGGCGTGACCGTGAACGCGGTCGCGCCGGGTATCATAGACTCGCCCATGATCGAGCAGTCTTTCCCGCCGGAGCGCATCAAGGCACTCGTGCCGATGCAACGCGCCGGAAAACCTGAAGAGGTCGCGGATCTCGTCGCGTTCCTCGCCTCGGATCGGGCGGGATATGTTTCCGGACAAGTGATCGGTATCAATGGCGGTATGGCATGACATTGACCATCGTAATTAGCGACGATCCTCCGCTGCGCTTCGAATCATGGCAAATTACTTAAAGATTTCGTACGAACAAGGGGAGAAAGACCCCCTTGTATATCCCCCAAAGGAACAAGGGAGCTCCGCCCCCTTGTTGATCCCCTCCAAAGCGGCGTTTGGGTGCTAATGACATTGACCGTTCAACGCATTGCTGGAGCGCTAGGGGCCGAGATCGCTGGTGTTGATCTGCGCGAACCCATCGATGACGCTCTCATGGCGAGAATTCGCGCCATCTGGTTGGAGCATCTTGTCATCTTCTTTCGCGATCAGGCGCTCACGACGGGCCGGTTTCTCGCGTTCGCGAAGCGCATCGGTCAGGTGATCGAATATCCGTTCGTGAAGGGACTCCCGGATTTCCCGGAAGTCATACCGGTGGTCAAGCTCGAACACGAGCGCGTCAATTTCGGCGGCCTGTGGCATTCGGATACGACGTATCTCGACGTGCCGCCGATGGCCTCGATGCTGATAGCGCTTGAGGTGCCGCCATTCGGCGGTGATACGCTGTTCGCCAACATGTATGCGGCGTTCGAAGCGTTGTCGCCCGGCATGCAAGCGATGTTGCAGACACTCAAGGGCGTCAGCAGCTCGGCCAAGGCGGATGCATCGCGAACGCGCGAGGATCGCATCAAGACCGATGCCCGCGAGGAGGCGCGCAAAGAATATGTCGCGGAACATCCGGTTGTCCGTACTCACCCTGAAACCGGACGCAAGGCGCTGTATGTGAATGTCGGACACACCGTTCGTTTCCAGGACATGACCGAGGAAGAGAGCGCGCCGCTTTTGCAGTTTCTCTTTCAACACCAGGTTCGTCCGGAATTCACCTGCCGCTTCTCCTGGCGACCCGGTTCGATCGCGCTGTGGGACAACCGGTGTGCGCAACACAACCCGATCAACGATTACCACGGGCACCGCCGGATCATGCATCGCGTGACCTTGGCGGGTGATCGGCCGCGCTGATGCTGCTGCCATAAACCGCATCGTTTGTCGAGAGGCCGCTTGGCGACCGCGATGACACGAACACAGATTCGTGTGCTATCTTCACTTCATCGATGCGGCGTCGCCAACTTGCCGCATTGGATGCCCGACAAACCGATCGGCCGGGACAACGGCCGTGCGAAGCCGAAAAGCAAACGGGGAGGCTGTTCGTTGGACCATACTGAACTTGCGCGCGTCTACGACTTCTATTCACGCACATACGACAAGACCTTCGGCAAGGTTTTTCGTGAATCGCGGGAGCACGCGATTCGTAACCTGCAGATCCGTGCGGGTGAGCGTTTATTAGAGGTAGGGGTCGGCACCGGCGTTAGCTTGCCGCTCTATCCCCGCGACATTCGCATCGTCGGGATCGACTATTCCCGTGGCATGCTGGAGCAGGCTGAACGCCGCGTGACGGAAGAGGGATTGCGCAACGTTGACCTGCTGCATATGGATGCATGCACGATGACGTTCCCGGACTCCACCTTCGACGTAGTGCTGGCGGCGTATGTGCTCACGGCCGTGCCCGATCACCGCAAGGTCATGAGCGAAATGGTGCGGGTCTGCAAACCCGGCGGACGCATCGTATTTCTCAACCATCTGGTGAACGGCAACAAGGTCCTCGCATTCTTCGAGCGCCTGATCTCGCCCGTGTGCGAGAAGATCGGGTTTCGCACCGACCTCTCGCTCCATCACATCGTCGACGGCATGCCGGTGACGGTTCGAAGCGAGCAACGGGTCAAGCCGCTTCGCATGTGGTACCTGGTGGAATGCGTCAACGACAAGCTGTTGGCCGCGGCCCATTGAGCCATTGAGCCCGACACAGCGGGGGGCATGTTCGATTACGTAATCGTTGGTGCCGGGTCCGCGGGCTGTGTGCTCGCACATCGACTCAGCGCCGACCCTGCCGTGCGTGTGTGCCTGATCGAGGCCGGTCCCGACGATCGCTCACGATTCCTCGAGGTTCCGGTCGGAGCGGTTGTATTCGTGCCGTTCAAGAATCGTCGCAATTGGGGATTTCGCACCGAGCCTCAAGCAGGCCTTGGTGGCCGGCGCGGCTACCAGCCGCGCGGACGCACCCTCGGCGGATCGAGCGCCATCAACGCGATGTGCTACGTCCGGGGCCACGCAAGCGATTACGACGAGTGGGCCGCGCTTGGCAATAGCGGCTGGTCCTGGGCCGACGTGTTGCCTTATTTCAAGCGCGCCGAAGATCAGTCGCGCGGGGCAAACGCGTTTCACGGCGCGGGCGGTCCGCTTGCCGTGTCGGACCTGCGATCGCCCAATCCGCTTGGGGCCACATTCATCGAAGCTGCGATCGCGGCCGGCATCCCACGTAACGACGACTTCAACGGGTCGTCGCAGGAAGGGGTGGGCTACTATCAGGTGACCCAGCGCAATGGCGAACGATGCAGCGCCGCGACCGCTTACCTCAAGCCGATTCGCGCCCGCCGCAACCTTGAAGTGATGACCGGCGCGCGCGCCCTGCGTGTCGTGTTCGAAGGCAAGCGCGCCGTCGGCGTGGAATTCCGGCGCGCGAGCGCTGTCGAGACCTTACGCGCATCCCGCGAAATCGTATTGGCGGGGGGCGCGCTCCAGTCTCCGCAATTGTTGATGCTGTCCGGGATTGGACCCGGTGCACGGTTGCAGGCGCTAGGCATTCCGGTGATACGGGAACTGGCAGGGGTCGGATCCAATCTGCAGGACCATCCCGATTACGTGATGACATACCGATCATCGTCGCATGAGCTTATCGGGATGTCCTGGGACGGATTACGGCGGCTGTGGCGATCGTGGGACGAATATCAACGCGAGCGCCGCGGCCTGCTCACCAGCAATTTCGCCGAAGCGGGTGCGTTCGTGAAGAGCACACCGGCGCTCGCGCGCCCCGACCTGCAGCTTTTCTTCGTGGTGGCCATGGTCGACGATCACGCCCGCAAACTCCATTTGGGGCACGGCTTCAGTTGTCACGTTTGCCTGTTGCGGCCAATGAGTACCGGGACCGTCGACCTTGCGAATAGCGATCCGCTCGCCGATCCCCGCGTGAACCCGAATTTTTTCGGTGAAACCGGCGATCTGGAAACAATGGTGCGCGGATTCAAGATCACTCGATCGATCCTGCGTTCGTCGCCGTTCGACCGGGTCCGGGGACGCGAGCTCTACACTGCACGAGTGGACAGCGATGACGAGATTCGCGCCGCGCTCCGGCAACGTGCCGACAACTACTATCAACCCGTCGGCACCTGCAAGATGGGAGTGGACGCCATGGCGGTCGTGGATCCGCGATTGCGCGTCCACGGTATCGAAGGGTTACGGGTTGCTGATTGCTCTGTGATGCCGCGAATCATTGGCGGCAATACCAATGCACCCGCTGTGATGATCGGTGAGAAGGCGAGCGATCTTATTCTCGAAGACCATCGTTCGTAGCCGGGGAATCTCAGCCGTGAATGCGCCCGCTGCGATCGACATCCGGAAATCCGCGCGGCGTCACGATCGCGAAGGCGCGGATCCCGTACCGCCTTCGGCCCAGCGTCAGCAGCGCTTTGTCCTTCGTGATCAGGTAGTCCGCATGCGCGTCCCGTGCGAGCTCAAGGAATTTTTGATCGTCCGGATCCTTGCATATTGGCATCGCCTCGCATGATGGGACCCCGGTGTCCCGGTGCGCGACGCTTCGAAACGCATCAAGAATCGTGCGGCGCGCCGTGTCATCAAGCGCGAAGGTGTCGTATTGAAGGACTCGAACCAGTTCCGCTTCGCACCGCTCGTTGGTGAGCAGCGTGGCGGTGGAGCGCTTCTCGAGGACGGCAGCAATATGGGCTACGCCCGGATCGCGAAACATGAGCCAGTCGAGCACGACGTTGGTGTCGAGCACAATGCGCATTCAAGCTTCGAGCGGTAGCGAATCGAAGCATCGCTCCAGCAGTTCCTTCAATTGGATGCGTGTGAACGGCTTGGAGAGATAGTCGTCGAACCCGGCTTCCAGGCAGCGTTCGCGTTCACCGTTGATCGCGTTGGCCGTTACCGCGACCACATGCTGGCGCGCCCGGCGGGAACGCTGGCCTTCCACCTTGCGGATCGCAGCAACCGCCTCGAATCCATCCATATTGGGCATGTGGCAGTCCATCAGTACGAGGTCGTACCGCTCCCGTTCGAGCGCTGCAACCGCCTGCACGCCGTCGGCCACGACCGTCGCGCGATAACCCAGCGCATCGAGCATTGCCAGCGCCACGCGCTGATTGACGATGTTGTCCTCGGCCAACAGCACCTTACGCTCGGACATGGGTTTGGACGGTAGGACGGGCGCGGCCGGCTGCCGTGTAGCGGTCGCGATCAACGGTCCGACGCCGCGTAACGCCGTCACGAGGTCTGCGCGTCGTACCGGCATCTCGAGGGTGCACCATCCCGCCATTCCGCTCGGGCTGCTCCCAAGGGAGATGCCTGGAAGATCGGGATGCCCATTGGCGATCAGCACGATGACTTCGCCGGTATGCCGCCGGATTTCGGCGATCGACGCACTGATGCGCGATGCGTCGATCGCGCACGGCAGCGGATCGACGAAGACAACATCGAATGCTTCACCGCGGTTGGCGGCTGCGCGAATGGCGTCCCTTGCCTGCTCGAGATGCGGGGCCCCCGTGACGCGAACACGCCATGCTTCGAGTTGTCGTGCCACGGCACTGCGCGCGGGGCCTTCCGGCATCGCGAGCATCATCCGCATTCCGCCCCAGTGGGTTGCCAGGTCGCTGCCCGCAGAGGATGCCAATTCGATCCGTGGCAGCTCGAACGAGAAGACGGAGCCCCGACCCGGCGTGCTTTCCAAGCTGAGCTCGCTCCCCATCATTCGTACTATCTCGCGGCTGATGGCAAGCCCAAGTCCAGTGCCGCCGAATCGTCGCGTGGTGGACACGTCCGCCTGTACGAATGGCTGGAACAGTCGGTCGATCGCCGAACGGTCCATGCCGATGCCGGTGTCGATCACCGAAAAGCATAAATGCGTGCCGTCATCGCCACAGTCGACCCGCAGGATGACCGATCCGCGCTCGGTGAACTTGACCGCGTTCCCCACGAGATTGGTGAGCACCTGCCGCATGCGGCCGGAATCACCTTGGACCGATTCCGGGAGCCGCGGGTCGACATCGCACACCAGCGCGAGGCCCTTGCGATGTGCGCGCGTGCCAAGCAATGACGCGACGTCTTCGATGATTTCCCGGAGCGTGTAAGGGGCGGCTTCGAGCTCGAATTTGCCGGCTTCGATTTTCGAGATGTCGAGGATGTCGTCGATGATGTCGAGCAACGCCTGCGCCGAGCTTTCGATCGTTCCGGCGAACCGGCGCTGCTGTTCGGACAGCTCGGACAGCAACAATAATTCGGTCATGCCGATCACGCCGTTCATCGGCGTGCGGATCTCGTGACTCATGTTCGCGAGAAACTGCGACTTCGCGCGATTGGCCGCCTCGGCGGTTTCCTTGGCAGTGCGCATCGACTCTTCAGCGTGCTTGCGCACCGTGATGTCCTGGATGGCGATCAGCATGCGTTCGGCATTGCCGCCTTTGCCTCTGAATACGCGCTCGATGCTATGCATCCATCGAACCATGCCGTCGGTGCGGACGATCCGGTATTCCTGCGTGAATCCCTCGATGTCGGCGAACACCTGGCCGCGATTCTTGAGCCAAACCTCCCGGTCGTCCGGGTGGACCATCTCGCGGAATACCGGATAGTTGCCCGATGCCGGTCGGGGCCCAAGCAATCGCTCGGGATCGGCGCTCCATTCAAGCCGGTCTTCGGCGACATGCCAAACGAGGACCAGCATCTGCGCCAGATCGTGCGCGAGGTTCAATAGCTCCGACTGGCGTTCGAGCTGCTCCTGGCGCTTCTTGAGCACCGAGACGTCCGAGATCGCAAACATGATCCCCTTGCTCGGGTCATTACGATCGATCGATGTGCCTTGCACAAGGCACGGCAGCAAGGTGCCGTCCTTTTTCACGAGATCGATCTCGGATTCACAGCGGCCGGTGGCCGCGATCGCCTGATAGGTTTCCACGCCGAACCGCTCGAAAGCATCATCGGATGAATAGAAGAGTCGCGTGGATTTTCCGACCAGCTCCCCCGGCTCGTAGCCGAACATCACTTCGAGGTGATGGGAACAGCGCTCGATCACGCGCTTGCGAATAATCAGGACGCCAAGGGGCGAAGCGGCGAACACCGCGGCGTGCTCCCGCAATGCCTCACGCCATTCAAGTTCCTGACTTTGCCCCGATGCATGCGCTGTGGCCACAAGCTCGCGCGCCTGGTCTCGCTCGCCGATGAGCGTGGCCTCGGATCGTTCGAGTGCAGTGATCCGCTCACGCAGTCGCGCAATCTCGGTTTCGTGACGCGATCCCGCCTTCAAGCCTGCGATCCCTCAGATGGACAGGTCAAGGCCCTGCCTTCGCAGGGGCGCGGCACGACGACCACCATACTCGGCACCGATGCGATTGCTGCTGTCATGCCTTCGATGGATGTCCGACAAGAGTAGTAGCTCAGTCAACGTTGCCTCACCATTCGCGCGACGACCGCCTGTGTTACACGAAGTCTAACGCCCGGCCGGCGGGCAAGATTTGGCGCTCCAACGCCAATGCACAAATATTCAATGATCCGACCGCGCGCATGCAACTTCATTTCGGATCGACATCACTGCGATGCATTAACGATTCACAGGCTGATGCCAAAGGGGTGGCACCAGCCGGCGTTTGCCATCCTTCGTCTTGCTGATGCCCGGTTCGTCGAGCTGCTTGCGATCCCAGAGCTGACAAGTCACCTGCTGGTGCTTCTGGTCCAACGCTTCACAATAGTTCGTGTACTCGCAAACGATCACCGCGCTGCCGTGGCCGGTGCGCACCTTCATGAACCAGTCCGGATCGGCCAGACCTTGACGCGCGAAGCCGATCAGATCGGCGCGCTGCTCGACGAGCAGTCGTTCCGCCGTCGCGAAGTCGTAGATGCCACCAGTGAGCACGATCGGCGTTGCGAGGCCGGCGTTACGCACGGCGGCATGGATCGCGGTGACAGGCTCGACATTGCGGCCGAACGGACCACGCTCGTCGGACACATACTGGGGCATGCACTCATAGCCGCTTGGCCCGGTGTAGGGATAGGCCGACGCGCCGATCGACGGCTGCTTCGCGTCTTCGAACTTGCCGCCTCGCGAGAGCGACAGGAAGTCCATGCCGGCGCGCGCGAGCTCGACCCCGAAATACGCAGCGTCCGCCACGGTATTGCCGCCGGCGATGCATTCTTCGGAGAGAAACCGGCACCCCACCGGGTAGTCGCCGCCCACCGTCTCACGCACGCGACGAAAGACCTCCAACGGCAGGCGTACGCGGTGTTCGGGTGGTCCGCCGTAGCCATCGTCTCGATCGTTCAGTGCAGAGAGGAACGAGGCCATCGTATAGGCGTGCGCGTAATGGAGCTCGACGCCATCGAACCCTGCTTCGCGAGCGCGGCGCGCCGCTTGCGAGAAAAGTCCGGGTAGCTGTAGCGGCAGATCGCGGATGTGGGGGAGATCCGTATCGGTCACCCGCTCGCGATAGCCCATCCGCAATCCTTCGAGCTCGCGTAGGTCAAGGACTTGCACGAGCGCGTCTTCCGAGAGCGTTGCAAGCCTGGCGCGGATCGCCTCATCGGTATGCGCTTCCTTCCCGAGGGCGCGCCGGTGCCGATCGGTGATCTTCAGGAACCGCTGGAAGTAACGCAGCGGATCGGGCCGGCGCCGGATCGCGAGAAAATCGATGATCTGGATAAGCAGTCGCGTCTCGCCACCACTTGCCTCGCGCACGGCATCGACCAGCTTGCGCAGTCCGGGAATGAATCGATCATCGCCGATACGCAACAGTGGCCCGCTTGGAATGTCGCGAATGCCGGTCGCCTCGACCACGATCGCCCCAGGCCGACCGCGGGCGAACCGCGCGTACCACTCGATGTTCTGTGCGGTGACAAAGCCCTCTTCGGTCGCGCGCCACGGCACCATCGCCGGCACCCAGGTGCGGCTGGACAGGGTCAGATTACCGACCTGCGCCGGGCTGAAGAGGCGCGAGCACTCGGCTTCGGTAGCGCTCGGCCACGCGGCCGGTTTCGCGTACCACCTGATGCGTTGCGGAGGTCGCCACACGATTGGAATTCGTCCCAGGGGAAAGATCCCGATTCTAGGCTTCCTGATCCGTTGCGCGCATTGGCGGGATCATTGCGTCGAACGTCGTCGAACCATGGCCGGATCGACCTGGATGAACTGTCATTTTGCGTGCCTGCGGGCCGCTCGAAGGATGTACGGTCCATACTGAATCGACGCCATCCCGAGTTATGCCGTCCGATGCATCCCAGCCGCGCCGATCAACGTGTACTCCTCGCCTGTCTGGTGGTATCCGTGCTATTGCATGCATGGCTGCTGTCCGGTGTCGCGATCGACGGTGGCCCCGTTTCACGCCGCGCACTCGACGCATCCCCGACCATTCGACTGACCCTGGACGCCGTCATCCCCCAGTCGCCGCCCGCGCTCCCCGAGGCAGCCGCGCACGAGCCGGCACGCGCGGGTAGCGATCGTCCAGCACGGATTGAAAAGTCGGCCCCACTGCCACCGAAGCGCGAGGTGACCGATTCTCTACACCTGGGCGCAGCGCCACAGCCCGTCCGACCGGCTGAATCGTTAATGCGAGACGCCCGTCCTGATTCGCCCGATATCGCCACCGCGGATCAATATCGCTTCGCGCTCGTCATGCAGGCTCGGCGGGAGCGCAATGGCAATCGCCCCGCCGGCGATCCGGCGGGACAAACGCGGGTGCAACTGGATTTCGGCGACGGCGGCGCGTTGCAATCCACGAAGGTGATTGCATCGAGCGGTCACGATTCGTTGGACGCCGAGGCGTTGCGTCTTTTTGATCAGGCGCACCAGAAATTGCCGGTGCCGCAGGCCTTGCTGGCAAAACGATTTTCGATCGAGGCGACGGTGAGCTTCGAACGTGACTGATTCTTAGAGCGCGCCGACCAACGCTTCCTTGCCCGAGGGGACTACAGGAAGCTCCGGCGCGAACGCAACGATGTGATCGACGGCCAGTCGAATCCCGATGCGTTCCCCGATTGCGTGGTTGTGGTGGCTCGGTACGAGGGCGAGCACTTTGTTGCCGCTCGCAAGACGCAATGTATAGAGGAACTCCGCACCGCGGAACGCCTTCTGCACGACTTCGGCCTGCAATGGGCTGGCATCGTCGTGAATGACATCGTCGGGTCGCAGCAGCACATCGACGTGGCATCCTTTGTTGCATCGCTCACAGCCGATTTCGCAGATGCGCGGAATCTCGCCCTTCAGCATCCCGAGCTCGATCGATACTTCCTGCGAGGCAAGCACCCGGCCCGGCAGGAACATGCCTTGCCCGACGAAATCGGCGATGAAGCGTGTCCGGGGGCGGTGGTACAGGTTGTACGCGGTGTCCCATTGGTGGATGCGCCCGTCGGCGATGATGCCGATCTCATCGGCGATGGCGAACGCTTCGTGTTGATCATGGGTCACCAGCACCGCGGTGGCGTTCACGCGCTTGATGATGTCGCGGAGCTCCTGGCCGAGGCGTTCGCGCAACTCGAAATCGAGATTGGAGAAGGGCTCGTCGAGGAGCAGGACTTCCGGACCGTTGGCAAGTGCGCGCGCCAGTGCAACGCGTTGCTGCTGACCGCCTGAAAGCTCATGCGGGAATTTGCCGTCCAGTCCGGCGAGGCCGACCGTCTCGAGCAATTGTTGAGCGCGGCTGATCCGGGCGGGCCGCGACAAATCACGCAAACCGAAAGCCACATTGCCAAGGACATCAAGATGCGGGAACAGCGCAAAGTCTTGAAAGACCATCCCAACCCGTCGGGCTTCCGGCGGCACGTTCTTGCCGGGTGCGCTGACGACCTTGCGATCAAACAGAATCTCACCCGCGGTGACCGGCTCGAATCCTGCAAGGCAGCGCAACATCGTCGTCTTGCCGCAGCCACTGGGTCCCAACAGGCAGCCGATGCGGCCTTTCTCGAGGCGGAACGAAACGCCCTTCAGGATCTCGGTCGATCCAAACGCATGGCGGACGTCGCGGACTTCGAGCATTGCGGCGGAGTGGTCATCATGTTGACGGATGCAGCAGGGTATCGCTGCCGGCGGCATTCGCAGCCCCTTTGGTCGGATTATGCGCCGGTCAGCGTGAACGCAGGGCGACCTTACGGCGCGAATCATGTACGGCGATTGCTACAATGGGTTCGATCCCAAAAAAACGAGTCTTGATTGCGCTTCCAGCTCATTGCCGGTGTCGCGACAGTATTTGGCAGGCCCGCGCTCGGTCGCATTGGTCTCGCGGCGCTCGCCGTCGCGCTGCTGATCATCGTTCCGATCGCATCCGTCGTCCTCAATTTGTTTCGCCCGAGCACCGACACGTGGTCGCATATGGCGGCCACCGTTCTCCCCGAATACGCGATCACGACCGTCCTTCTCGCCCTCGGGGTGGCGATCGGTGTGATCCTGCTCGGCGTCGGGTCGGCATGGCTCGTCGTGAACTATCGGTTTCCCGGGCGCGGCGTTCTCGAATGGGCATTGGTGCTGCCGTTGGCGATGCCGGCCTATGTCATTGCCTATGCCTACACCGACTGG
Organism: Betaproteobacteria bacterium; assembly: GCA_031391405.1. Lineage (GTDB taxonomy): Bacteria > Pseudomonadota > Gammaproteobacteria > Burkholderiales > SG8-39 > SHXR01. The sequence goes on from JANMUI010000451.1 coordinate 24,280, forward strand.
CTGCAATTCACCGGACCGGTGCAGACCGCATTGCGCCACGTCATGGGTTGGAAGGCCGATGACTATTGGTTCCCGGACGTGCGTTCGTTACCGGCTGCCATGGCGATGTTCGCGTTCGTGCTGTATCCGTATGTCTATCTGCTGGTACGAACCGCGCTGATCGAACAATCGTCGAGCGCGATCGAGGCCGCGCGGCTCATGGGTCTTAGTCGCGTCGCGGCGTTCTTCAAAGTCGCAGTGCCGCTCGCCCGGCCGGCGATCGCGGCTGGTGTCGCGCTGGCTTTGATGGAGACTTTGGCTGATTTTGGTGCGGTGTCATATTTCGGTGTCCAGTCACTGACAACCGGGATCTTTCGGGCGTGGCAATCGTTCGGCGACGTGCGCGCCGCGGCGCAGCTCTCGGTGTTGTTGTTGCTGTTCGTTGCCCTGATCATCGCCATCGAGCGGATGAATCGCGGGCACGCACGATTCCAGGCATCGAGCACGATGCGACGAATGGCTCCGCACGCGCTCGGTGGACTCCATGGATTGATTGCGTTTGGTCTCTGTGCACTGCCGCTCGTGCTCGGCTTCGTTTTGCCTGCACTGCTGCTTGCACGATTGGCATTGGGCGCCGACGAGGG
>JANMUI010000471.1:0-1409 GCA_031391405.1 Betaproteobacteria bacterium
CCCAAGGGTGCGATGCTGACGCACTTCAACATCATCCACTCGGTGTTGCATTATCGATATTGCATGGACATCCGCGATACGGATCGTTCGATCCTCGCCGTGCCGGCAAGCCATGTCACCGGTCTGGTCGCGATTTCGCTCGCGATGTTCCTGGTCGGCGGCTGCGTCATCATGATGCGCGAGTTCAAAGCGCGCCCGTTCCTCGAACTTGCGGCGCGCGAACGCATGACCCACACGCTGGTGGTTCCGGCGATCTACAACCTGCTGCTGCGCGATCCGGGCTTCGATTCGGTGGATCTTTCCCAGTGGCGCATCGGTGGCTACGGGGGCGCGCCGATGCCCGGTCCGACCATCGAGGCCCTCGCGAAGAAATTGCCGGGTCTCGTCTTGCAGAACGCCTATGGCGCGACCGAGACGACCTCCCCGGTTACCGTGATTCCGGCGGGCGAGCAGGCTCTGCACCTCGCAAGCGTCGGTCGGATCGTGCCGTGCGGCGACGTGCGGATCATGGACGATGACGGACGCGAGGTCGCAACCGGAGCGCCCGGTGAGCTTTGGATCGGCGGACCGATGATCGTGCCCGGGTATTGGGACAACGCCGAGGCGACCGCGCATGAATTCGTCGGCGGCTACTGGAAGTCCGGGGACATCGGCTCGATCGATGACGAAGGCTATGTGTATGTGTTCGACCGCAAGAAGGACATGATCAATCGCGCCGGCTACAAGGTGTACTGCGCGGAAGTGGAGAGCGTGCTATCGGCGCATCCTGACGTGGTGGAGGTTGCCCTTGTCGCCCAGCCTGATCCGGTGCTCGGCGAGAAAAGCCGCGCGTTCGTGGTGGCGCGATCGGCCAGCCCTTCGGGCGAGGCGCTGCGAGCCTATTGCGCGGAACACCTGGCCGATTACAAGGTGCCGGACTTCTTCACGTTTCTCGATGCGCCGCTGCCGCGCAATGCGAATGGAAAGGTGCTCAAACGGCAGTTGCGGGGCTGACTCGCTTTGCGAGCGATAGGGGAATATTCGGACTCGCCGGATTTACCGTCACGCGTTGGCGTGATGGCTCGATAACCAAATCCATATCCTCCATCGGAATCGCCCCAAGCAAGACTTGGTTCCCGAACACCAAGGCACCGGTGACGCATTCGCGTCCAAGCAGGGAAATTTTTACCGGGCTGACATACGGGACCACGTGAGACTTTCCATCGGCGGTTTGCACCTCGCGCGGCTGCTTCGGAGACAACTGGAGCTGAATTGCGATGTGCTCCGGAATACAAAGATGCAACGCGCCCGTATCGACCAGAGCTGCTGCATTGATTTCCTCAAGATCCGAGCGCGCGTCGTTACCGAGCCTAAGATCGACGTAGAGAATTCCCATTGGCACCATGCTCCTCGCGGGACATTTTCAGAAG
>JANMUI010000474.1:0-22157 GCA_031391405.1 Betaproteobacteria bacterium
AGAGCCCGTTCTTCAAGAAGGTGCATGATTCGCAACGCGCCTACGCCGAGTTGGTCGTTCCCTCCAAGCGGTTCATGTTCCCGCCTTACTCGTTCATGGCGAATCACTACTTCCCGGAGCAGGCCGCTGCGCCCGCAGCCAAGGCCGCAGCCGCACCCGCAGCCAAGGCGGCAGCCGCACCAGCCGCGAAGTAGCAACGGCCTAACAGCCGACAAGCGGGGACTCAGCGCCCCGCTTGTTTTTTGAGTCGAGGTCCGAGAGCGACGGGCCGCGTGCGGTTCTGTGATAATTCGCCCGATGATTGATCGATTCCTAATTCGCGACCGCGAATTAGGACTGCTCTCACCCTCGCCCCTTGTGAGAGAGGGCGGGGAGAGGGGGATTGAGCGCTCCTCCTATCAATGTCATCAACTATGAAGCGCTCTATCCATCCAACAGGGGAGGCCAATGGCCGATTCCGATTTTGCGCCAGACTGGCTGCTTAGCATCGTCCGGCGCATCGACGCGTTTACAGATACCACCGGTGTCGCGTTCGCGTGGCTCTCGGTGCCATTGGTCCTGATCGTGTCCTGGGAAGTTTTTGCGCGCTACCTGTTCAACGCCCCGACCGAATGGGCGTTCGACATGACCTACATGATCTATGGCACTTTCTTCATGCTGGGCGCGGCCTACGCCTTGCATAAAGGGGCCCACATCCGTACCGATTTCCTCTGGGAAAATTGGTCGGTGAAGACCAAGGGCATGATCGATGCGATCGCCTACCTCTTCCTTTTCCTTCCCGGCATGCTGATGTTCTTCTACATCAGCTTCGGCGAGTTCTGGGCGTCGTTTCTCATTGGTGAAACGTCCGAGCAGACGGCATGGCGCCCGATCCTCTGGCCCTTCAAAGGCATGGTGCCCCTGGCGATCCTGCTCCTGTTGATCCAGGGCGTATCGGAGTTCCTGAAGAGTTGGTGGGCGGCCAAGACCGGCATCGAACTTGAACACAAAGAAAAGATCGAGGTCTGAGCGATGAATCAACTCGAGCTGCTCGGCCTCATCATGCTGGTTGTCATGATCGGGGTCATCTTCATCGGTTTCCCCATCTCCTTCACCTTGCTCTTTCTTGCATTCGTCTTTGGCTACTTCGGCCTGGGCGATATCGTATTCAGCTTGGCCTATTTTCAGACGATCGGATTGATGAAGGAGGAGCTGCTCGCCGCCGTTCCGCTCTTCATCTTCATGGGATTCATCACCGAACAGGCGGGCTTGATGGAGCGCTTGTTCGGCGCGTTGCGGATGATGCTTGCGCCGGTACGTGGTGCGTTATTCATTGTGGTGATTCTTACCGCGACGATCTTCGCGATGGCCACCGGCATCGTCGGTGCCGCGGTGACGGTGCTAGGCATCATGGCCGCACCGATCATGATCAAGACCGGCTATGACGCGAAGCTCGCGGCCGGTGCGATTACCGCGGGCGGTACGCTCGGAATACTGATCCCGCCTTCGGTCATGCTTATCGTTATGGGGCCGGTGCTCGGCGTGTCGGTCGCCGATCTCTACGCCGCGGCGTTCGGACCTGGATTCATGCTTGCCGGCATGTATGTGGTCTACCTGATTGGGCGATCCATCATCAACCCGAAGCTCGGTCCGCCGGTGCCGAAGGAAGAGCGCGTTTCCAGCATTTGGTTGATCCTGAAGGAGGTGTTCATCGGTGTCGTGCCTCTTGCCGCGCTCATTGCGGCCACGTTGGGCACCATCCTGGCCGGCGCCGCGACGCCAACTGAAGCGGCGGGTATCGGAGCACTCGGGGCCATTATCCTCGCGGTAATCTACCGCAGGTTCACGGTCGCTGGGCTGAAGCAGGCGTGTCTATCGACCATAACGACGTCGAGCATGGTGCTGTTTTTGGCGGTCACATCGAACATTTTCGGTGCGGTGTTCGCACGCCTGGGGACCGCAAATTGGGTCACCGAGGCGATGATTGCGATGTCGTTCGGGCCGATCGTGATGCTCTCGGCCGTGGTGATCCTGCTCTTTCTGTTGGGGTGGCCATTCGAGTGGCCCGCGATCATCCTGGTCTTCCTGCCAGTGTTCTATCCGGTTATAGAAGCGCTGAAACCCCAGCTTGGGGTGAGCCTCGGCATTCCGACAGAAATGGTGATGGTCTGGTTTGGCGCGCTCGTCGCGGTCGTCATGCAGACCGCGTATCTGTCGCCTCCGGTCGCCATGTCCGCGTACTACCTGAGACAGGTCGTCAAGGACTGGTCGCTTGGCTTGATCTACAAGGGCATGTTTCAGTTTATGGTGATTCAGTGCATTGCTATCGTGCTGATCATCGCGTTCCCGAAGATCGCCATCTGGTTTCCGCTTGAGCTGCAGGAGAACCGGCGCAACGAAGTGCATGAGAGGGTCGAGGACAACGCGGAAAGCCTCGAAAGGGACACCATGGAAAACATGCAACAACAATCACAAGAGAGCCAGGAAGCTCTTGAGAAAAGTGAAGAGGCGAAGCCGCCCGCCGCAGGGGAAGCCGGCAAGGCGACCAAGCAGTAGGCAGCAAGCTTGGGAGGTAAATGGAACGGGCGCGCTGAGCGCCCGTTTTTTTATACGGTCGACGGCATATTTGAAAACGTAAGGAGTACCCAAGTGAAGATCACCGCCATCGAATCGATCCAGCTCGCCGAGTTTCCCAACCTGCTCTGGGTCGAGGTCCATACCGATGAAGGCTTAACCGGCCTGGGCGAGACGTTCTATGCCGTCGAGCCCGCTTGTGCACATCTGCATCAGACGCTCGCACCCTATCTGCTTGGCCAGAATCCGCTCACGATCGATAAACACAGCCGGCACATGCTCTCCCACTATCTCGGCTTCAAGTCGGTCGGCGCGGAGATGCGTGCATCCTCGGCGGTCGACATTGCGCTGTGGGATCTCTTTGGCAAGGTGACGAATCAACCGATCTATCAGCTTCTCGGCGGCGCGACGCGCCAGACCGTGCGCGCGTACAACACGTGTGCTGGAACGCAATACGTTCGTACGAAGCCGGAGCAGGGCACCGCCAACTTCGGACTGCCCTCTGATTCGACCCGATACCAGCCCTATGAGGATCTGGTCGGATTCATGCATCACGCCGACGAGCTTGCCTTGTCGTTGCTCGAAGAGGGCTACACAGGCATGAAGATCTGGCCGTTCGATGAATATGCGGAAGCGAGCAACGGCATGTACATCTCTTCGGCCGATCTCAAGACGGCGATGGTGCCGTTCGAGAAAATCCGTTCCGCCGTGGGCGACAAGATGGATATCCATGTCGAGTTCCATTCCCTCTGGAATCTGCCGGCCGCCATCAAGATCGCGAAAGCACTCGAACAGTTCGATCCGTTCTGGTACGAGGATCCGATCAAGATGGACAACCTCGATGCCATCGCCGAGTACGCGCATCGCACCAATGTATGGGTCACCGCGAGCGAAACATTGGCAACGCGCTGGGCGTTCCGCGATCTGTTCGAGAAGCGTGCGGTGAGCGTGGCGATGTTCGATGTCGGCTGGACCGGCGGGCTCACCGAATCGAAAAAGATCGCGACGATGGCCGAGGCCTATCAATTGCCGATCGCACCGCACGATTGCACCGGACCGGTCTTGCTCACCGCATCGGTCCATCTATCGATGAACGCGCCCAACACGCTCGTTCAAGAGGTCGTGCGCGCTTTCTATCATGGCTGGTACGGCGACATCGTCACGCAGTTGCCGCCCCTTGCAAACGGCAGCATCGCCGCCCCACCTGGCCCGGGGCTTGGCACCGCGCTGCGGCCTGAGATCAGGAAGCGGAAGGACGCGACGATCCGGGTGAGTCGCCTCTGATCCGGAATGAATGTTCACCATGACGAGTCGACAAACGCAACGGGCGCGACGTTTGAGGGACGACTGGAAGCACGCTTGCCGATCAGTTCGGAGCACGTTGCTGCATCGATTCAACGGTTTTTGTAGTGGCCGTTGTGTCCACCGTGCCGTCGTGGTAATTCTCACGCTCGTTCCCGGTGAGACGAGTGCGACATCATGCTGAGTCCCAACGAGTATGAGAATTACGATGCCCTGGCCCTTGCCGATCTCGTGCGGCGCAAGGAAGTGACTGCCACCGAGCTTCTCGATTGCGCCGTCGCACGGATTGACCAGGTTAACCCGACCATCAATGCGGTGGTGCTCCGAATGCATGAGGCGGCGCGCAGGGCGCTCGCGTCTGGCACGCCGTCAGGACCCTTCGGTGGAGTGCCCTTTCTGATCAAGGATTTCCTCGCCGAGGTGGCGGGCGTGCCGTTCACCGAAGGCTCCGCGTATCTGCGCGATTTCATCCCGGATGAAGACAGTGAGCTCGTACACCGCTATCGGCGTGCGGGGCTTGTCATGGTCGGCAAGACCAACACGCCGGAGCTCGCGGTGGGGCCGACGACCGAACCACGCCTGTTCGGGCCCACCCGCAATCCATGGGATCTCGGTCGCATCGCCGGTGGCTCAAGCGGCGGGGCCGCTGCGGCGGTTGCAACGGCAATGGTGCCTATGGCGCACGGCAACGATGCCGGTGGCTCGATTCGTGTCCCGGCCGCCTGCTGCGGCGTATTTGGCATGAAGCCGACGCGTGCGCGCAATCCGCTTGGTCCGCATTACGGCGACCTCATCAGCGGGCTCGTCGCCGAACACGCGTTGACACGCACGGTGCGAGATAGCGCAGCACTACTCGATGCGACCGCCGGTCCGGATATCGGCGATCCCTACTATGCACCACCGCCCGAGCGGCCGTATCTCGAAGAAACCAAGCGCGACCCGGGGCGGCTGCGGATTGCCTTTTCGACGCGTACCTTGCTGGGCGGAGATCTCCATCCCGAGTCAGTGGCCGCGGTGCGCGATGCGGCGAACCTTTGCGAGTCCCTCGGACATACGGTGATTGAAGCGGCGCCGCGCGTCGAGTTCGAAAGGTTCTTTCTCTCGTTCACGTCGATGCTCGCTGCCGGATTTACCTGGGCGATCGACGACTGGGAACGGCGCACCGGTCGCAAGCCGAGGGAGGAGCATTTCGAGCCATTCGTGTGGGCTTTCACCGGGCGCGGGCGTCAGCTCACCGCGCCTGCCTACCTGCTCGCGTTGCAGGATTTGCAGCGAATCTCGCGGGACATCGCGCGTTTCTTCATTGACTGCGATGTGTGGCTCACGCCGATGCTCGGCGAACCACCTGTGCCGCTCGGTACGTTTCGCTATGAGGCCGGCACCGACCCGTTCACGCTGCGACGGCGAATGGCCGCGTTTACGCCATTCACCTATGTTGCCAATGCAACAGGGCAACCAGCGATGTCGGTGCCCACCTATTGGACGATGGCGGGTTTGCCGATGGGTACGCAATTCATCGGCCGGTTCGGTGATGAGGCCACGCTCTATCGTCTCGCCGCGCAGCTTGAAACGAAGCGTCCCTGGTCTGCCAGACGCCCAACGTTCTGAGCGCATCACACCGTTGATTCAATAGACCTTTTGCCGTACGAAAGTATTGCCATCGGCGGATGGCGGATGCGATCGAATGCACCCAGGATTCATTCGCTGTCCTCTCAAAATCAGAAAGAATGAACAAGCGCTTGTTGGCTGCTACCTCGGCACTCGTTGGCATGCTGTGCGTGACGCTGGTGTGGGCGCAAGGTGCGCCTATCCCGGGCGCGGCACAACCGGGCGGAGCGGAACGCGAATTCCGTCTGCCACCCGCGCCTCGGGTGACCCCAGCCCCGCTCGAGATTCCGCGGCCGTCCCACCAGGCACCAGCGGGCGCGGACGGCTTTCGGTTTCAGCTCGAACGGATCGAGCTCGTGGGCAATTCGGTCTACACCGCGGATGCGTTGCTTGCCCCGCATCGCGCACGGCTCGGGCAGGAGGTCACGCTTGCCGACCTCTATGTGATTGCCGATCGCATCACCACGACCTACCGGAACAATGGCTACATACTTTCCCAGGCCATCGTTCCGGCACAGCAGATCCAAGCGGGTGTCGCGCGTATCCAGATCATCGAGGGCTTCGTCAACGAGGTCCGACTCACCGGTGACATCAAAGGCAATCGGTCGCTTGTGGAAGCCTATGCGGTCAACATCAAAGCAAGTCGACCACTGACCGCACAGGTCCTCGAACGACACCTGCTGCTGCTGAATGATCTTGCCGGTGCCACCGCGCGCGCCGTATTGACCCCCGCCGAGTCCGTGGTTGGAGCCGCTGATCTTGTGATCGAATTTGCGCACCGCACCGCGAGCGGTTCCATCGCGGTCGACAATCGGGGCGGCCGTGTGCTGGGTCCGTGGCGGGGCTATGTCGACCTCGATCTGCATTCGCTGTTCGGTCGATACGACAAGACCGCCGTTCGTGCCGTTACAACGTTCGACCGGCGCATGAATTACGGCTCGATACAGCATGAGCAGCCGGTCGGAGAAAGTGGCGGTCGAGTCGGCATCATGATGGGCTACTCGAAGGCGGAACCTCGGCTTGGCGAGGCATTCGGCTCAGCAAGTCTCGAAACGTCGAACACTTCGGGTGCGTTGTCCTACACGCATCCCGTCAAACGCGGCCGGAGCGCCAATGTTTATGCGCGTGCATCGGTTGGATTCCACGACGGCGCGACCGACTTCATCGGCGTTCCGCTCAAGGAGGACAAGCTGCGGATGGTGCGAATAGGTGCGACGGTTGATGCCGCGGACGCACTGCGCGGCGTCAATATCGTCGATGGTGAAGTGTCACGCGGGCTCGATGTGTTCGGTGCGACAGAGACGGGTTCCCCGAATCTTTCGCGAGAGCAGGGGCGGAGCGACTTCACCAAAGCAACCCTCTACGCTGCGCGTCTCCAATCGATCGCCGCAGGGTGGTCGATCCTGGCAGCGATCAATGGACAGCACGCCGCACAGGGTCTGCTGGCCTCCGAGATGTTCGGATTCGGCGGCGCGCAATTCGGCCGTGGCTATGATCCCTCCGAGCTGATCGGTGATTCCGGCGTCGCGGGCAAACTCGAACTGCGCTACACCAATACGTTGCCGACCACGCCGTCCATGACCTATACCGCCTATGCGTTTTGGGATGCGGGCAGGGTGTGGCGTCGCAATCCGATCAACGAAGAGTCATCCGAGTCGGGCACCTCGTTCGGCGTGGGGTTGAAGTTGGATGTCGCCCGCAACGTGACAGGGTTCGGTGAGCTGGCGAAACCGGCCACGCGCAATGTTCGGGCCGAAGGGGATCGCGACGCGCGCGGGTATGTAGGGCTTGCGTATCGATTTTAGGGATAATCCCCGCCATGGACGCATGGCTGCTGGTCTACGCCGCGATCGGCGCTGTCTTCGGGTTTCTCGCAGGGTTGCTGGGCATTGGCGGTGGCGCCGTGTCGGTGCCACTCACCACGATGGCCTTCGCTGCGCAGGACTTCAATCGCGAAACGATCCTGCATACCGCCTTGGGCACCGGCATGGCGACAATCGTCTTCACCTCGATCGCAAGTCTGCGCGCCCATCACAAGCACGGGGCGGTGGATTGGACGATCGTACGTCGCATGACCCCGGGCATCGTGGTCGGCACATTTCTCGCCACCAGCATCGCGCGATACATTCCGACGCTTCCCCTCGCACTGATCTTCGTATCGTTCCTGTTCTACATGGCGACGACGATGCTCTTCAGTTGGCAACCGAAGCCGACGCGCCAGATGCCCGGGCCGATCGGCCAGCACATCGCCGGATTCCTGATCGGCGGCGGATCGGGCATTGTCGCCATCGGTGGGGGCGCGATTGCGACGCCGTATATGGTGTTCTGCAATGTGCCGTTTCGTACCGCGATCGGAACATCCGCCGCACTCGGACTGCCTATCGCAATGACGGGCGCGATCGGCTATATCATCAATGGCTGGGGTCATCCCGCGCTGCCGCCCCACAGCGTGGGCTACGTCTATCTTCCGGCGCTGATCGGCTTTGTGGTCGCAAGCATGGCGGCCGCGCCGTGGGGCGCAAGCCTCTCGCACCGCACATCCACCGGGACGCTGAAGAAAATCTTCGCGGTGGTGATGTACGCGCTCGCGACGAAGATGTTGTTCACCTTGCTCTAGGAATCTGCACGTCCGCCAATATATTCGTTTTCGATCGGCGAGACGTCCGAACAAACGCCGTGGCGGCCGATTCTTTGGCCGTTTCGCGCGGCTGTGCCGCTCGCGGCTCTGTTGTTGATGGTGCAGGGCGTCTCGGAAACGATGAAAAGCTGGTACCAGATTCGCACCGGCCAAGAGTTCGAGCATCGCGAAAAGATCGAAGTCTAACGAGCGCACAAACCGGTGACTGTCCTCACCATCGCCACACTCGGTGCGATTCTCATCGGCCTCCCCACTTCGACCGAAGCGGCCGCCGTCGGCGCGATGGGTGCCATCCTGATGGTCCTCGGGTATGGCCGGTTCACCTGGAAGGGGCTCCTCCATGCCGCCTACCAGACGCTCATCACCACGAGCATGGTGCTCTTCCTCGCGGTGTGCTCGAACGTTTTCGGTGTGGTGTTCGCGCGACTGGGAACCGCCACCTGGATCACCAATACGCTCCTTGCCGTGCCGCTGCCGGCGTGGGGAACGATGACGTTGGTGCTCATCTTGATCTTTCTCCTCGGCTGGCCATTCGAGTGGCCCGCGATCGTGCTGATCTTCCTCCCGATGCTCGCGCCCGTGGCAAGCCAGCTTGGCTATGACATGGTGTGGTTCGGAACGATCACGGCGGTGGTGTTGCAGACGGCTTTCTTGTCTCCACCGGTCGCGATGTCCGCGTACTACTTGAAGCAGGTGGTGAAGGAATGGAGCTTGTCCACCATCTACCGGGGCATGGGCGATTTCATGGTGATTCAAGTGATCGCAACGGACTCGATTGACGCTACGACCTTTGGCCCGGTTCCATCATCGTCGTGTGCGTCGAGCCGATCGCCTTCTCGGAATAACCGGCGTCGAGAAAGATGGCGTGACGATCCATAATAATGTCCTTTCGGATTTGGCAAGAAAAAAAGTAAAGCCCCTTTCGGGGCTTTGTATCGGCGCGCGCGCCAAATAACATAGTGGCATACGAACGCGAACCGTCAATGTAGGGCAACTCCGCTAAGCATGCAAGAGCCAGCGTAGTCCAATTCGGACTGAGTCCCGGTGATCGATCCTGGTCGGTTCGGGGGGTAGAGCGGGATAAGGCCTCCGCCAGTGAAAAGTGGGGTTTCGAAACCGGAGTCGGATCATATAAGGAATCCGAGGCAACTTTGCTCTGATCCCGATTTTCCAACGGCGTGTGTGCTTCGTCTGGCGTGAAGACGGCGCGCACAACGTCGAGATCGTTGACTATCACTAGGACGCAGCATGGCCAAACGACTGCTGGAAGAAATTCATCCGGGCGAAATCCTGCTCGAAGACTTCATGAAGCCCATGGGCATCAGCGCGCGCCAGCTAGCGGCCGATATCGACGTGTCCCCCAGCCGAATCAGTGAGTTGGTGAACGGGCAGCGGCCGATTAGTGCTGATACAGCACTGCGCCTGGGTCTGTTCTTCTCGATGGAACCGCGCTTCTGGCCGAACCTGCAGGCAGAATACGACATGCGCACGGCCGAGCGCGAGCTGCGGGCCAAGATTGCACCGCGCATTCGTGCGTTCCAGCCGACCACGGCTTGAAGCGGTCAGAACGCAGGCTCCGGCACTCCACGAGCAACCACGACGACGCAACGGGCTCAACGGACTCAACGAAGGCAATGAACTCGCCCCTGCCGCATTGATCGTCGTGGCCGTCGTGCTCGTCGAGTCGTCGTGTTAGTTTTTCCGCCAACTCGCCGTCATACGATCCCGTCCGTCTTCAGCTTCGCGATCTCGGCATCCGTCATCCTCAGGACGCCACGCAACACCTCGTCGGTATGCTGTCCAAGTACCGGCGGGGCGTTCTTGAATTCCAGTTGGGTGCCGGAGAATCGCATCGGGCTCGCCACCCCGGCAAGCTTGCCCGCCACCGGATGATCGAGCTCGATCTTCACGTTACGCGCGCGTACCTGCGGGTCCTCGAATACCTGGGCGACCGTGTTGATCGGACCGTTAGCGACGCCGGCCGCCTCCAGGATCTCGACCCAATCCTTGGTCGTGCGCGTGACGAAAATCTCCTGCAGCATGCGGGTCATCTCCACCCGGTTTTCGACGCGCTTGCCGTTGGTCGCAAAGCGGGGGTCGGTGGCAAGATCGGGGCGCTTCAACACATTGCAAAGCTTCTGGTACAGATTGTCGTTGCCGCAGGCGACGATCACATCGCCGTCCTTCGTCTTGAAGGGCTGATACGGCACGATGTTCGGATGCAGATTGCCGATGCGCTTGGGCGATTGGCCCGTCGCGAAGTAGTTGGTGTTCTGGTATGCGAGCAGCGCGATCTGTGAATCAAGCAACGCGCAGTCGATGTGCTGGCCCTGGCCGGTTCGTTCGCGATTCGCAATCGCCGCGCAGATCGCAATCGATGCATACATGCCGGTGATGATGTCGGCGACCGGCACACCCGCGCGCTGGGGTCCGCCACCCGGCGCGCCATCAGGTTCGCCGGTTACGCTCATCATCCCGCCCATCCCCTGGATCATGAAGTCGTAGCCCGGATGCTCGCGGTATGGCCCGGTGTGTCCGAATCCGGTGACCGAGCAATAGATGAGCTTCGGATTGATCGTCTTCAGGTCATCGTAACCAAGACCGTAGCGCGGCAGATCGCCATACTTGTAATTCTCGATCAGCACATCGGAGATCTTCGCGAGCTCCCGCACGATGCGCTGGCCTTCGGGCGAAGCGATATTGAGCGTGATCGACTTCTTGCCGCGATTGGCCGAGGTGAAGTAGGCGGAGTCTTTGGTGTCCTTGCCGTCCTTGTCTTTGATCCAGGGCGGGCCGAACGCACGGGAGTCGTCCCCTTTCTGGGGCCGCTCGACCTTGATGACTTCAGCGCCGAGATCGGCGAGGTTCTGCCCGCACCACGGCCCGGCAAGTACACGGGACAGGTCGAGCACACGAATATGGGAAAGCGGTCCGGACATGTGAGTCTCTGAAGTGAGAGGGAGGAAGGCTGCGAGCGCCGGAATATTACTCCACGTCTCGAACCAGCCATGCCAATTGACAACAACCGGGCTTCATCCTAGTCTCGATTCGATTCGATTCGGCTCGACCGCATGCCTTCGCGGCCGGCAACTACGAGGAGACGACAGAATGTTCACCCGTCAAGTTGTTGCGGCGCTTATCGCCGTGACCTCGCTTCCAATCGCCGCGCAGGAAACGACCTTGCGGCTGGTGAGCGCGTTTTCCGAAAACAGTGTCTATGTCAAACACCTCGAGAAATGGATGGCCAAGGTCAACGCCGAGGGGAAGGGTTCGGTGCAGATCAACTTCATCGGCGGGCCGAAAGCGATCCCGACGTTTGAAGTGGGCAATGCCGTTCGCACCGGCGTGGTCGACATGGCGATGAGCACCGGTGCTTTCTACACCAACATCATGCCCGAGGCCGATGCGCTCAAGCTCACGCAGGTCACGGTCCAGGAGCTAAGAAAGAACGGCGCGCTCGACTACATCAATCGCATCTGGAACGAGAAAGCGAACATGCACTATCTCGCCCGGATGACCGATCACACCCCGTTCCACCTCTATCTCAACAAGAAAATCGACAAGCCTGATCTCACCGGCCTCAAGATCCGCATCACGCCCGTCTATCGCGATTTCTTCCAGGCGATGGGCGCATCGGTCATGACGACCGCGCCGGGCGAGGTGTACACGGCCCTCGAGCGCGGTGTGGTCGATGGTTACGGTTGGCCGATCGGTGGCATTTTCGATTTCAACTGGCAGCAGCACACGAAGTTCCGTGTCGATCCCGGCTTCTACAACGGTGAGGTCTCGATCATCGTCAACCTCGCCGCCTGGAAGAAATTGTCCGATGGTCAGCGTGCCTTCCTACAGAAGCATGGCCTCGCGCTGGAAGAACAAAACGAATACTGGAAGGAGTACAACGCGGAAGAAACCAAGAAGCAGGCGCAGGCGGGTATCCAGGTAATCAAGTTCGACGATGCGACCGCAAAGGCGTTTCTCGCGCGCGCGTACGACGTAGGCTGGGCGGGCGTGATCAAGGCGAGCCCGCAGCACGGGCCGAAGCTGCGCGAGCTGTTCGGGCCGAAATAGCGTTCCAGCCACATTGCCATGACGCGTGCGTATCACGCGCTCGTGCACGCGCTCGCGATCATAGCCGCGCTCGTGCTCGGGCTCATCGCAGTGCTGGTGACGGTCGACGTGCTCGCCCGCAACTTCCGGATCGGCACGCTTCCATGGATCACCGAGGTCTCCGAGTACAGCTTGCCGCTTGCCACGTTCTTCGTGGCGCCCTGGCTGCTTGATCGTGGCGAGCATGTGCGCCTCGACATCGCGCTGCAGATGATGGGCCGGCGCGCCGCCCTCTGGACGGAGCGAATCGCGAATCTCATCGGGCTCGCGGTATGCGTTGTCTTCGTGTTCTACAGTGTTCGCCTGATCGACGATTCGATGCGCATTGGCTCGAAGATCTATAAGACCCTCGAGATCCCGGAGTGGTGGACGTACGCACCGGTGCCGCTTTGCTTTGCGCTGTTGGCGATTGGCTTCCTGCGGCGGTTGGGCGTATTCGCGGCAGACCGCCCGTGACCTGGTGGCTTGCCGCAACGCTCCTTTTCGGCGCACTCACCGCGTTTTTTCTGATCGCGTTGCCGGCCGCATTCGCGTTCTTCGGCATCAACATCATCGGTGCCTGGTTTTATCTAGGCAAGGACGCCGGCCTCGTGCAACTGATACGCAACGGCGTCGTGTCGATCACGAACTTCTCGCTCACACCGATTCCGTTTTTCGTGCTGATGGGTGAGGTACTGTTCCACACGGGCGTCGCGATGAAAGCCATTGATGCGATCGACCGCATCATCGCTCGCGTGCCGGGTCGCTTGTCAGTCGTGGCAGTGGTCGCCGGCACCGTGTTCTCGGCGATATCGGGCTCCACCATCGCGACCACCGCGTTGCTCGGAAGCCTGTTGCTGCCGGAGATGCTGCGTCGCGGGTATCACCCCAACATGGCAATGGGTCCGATCATGGCGATCGGCGGGGTGGACATGCTCATTCCGCCCTCAGCGCTCACGGTTCTTCTCGGGAGCCTCTCTGGCATCTCGATCTCGCACCTGTTGATCGCCGGGATTCTGCCAGGGATGTTGATGTCAGTGGCATTCGTCGCGTACATCGTGGTGCGTGCGCACCTCGACCCCGGGCTTGCGCCGGTATTCGAGCATGAACCGGTGCGCGGCTGGGCACGCTGGAAGCCGCTCATCCTGTATGTCATGCCCCTGGTGATCATCTTTGTCGTGGTGATCCTCGCAATGGTGGCAGGCTGGGCCACACCCACCGAATCCGCCGCGATCGGCGCCGTTGCGACCGTTGGCGTCGCGTGGCTGTATCGCTCGCTCACGCGCGCGACCCTCATGCGCGCCTTGATGGGGACGGCCGGCATCTCGGGCATCATCCTGTTCATCATCGTCGGCGCCACGACGTTCTCGCAGGTGCTCACGTTTTCCGGCGCAACGAACGGCATGGTGAGCGCGATCCGGGATGCGGGATTCGGACCTTGGGCGGTGATGCTGGCGATGATGCTGATCCTGCTCGTGCTCGGATGCTTCATCGATCAGGTGAGCATGATGCTGATCACGCTGCCCTTCTTCATCCCGCTGGTGCAGTTCTTCAACTTCGATCCGGTCTGGTTCGGCGTCGCGTTCCTGATCTGCATGCAACTCGGCCTGCTCACCCCGCCGTTCGGCATGCTGCTCTTCACAATGAAAAGTGTGGCACCCAGCCATATCACGATGCGACAGGTCTATAGCGCCGTGATGCCGTATGTCATTTTTGGGTTGCTGCTGCTCGCGATCGTGCTCGTGTGGCCGCCGATCGCGACGTGGCTGCCGACCCTGCTGCTCGGAAAGTATTAGTTGTCGATCGTCGCGCCCGAGTCCTTCACGACCTTGGCCCACTTGGCGATTTCGCTCGTCACGAACTGGCCGAACGCTGCGGGCGGCTGGCCACCGGCGGTCGCCACTTGGCTTGCCCAGATATCCTTGATGTCGGGTTGCTGCAGGATCTTCACGATCTCCGGATACAGACGTTCGACGACACCGCCCGGCGTGCCCTTCAGCGCCCACAGCGCATACCATGTGGTGACCTCGTAACCAGGTATCCCCGCTTCCGCCACCGTCGGCAAATTCGGAAACACCGACGCGCGTGCATTGGCGGCCACGGCAAGAGCCACCAACTTGCCTGCACGAATCTGGTTCGACGAGGTGCCCATACCGTCGAACGCCATGTCGACTTGGCCCGCGATCAGATCGGTCATGAGCGGCCCCGCGCCCTTGTACGGCACGTGCACGAGACTCACGCCGGTCATGGTCTTGAACAACTCACCGGCGAGATGGTGGGCGGTGCCATTCCCCGCGGATCCGAAATTCAGCTTGCCCGGATTCGCCTTGGCGTAATCGAGCAGATCCTTGAGGGTCTTGATGTTGCCGTGTTTTGGATGCACAACGATCACCTGCGGGACGGAGGCGATCAAGGTAACCGGAATGAAATCGCGCTCGAGGCGATACGGCAGGCGTGTGTACAGGCTCTCGGCAATCGTGTGGTGCACCGCGCCCATGAGCAGTGTGTAGCCGTCCGGCGTGGCCTTCGCCGCGTTGGCCGCGCCCAGGGTGCCGCCCGCGCCACCCTGGTTCTCGATGATGAATTGATGCCCGAGCGCTTGCGTGAGCTTGGCGGCCAGGGGACGCGCGAAGGTGTCGGTGCCACCGCCCGCGGGAAACGGGTTGATGATGCGTACCGGCTTGACCGGCCACTCCTGCGCGTGGGCTGAAGCGCCAATCAATGTCAAGGTGGAAACGAGGAATGAGACGAGGAAACGCGTAGCAGCCATGGCAACTCCAGATTCAATGGGCCCGCAAGGGCCGACGCCGGAGCGCTCATCTCACACTGAGCCGACAGGGCGGAATCCTTACCCAGGCGCGTGCTTCTATTCTGGCCCTATTGTCTGCGGGGTGCCGGTCAATGAAGATCCGCATCGCCAACCCGACCCACCGGACTGGTTACACTTGGCGCACCTACACGCCTCGAACGGAGCCCAACATGTCCTTGGATCACTTTAAGCTCACCGGGAAGGTCGCCATCATCACCGGGGCCGGTGGAGGCATCGGCCGCGCGATCGCGCTTGAGCTCGCCGGCGCGGGTGCAAGCGTTGCCTGTCTTGACTTGATGCAGGAAAGCGTCGAGGAGACTGCGCGATTGGTCGCCAAGACCGGGCAGAAGAGCCTTGCGATCGTCTGCGATGTGACCTCACCCGATGCCACCAAGGCCGCTGTCGATCGCGTAGCGAATACGCTCGGTCCGATCCGCGTGCTCGTCAACGGCGCCGCGGCGCGCGATCCGAATCACACCGTCGAGAGTTGCCCGCCCGAGATCTGGAATCAGGTCTTCGCGGTCAATGTCGGCAGCGCGTTCCTCATGAGTAAATGGGTCATTCCCATCATGACGAAAGCGGGCGGCGGATCGATCATCCATATCGCAAGCCAGCTCGGCAGCACGGCTACCTATGAACGCGCTGCCTACTGCGCTACGAAAGGCGCGCTGATTTCGCTTGCACGCGCGATGGCGATTGATCATGCCAAGCAGAATATCCGGGTCAACACCTTGTCGCCTGGCGCCACCGAAACCGATCGCATGCCGCTGCGCTTTGGCACGATGGAAGAAGCGCGCAGGATCAGCGGCCCGCGGCATGTGCTCGGACGCCTTGGTCTGCCGGAGGAAATCGCGCGCGGCGCGCTCTATCTCGCGAGCGAGGCGTCAAGCTTCATGACCGGCGCGGATCTCTTGGTCGATGGCGGCTATAACGCGTGGTAGCCGGCCTATTCGGCCGACTACCAATCGACGGCCTCACCGATCGGAACGCCCGACCGCTCCAGTGCGGAGATGATCTCTTCGCGCAGGTGCGCAATGTTGTCCTGACTGATGTTGAAGTGCCGCGCAGCGTCGAGTGCGAGGAGCTCTTGTTCACCAACCCCTCGTTCGGCGGGCTCGAGCCAGTTGGCGATGTTATCGGCGAAATGCACCGTCAATAGCGCGCTCGAGACCGCCTCAATCCCCGCGATGTGTTCGTGGTGTTGAGCGACTTCGATAAATTCCGGCGGGAACGACCATCGCTTGAGGAGCGAACGGCCGAACACGCAGTGGTGCCTGCTCACTGCGTCGGGAAGATCCCGGTCGATCGCCGTCGGCTTGAAGGTGCCCAGATGCTCGAGCTCCATCGCGCTATGGGTCAAACATAGCGCGCCGATGTCGTGCAATAGACCGTCGGTAGACATCTCCGCCGAATTCTCGATGGCGTTTCGCCGCGCGAGCGTTTCCGCCGCGTGGGCGCAGATCATGGCGTGGCGCCATATTTCATCGAAGCGCTCACGGTATCGGCCGTTGCGGGCAGCGAACAATCCCTGGTTGATGGCAACGTCTACGGTTCTGCGCGTAACGTCCAGACCAAAATTCGCAAGGAATCCCGCCATGCGCCGCGTCCTTAGGCTTTGCGCACCGCCTGCATCGCCCGCCACACCTTCTCATGGGTGAACGGCATTGCGATGTCTTTGACGCCAAGCGGACCCAGTGCATCCAGCATGGCGCTGGTAATTGCGGCAGGCGCGCCGATCGTCCCCGACTCGCCGCAACCCTTGGCACCAAGAGGATTGTGCGTGCAAGGTTGTGATTCGTCGGTCTCGGCGGTGATCGAGGGCATCGTATCCGCACGCGGCATCACATAGTCCATGAACGAGCCGGTAAGAATTTGCCCCGTCCTGTTCTCGTAAGCGGTCGCTTCGAACATGGCTTGCCCGATGCCCTGCGCGAGCGCGCCGTGGAATTGGCCTTCCACGACCATCGGATTGATGACCGTGCCGATGTCATCGACCGAGGCGTAGTTGATGAGCGTCGTCACACCCGTCGCAGGATCGATCTCCACTTCGCAAATTTGCGCGCCATTCGACCAAGTGAGATTGGTCGGATCGAAGAACGCGTTTTCATGGAGGACCGGTTCCATGCCGGCCGGCAGGTTGTGCGCGTAGGTGACTGCGCGCGCGACTTCGCCCCAAGTGACCTTGCGGTCGGTGCCCGCGACGCGAAACTCGCCCGCGCCGGCGACGATCGCATGTTCGACATCTTTCTCCGCCGCTTCCATCAGATGTGCCGCGGCGCGCTTGGCTTTCTCGATGATCTTGGCGGTCGCCATGACGATCGCCGAGCCCGCGATCACCATCGATCGCGAGCCGAATGTTCCGGTGCCATACGGGACGCGAGCGGTATCGCCTTCAAAAATTTCGATCATCGACAGGGGCACGCCGATCTTCTCCGAGACCACCTGCGCATAGGTCGTCACATGCGCTTGACCATGGTTGTGCGTGCCGCAGCACACGAGGAGACTGCCATCGGCCGCAACGCGGATATCCGCGGAATCGAAAAACCCCGCTCGCGCGCCGAACATCCCGGCATACTTCGACGGCGCGACCCCCGAGCTTTCGACGAAGTAGCACACCCCGAAGCCGCGAATGAGGCCGAGTTTCTGCGCGGCGGCGCGGCGCGCCGGGAAGCCTTCGTAGTCAGCGATTTTCAATGCGTGTTCAAACACCTTGGAAAAGTTTCCGGAATCGTAGGTCGGACCAACCGCGGTGGTGTACGGCATCTGCTCGACGCGAATGAAATTGCGACGACGCAATGCCACGCGATCAATGCCGGTCTGCGCGGCGGCTGCCTCGACCAGGCTCTCCAACACGTAGCAGGCTTCCGGCCGCCCGGCGCCGCGATAGGCGTCGGTCGGCACGGTGCTCGTGAACAGTGCTTTCACATCGACGAAGATCGCCGGGATCTGGTACGGCCCGGACAGCACACCGGTGTACACCGACGTGGGCACCGCCGCGCCGACCGTGGACACATACGCGCCAATCGCCGCAAGCGTGGACACCCGCAGCGCGAGGAACGTCCCGTTCGCATCGAGTGCGAGCTCCGCATGGGTGACGTGATCTCGCGCCTGATAGTCGGAGACGAAAGCTTCACTTCGCGTCGACACCCACTTGAGCGGCCGATGCAATTTGCGCGCGGCCCAGGCGAGGACGATCTCCTCGGGGTAATGCTTGCCCTTGGTGCCGAAGCCGCCGCCCACATCCGGACTGATCACGCGCACCGAGTTCTCGGGCAGACTCAATTGCTCGGCGACGAACTTGCGGATGTGATGCGGGACTTGTGTCGCCGAATAGATCGTGAGCGCATGGCCATCGAGTCCGCGGTTGGCCGAGGCGATGGCGATCACGGCGCGAGGCTCGAGCGCCGCACAGGCAATGCGATGATTGACGAGATCGATCGCAACGACATGCTTCGCTTTGGCGAATGCATCGTCTGCTGCCCGCTCATTGCCGCGCTGGAACCGCACCGCGAGGTTGCCGGGCGCCTCCGGATGCAGTTGCGTCGCATCGGCTTTGACCGCGTCGCGCACATCGATCACCGCCGGCAGTAATTCCCAGTCAACGGCGACCAGCTCGGCGGCATCCAGCGCCTGCTCGCACGTGGCGGCAACTACCACCGCAACCGCCTCGCCGACATGCTGTACCAAGCCTCGGGATAGCGCCCAGCGCGGGGGCTCATTCATCTTCGTGCCATTCACCCCCGGAATGCGCCACAACGGGATCATCATCCCCACGTTGTCGGCCGCCATGTCCTGTCCGGTATAGATGGCGATGACACCCTTCGCGTCGGCTGCAGCGTTGGTGTCGATCGAGCGAATCCGCGCATGCGCATGCGGGGAGCGCACGAACGCGCAGTGCAATTCGCCTTCGAAACGCAGGTCGGAGACGTACTGCCCGTTGCCGGCGAGGAACTTGTGATCTTCGCGACGAAGCACGGATTGTCCGATGCCTTCCGGATGCTGAACGGTGCGCACGGTCATGATGATTCCTCGGTGGATGCGGGCGAGATTGGGAATGGTGATGTCTTATATTATGATGCGGACGGCGATTCAACCTATCGATGCAAGCAGGGCATCATCTGCGCGCATCGCGTCAACCGATTTTTTCAGGAGCGTCCACATGCGTAGAATTTTGTCGGCCTTGCTGGTTGCTGCAATCGCGGGGGCGGCGTTCATCGCGCCGCAAGCGATCGCGCAAGACAAGGTCAAGATGGGGCTTTTCATCGCCTCTTCGGCGATGCCGTACTTCATCGCGCGCGAGCGCGGGTATTTCGCTGCCGAGAATCTCGACGTTGAAGGCGTTCCCCTCGCGACGCATCCGTTGATCGTGCAGGCGCTCGTCAAAGGCGACATCGATACCGCCTCGAACCTGCTATCGCTCGAGGGCGCGAATATCAATGCGTTGCGGCCCGGCACCGCGAGCTATTTCTCGATCAACTGCCAGAACACCAAGTACCAGCTCGAAGCGTTCGTCGTGTCTGCGAAGAATACGACGATCCAGTCGCTCAAGGATCTGAAAGGGGCGCGCATCATGTCGGCGCCCGGGCCGGGCAACCTGTTCGTGGCCAAGGGTGTGTTGAAGAACATCGGCTTGGAAGACGTCAAGGACTACACGATGCAAGAGCAGCCGAAGGCCAATCACATCGCCGCGCTGCAATCCGGCCAGTTCGAAGTCGCCTACACGCTCGAGCCGGTTGTAAGCATGCTTGTGCATCGTGGGGTGGCGCGCAAACTGGAGTCGGGTGTGATCGCCTCACACATGCTCGGTCGGCCCGACGCCTGCGCCGAGATGGCGGGCGGTGTGATGGGCGACAAGTTTCTCAAAGAGCGGCCGCAGGTCGCCGAGCGCCTCGCACGGGCATGGGCCAAGGCGCTGAAAGACGGCAATGAGGATCCGAAGGCGCGCGATCTGTTGAGCAAGCACATGAACACGGCACCCGAAATCGCGCAGACCGTGCCGCTGTCGTACTACCACATGGTGCGGGATCTCTCGCCCGCGCAGATCGCCGACTTCCAGAAGCTCACCGACCTCGCGACGACCGCAGGGTTGGTGAAGAGCAAGATCGATGTGAAGTCTTTTCTTAAGACCTACTGATCCGTCGACCTCAAACGTTGATCTCAAGCGTCGATCTTGAACCACAGGGGACGCAGAGGACGCAGTGTAGCCGGGTGACTACGCGCTTCGGATATATCCGTGCTGCGCGTGGATCAGGGGCTCACGATAAATGGCGAACATGTCCTTCGATTTCCCCCGTGTCCTCTGTGTCCTCCGTGGTTCAATTTTGACGTCTTAGAAATGCTCCGCGACAAACTAGCCGCCCTCACTCCCGCTCTCGGCGCGGTCGTCTTTGTGTTCGTCTGGTGGCTCCTCTACCAATCGAAACTCATCGACCCGGTGCTATTGCCCTCGCCGCAGGATTCATTCAAAGCGATCTGGGATGGATTCGTCGGCGGGGCGCTCATCAACGACTTTCTCATCACCGTTCGACGCACGCTGCTGGCGTTCGTCATCGCAGTGGCGATTTCGGTACCGCTTGGGATTGTTCTCGGTTCCTCCGCACGTTTGTACGGGTCGGTCGAATTCGTTATCGACTTCTTCCGCTCCACACCCGCCTCGGCGCTGTTTCCGTTGTTCCTGGTGATTCTTGGCGTCGGTGAAGGGACGAAGATCGCCGTCGCCGCATTCGGCGCGAGCCTTTTGATTCTCTTCAACACGGCATACGGTGTGATGAATGCGCGCAAGACCCGTCAGGCGGCGGCGCGCGTGATGGGTGCCTCCAGGTTGCGGGTGATGCTCGATGTGACCTTGCTCGAGTCGCTGCCTCAGACGTTCGTCGGGATGCGTACCGGCGTGTCGTTTGCGCTGGTGATCGTGATCGTGGCCGAGATGTTCATCGGCTCCACCGACGGGCTGGGTCAACGCGTGATCAACGCGCAGATGATCTTCAACATGCCCGAGATGTACGCGACGATCTTCGGCACCGGCGTCCTCGGATACGGCCTTAATCTTCTTTTCATATTGATCGAGCGCAAGTTCGTCCATTGGGGCGGGAAGTGAACGCGCCGGTATCGGGCAGCGCCGCACTTGGACTGGCAACGGCCGCGTCCGCGCCGAACGGCACCCACATCACTATCCGGGGCCTCTACAAGAGCTTCCAGGGCCAGCCGCTCTACACGAACTTCGACCTCGATATTCCGAAGGCGCAGATCACTTCGGTGTTCGGCCCCAACGGCTGCGGCAAATCGACCCTGATCAACATGGTGTCCGGACTCTTACCGATGGACGCGGGCGAAGTCTTGTTCGAGGGCAAGACGCTCTCGGACACCAAGATCAGCTACGTTTTCCAGAACTATCGCGAGGCGCTGTTTCCATGGAAGCGCGCGATCGACAATATCAAATATCCGCTCAAGCTCGCCGGGCAAAGCAAAGCCGAATACAACCGGCGCGCCGACGAACTGATCGAATCATTCGAGATCAAGTTCGATCTGCATCGCTACCCGTATGAGCTTTCGGGCGGGCAGCAGCAACTTGTCTCGATCATGCGGGCATTTGCCCCGCACCCGGAGGTGTTGTTCCTCGACGAGCCGTTTTCGGCGCTCGATTACGAAATGACACTCTTCATGCGCGACAAGTTGCAGGACATCTTCCAGGCGACCCGCACGACAATGATCCTGGTCTCGCACGATCTGGAAGAAGCGGTGTACCTCGCCGACCAAGTGTTGCTCCTCACGCGGCGCCCGACGCGGATCGCCGAGATCGTGCCATTTCGTGCCGCGCGTCCACGTCATCCGGAAACCCTGACGGCGGATGATTTCGTGCGCGCCAAGGCCCGCTGCCTCGACGTCTTCCAGCGCGAAGTCCGACGTTGATCGCGCCACGGTTCGTGGCCCGATCAACGTTACGCTCTACAATCCTGTCATTCGCTTCTCAGGACGCTTCGCATGCCACACATCCCCGCCGGTACGCCCTTCGCCAAGCTTCGCGTTCTTGACCTGACTCGCGCGCGTGCGGGCCCGACCTGTGTGCGCCAGCTCGCTGACTTTGGCGCGGATGTGATCAAGATCGAGTCCCCGCCGGGGCTCGATGCAAACGCCAACCAGACTGGTGGGCGCGATAGTCCG
>JANMUI010000477.1:0-8059 GCA_031391405.1 Betaproteobacteria bacterium
GCATCGGTTGCGAGCGGGACGGCGCTGGCAGATGCGAAGTTCGAGCATCTCGCCGTGCGCGTCGAGCAGAACGTTACGGACAATGACTTCGAGGTCGTATTCGAGGCCACCAGCGGAGACACCGCCTTCGCCGCTTTGAAGGTGACCGCGCCGGATGGCCGCGTCGTGATCGACTTCAAGTCACCGAACACGAAGCTTGGCATGCGCTCGTTCCGTTTCGAGACGCCGGAGCCCAAGTCTCTGTCGGGCTTACAGGCCGATTATCCGGCTGGTCAATATACGTTTAGTGCCAGCACCGTCTCTGGCCTCAACTTCAGCGATGTGACATCGCTCAGCCATAAGCTGCCAGCGGCGGCCACCTTCCTACGCCCTCGGCCTGACGAATTGGGTGTGCCGGTGAACGGTCTGCGCGTCGAGTGGCGTGCACCGACAGGCTTGAAGTCGTGTCTCGTCGCGATCGAGAACGACGTTACCGGAGTCACGGTGGTTCAGGCGACGTTGGCCGGCGGTGCGACCACGTTTTCAGTGCCCAACGGTGTGCTTGCACCCGGCACGGTGTACAAGGTCGCGATCGGCACCGTGGCGACCGACGGCAACGCCTCGTACATAGAGACTTCATTCACGACCGCGAAAGCGGCCGCGAAGAAATGAATCCATGCCAAGATAGTCGTTCATTTCTTTGGCCGCGCCGCACCATGCACCTGCACCTTCACGGAAACGCGCGGGGGTGCGCCGCCTGGCAGAGACAGACGCGAGCCTTGCATGACCATTGCCGTCGACAGCGGTTGATTCGCGGGCCCGGCAACCATCAGCATTCCGTCGGTTCCCGGCAGCGTATGCCTGCCTTCGCCGACATGCAGCTCGACCGGCGGCAGCGGGGCGGCACCGACCACCTGGAAACGCAACTCCTCGCCCGCATAAACCACCATGTGACCGCCGTACTTGTACGAGGTGATCGGCGTCGGCAGACCCGGGTTGAGCTCGACGAATCCGAAGTCGACCTCGCGGGGGCCGGCGTTCGCTGTGCTCGGCGTCGGCGCCGCGCGGTCTCCGCTCGACAGACTGTAATTCAGGACCACGCCAATCGCGATCACAAGTGCAACCAAGATCAAGGCGTGGCCAAGCTTGAGGAATCCCCTCTGCGCGGCACGCTGCGCGTCGGTGACGTCCTGCACTGGTTCGAAGATGAAATCCATAGCGGCAAATCCCTCCAACTTTCTGATCGAGAATCGAGCGGCACCATCGTTGCGGCGTGCGTAACGCCGCGAGGTGATCGCCGAAGCTGTTCTTCGTACCGGCCAACGCGAAGTCAGTTTAGGTTTCACTTGGACATTGGTCAATCCACGCGGAACTTTGTTCGCCCCTGCTTGCTCATAGAGCCGGTCAAGCTGCCGTCAACGCGCAGAGCCATCGCCACGTTTCGCGCTTGCGATGGCACCCCAATTTGCAACGCCTGATCACAAGGAGAACGCACAGTGAACGCATCAGTTCGAATCGGCATCGCCGCAGCTCTGCTCGGCCTCGCGCATATCGAGGTGGCCGCGCAGGCACCGGCGGGCATCGGGAGCGAGGAATTCGGCATGACCCCGAAGCAGCTCGTCGAATCCGTTGAAAAGGTCGAGGCGCTGATCTCCAAATGCATGCGCGACCAGGGCTTCGAGTATGTGGCAGTCGATTTCAACACGGTGCGCCGGGGCATGGCCGCTGACAAGAAACTGCCCGGGATGAGCGAGAAGGAATTTATCGCAAAGTACGGTTTTGGCGTGTCGACGACATACACCGGCGAACCGCCGCAGCTCGCGACGGGATACAGCCCCGGCAAGGAAGGACTGGGCGAGCGAAATAGCCAGATCTACAAGAAGCTTTCATCGGCCGACCAGGTGGCTTACAACCGCGCGCTGTTCGGCGAGAATACTGGCGCCACATTCGCGGTGAGCCTCGAAATGGAGAACTTCTCGCTCACCGGCGGCTGTACCAACAAGGCGATCGGACAAATCTTCAAGTCCGATCAGATGACGGCGACGTATTACAACCCGAAGGATGCGCTGATCAACAAGGATCCGCGGATGAAGGATGCACTCAGAAAGTACCAGGCCGAAATGCGGAAGGCCGGATTCGACTATAACCACCCGGACAAAGTAGAGCATGACATCCGCAAACGGCTTGCCGCATTGACAAATGGGGGTACGCTCCGCGTCGACCAGATGACGCCCACGCAACGCACCGCGTTGAAGGAACTGCAAGCCTACGAGCTCAAGGTCGCGGTGAAGAATCTGCAGTTGCAGGAAAAGGTGGTTGAGCCGGTCTACGAAAAGATCGAGCAGTCGCTGTTCTCGCGCAAGGGTCAATGAAACGTGTTAATCCACCTTTGATGCCGTCGGCTCGAGCGAAGAGGAGCGCGCGCTGACGCCATGGCTATCACCCGAACCGCAGCACTGATCGGTACGATCGCATTCGCAGCCGTGATTGCTTCGGGGGCATGGTGGACGGGTTCGCAAATCGAGTCACCAGCGGATGCGGCCGCGCGAACAGCGCCGCCGCAACCCTCGCCGATCCTCGTTCCGGTAGAACGCCGCGTGCTGAGCTCCACGATCGTGACCCGTGGCACGGGCAGATACGGACTGCCCCAAAAAATCTCGATCGCCCCCTCCACGTTAAAGCCTGGCCCGGGGTTGATCGCTACGCTCCCACTACGTAATGCGCAACTGCGGGAAGGCGATGTCATTCTCACCGCCTCGGGCCGTCCCGTTTTCTTACTCCGGGGCCAGGCTCCAGCTTACCGTGATCTGGCGCCCGGAATCTCCGGCGACGACGTGCTACAGCTCGAGCAGGCGCTCGAGCGGCTCGGGTATAGCCCCGGTGCAGTGGATGGGGTCTACGATCAGCGAACCGCCGAAGCCGTCGCGAGTTGGTACGGGGCAAAAAAGTGGGAACCGTTCGGTCCGACGCGGGAGCAAGTCGCCGCGCTCGCTACGCTTGAGCGCGATTTGGGCGAGGCGAACAAGGCCAAGCTGGCCGCCGCTTCTGCCGCTGCCGCCGCGGCAACGGCCGTCGAGGCTGCTCGCGCTTCCGCGGACCATAGCATCAAGGTCGCCGCATCAGAGCTCGCCGCAAAGCGTGCAAATGCACGCCGGTTGAATGCGGAAATCGGAGGAACGCTCGCACTGGAGTTGGAGCGCGCCAAGGCGGCCCATGCCGACAGCGCGGCGGCGGCCGAGGTCCAGGCGCAGATCGCCGAACGTGCCTTGATCGTGCTGGATCCACGACAGCCGGCAACGGCACGGGCGGCCGCCGAAGCCAAACTCGATGTCGCGCGTGCGGCTGTCGAGCTTGCCCGTGCGACTGCGCGAAAGGCGAAGGAGGAGGGCGAGATGGCCGTGCAGGCCGCCGAGCGCGAAGCCAGGCAGGCGACTGAACAGGCCGCACTCGCCGAAGGTGCGCTTCGAACGGTCGAACTGGAAGGCAAGAAGATCGTTCAGTCCGCCATCGATGCGCAGAAGCTCGCCGAGCTCGACGTCCGCCTCACCGCGGACCGCGCCGATCGACTTACCGCCGAACTCGCTGCCGCGCGTCGCAGGATAGGCGTACAAGTGCCGCTCGACGAGGTCGTCTTCGTTCGAGCGTTTCCGGTACGGGTCGACGAAGTCACCGCGACCATCGGTGGCCAGGCCTCCGGCCCGGTCCTGTCGGTGACCGACAATCAGCTCGCGGTCGACTCGTCGCTCACTCTCGAGACTGCGCCATTGGTGAAGCCCGGTATGCCCGTGGCGATCGACGAGCCGGATCTCGGTGTGAAGGCCAAAGGCGTGGTCGAACAGGTAGCCAACACGCCGGGTACTCGCGGGGTCGACGGTTACCACGTCTACTTCGAGGTACGTGTCATTGATGCACGGATGAAGATCGATGGCATTTCGCTACGACTCACCATTCCCACTGAATCGACCAGCGGGCCGGTGCTTGCGGTCCCGACCAGCGCGCTCTCGCTCTCGGCCGACGGAACCAGCCGGATCCAGGTTCAGGACAAGAATGAATTGAAGTACATCGTCGTACGGCCCGGGCTATCCGCTGGCGGCTATGTCGAAGTGACACCGGTGGACTCAGCACTCCAGGCGGGACAGCTTGTTGTGGTTGGGTACAAGGTGGCGGACAAGAAGGAATTGGAATGAACGCGCCGCTGCGCGCAGACCCGTCGATCAACCTGATCGAGTCGACGGATAGCGTGCTCGAGCTACGGAAGATCAGCAGGCAGTTCGGCATCGATCCGGCGGTGCACGCCCTCGTCGACGTCGATCTGACCGTGAACGAGGGCGACTGGCTGACCATTACCGGCCCGTCCGGCGCCGGCAAGTCGACGCTGCTCAACATCATTGGTTGCTTGGACCAGCCGAGTAGCGGCACCTATCTGATCGACGGTATCGATGTCACGAAATTGAGTGACAAGGAACGCGCCGGCTTGCGTAGCGAGCGTATTGGATTCGTGTTCCAGTCCTTCCACCTGCTGCCCTATCGCACGGTTCTGGAAAACGTAATGTTGGCCGAGGTGTACCGCAAGCAGTCCCGCACCGGTCGGCGCGAGCGGGCGCTGGCGGCCATCGAGCGCGTCGGACTCAGCCACCGTGCCGATTTCTCCCCGTTGAAGCTGTCGGGGGGCGAGCGGCAGCGCGTTGCTATCGCACGTGCGGTCGTCGGCTCCCCGAGCCTGTTGCTGTGCGATGAGCCGACGGGCAATCTCGACACGAAGTCGACGGCAAGCATTCTGGACCTGTTCGAGCGCTTGAATAGCGAGGGCCTCACCTTGGTGGTCGTGACGCATGATGAAAACGTGGCCAAGCGGGCCGCTCGCCGCGTGCGGGTCGTCGACGGGAGGCTTACGGAGGTGGCTGCCCCGTCGGACGACCTCAGGGTGCAAAAACACCCGAGCGTGGTCAACGCGAGCGCGAAAGGTACCGTGTCACGATCGAGTGTCGCTATACGCGACCTGCTGAACGAAGCGCTGGCAGGGATGTTTTCTCGCCCTGGGCGGATGGTTCTGACCGTGCTTGGTGTCGTCATCGGGCTCGCCGCGCTGGTAGCGACCGTCGGCCTCACGCGCACGGCGGGCAATCGCGTCATCAGCCAGTTCGACCAGCTCGCGGCAACCGAGCTGTTCATCTCTGCCCGACCCGGGCAGACCACGGGCATCGTGGACCCAAGAGCAGTGCCCTGGGACGCCGCGGCCCGTCTGCGCCGCCTCAACGGCGTGGTGGCCGCCGGCACGATGAGCGAGGTGGAGGTCGGCAATGCACTGATCAGCTCATCGCCAGTGCGGGATCCACAGAACCAGAGCGCATTCAAGCTTTCGGTGCGTGCTGCATCGCCGGAGCTGTTCGAAGCAGTTCGGGCGAAGCTCATCACCGGCCGTCTGCATGACGCCGGCCATTCTGAGCGCGCCGATCGGGTGGCTGTGCTTGGGCCGGATGCGGCGTCGCGGCTTGGCATCGACGGCCTGGAGCAGCTTCCTGCGATCTTCATCGGCGACCAACTCTATCTCGTCATCGGTATTCTGCGAGACGTGGCACGTAAGCCCGAGCTACTCGGTTCCGTGATCATTCCTGAGGGAACTGCGCGCCGGTATTTCGGCCTCGCCGGTCCCGGCATCGCGATCGTCGAGACGAGGGTCGGTGCCGCTTACCTCATCGCGGATCAGGCGCGCTCGGCGCTCCGGCCGGACGACCCGAGGACCTTGAAGGTCGAGGTGCCGCCCGAGCCGCGGCGCGTGCGTGATGAAGTCCAGTCGGACTTGGACGTAATGTTCCTCATGTTAGGTGGCCTGTCCCTCGTGGTCGGTGCGATCGGCATCGCGAACATCACGCTGGTGGGCGTCATGGAACGTACGCCAGAGATCGGACTGCGACGTGCAATCGGTGCCTCGCGCGGGCACATCGCGGCGCAGTTCCTGATCGAAAGCGCGTCGATGGGCGTCATTGGCGGCGTGATCGGCGCGAGCCTCGGCGTTTTGATCGTCGTGGCGGTTTCCGCTTACCAAGTATGGACGCCGGTGCTGGACCCGGCGGCGCCGATCCTGGCCCCGGTGGTCGGGGGTTTGATCGGTTTGCTGTCGGGTACTTATCCTGCAATGCGAGCGGCACGCCTGGAGCCGGTCGAAGCTTTCCGCCATTGAACCGAATACCTATAGGGCGTGCCAAATCGCTTTGGGCACACAGCTTTTCAAGAATGTGGTTCCGGATCATTCGGCCGAAACTGCGGAGGAGCAACAAGTGAGTGTGTCGCTTCCGGCTCTGCGCGTCTTGATGGTCCTCGCGCTGCTATTCGTGCCGTCCGTTGCCTCTTACGCGGCCGACGCGGAAGAGACTCGAGAATTGAAACGCGCCATCGAAGCGCTGCGCCAAGAAAATCGCGACCTCATGAGACGGCTCGAGGCCCTGGAGGCAAAACAGCCTGAGCGTGTGCCGAGAGCGGATCGCGCGGCGCCTTCTGCAGGAACGGATACCAGGCAGGCCGAGCGACTTGAAGAACGCGTCAAGGAATTGGAGACGACGAAGGCCGCCCAGGAAGATGCTGTTCGATCGATCATTCGCGACTCGTTCTCCAAGCTGGGCCCGAAGATCAACGAGTCCGCCGCCCTGGGTGGCACGCTTGGCGTGGGGCTCGGTCGTAGCTCGGATTTCTCTGGTGCAAAGACGAGTACGCTCGGCTTGACTTCGGCCGACTTCGAGCTCGAGATCCAGATGAACCAATGGGCGCTGGGACACGTCAAGCTCGAATATCAGGACGGCAAGAACATCCTCTTCAATACGAGCACAGGAACGCAGGCAAGTGTCGATCGCATCAACCTTGATACCGGGTACATCGTGCTCGGCAATGCGCAAAAATTTCCGCCCTTGCTGACCGCTGGGCGTGCAGTGTTGCCGTTCGGCGTGTCGACCGGTCATCCGGTAACTGACTCGCTCTCCATTGCCAGCCCGCTCACGATCGATACGTTTGAAATCAAGAAAAATCTCATCGGCTTGAGCTTCAACTTCCCAACGCCTGCGCTGGGGCCCGCCACTCGCCCTGTGAATGCACCACCGGTTCGACCGAAGGTGATCTACCCGCTACTCAACACGCTCGGCGAGGGCCTCGGCTACGCTCCGCCGCCCGAGCGAGTGAAGCCAGTGGCGCCAATCACGCTTGCGCCGGCGGTGGCGCCGTTCAATGCCGGCATGTACATCTACGAAGGCCGCACCGCGGGAGCACTGAAGCAACACTTTGGCGGTGCGATGGGATACCAAACCATGGGGAACTGCGGTCGACGCTACGAAGATCTGATCGGAAGCCTGTTTTGTCCTTGGGCGACCGCCTTCGACGTGAGCTACAACAGTTCGATCTTCAACAGTAGCTTCCTCGAAACCGAGTACGACGGATTCCTGAGTCAGATCGGTCGCGTGCCTGGTGTGGCGGCGAGTGTGAAGTCGAGCCTCGGCCCATTCGGACTCGTTGGCGAGTGGAACGCCGCGACCCGGCGGGCCAGGTTTGTCGACGACTTGGGCGGATCCGTGGCGATCCAACCTGCTGCGTGGCAAGTCTCGCTCGGCTATCAGCTCGGGGGGAACCCTTGGGTCAAGGAAATCGGCCAACAAGGCTCGTACCTCTCGATCGGGTACTCGCAGAGCCGCGATCTTGCCGGAGCGACGAGATTGATCAACGGCGAATCCACCCGGGTCGGATTCGTCCCGAAGCGACGCCTCCTACTGACATTCGGAGAGTGGGTGGTGGACGGCGTCCGATTCGCGGTTGAGTACTCCCGCAACTGGGACTACTCGTTAAGCGACGGCGGCACCGGCCGAACCGCGACGGGGATCGAAACGAGGCTCACTTACGCGTGGTTGGGGAGGGGCGGGACGCATGTCCCAAGCGGCCAGGTCGGCCCACGAGCTGGCGCGCATGAATTCGTATTCGACGCGCGTGCGTGGGGGGTAGTTTGCGAGGTGCGGATCATGCTGGAGCACGCGCCGCGGAATGTCGGATTGGTGACACCTTGCTAGTTGTTAGGCTGCCTCTGAATCACACCATAGTCGGG
>JANMUI010000808.1:0-10879 GCA_031391405.1 Betaproteobacteria bacterium
CGTATGCCAACGCGGTCGTCTATCCTCATCGCCCCTGACGGGGCGGACGTTGTGGTTATCGAGACGGTCCACGCTGGAAATTAGTCCTGGAGAGATGGCCGAGCGGTCGAAGGCGCACGCCTGGAAAGCGTGTATACGTGATGAGCGTATCGAGGGTTCGAATCCCTCTCTCTCCGCCAGAAATCCGAACGCCCGCGAATGCGGGCTTTCGCTTTTCTGGCCGAGAGAAGCGAGCCAACAGTTTGGCTCGCGGGAGGGATTCGAAGGGATTGGCGATGCTCCAGAGGAGCCGCCAATCCGCGGCCGGCAGAATGTCGGCGAATCCCTCTCTCTCCGCTCGAGAATTGTGTCCGTCCCGCTTATCCGAGTACGCCTGCGCTGTTGTCGTCACCATCGCGTCGTGGCACATTCGATCCGTGTTCGACGCCGACCCCACCGCGCGGATCGCGCCTGCGCGTTGAACCATGCGAGTCCGGTATGTCTCGGATTGGCGTTTGCCTCAGGTCCCGAACGCTGCCTTGAGGGCGGCTGCCATGTCCACGATTGCATCGTTCGCCTTGGGCAGCAGCTTGGCATTCGAGATGAAGCCGTGAATTTGGCCCGGGTAGGACCGAACGGTAACCGGTACGCCCGCTGCCCGGAGCCGCTCCACATAGACCTCACCCTCTGCGAGCAGCGGATCGTTCCCCGCCAGGACCACCAGCGCCGGGGGCAGGTTGGTGTGGGCCGCGGCGAGCAGGGGCGAGGCACGCCAGTCTTTTCGATCCGGAATATTGGGCACGTAGAGGTCGATGAACCAGCGCATGGTGTCGTCGACCAGGACCAGGCCCTCGGTGAATCGTCCGTAGTAGTCCCCGCTCATCGATAGGTCGACAGCCGGATAGACGAGGATCTGGGCCTTCAGTTTTGGACGCCCGGCCTCCCGCGCTGCAATTGTCACCGCAGCGGCCAAGTTGGCTCCGGCACTATCGCCGCCCACGGCCACGCGCGCGGGATCGAGGCGCAGGCTGGCGGCGTTTGCAACCGTCCAGTGAACAGCGGCCAGCGCATCATCGAAGGCCGCCGGAAATACATGCTCGGGCGCCATGCGGTAGTCGACCGAGACCACCGCGCACTCTGCGGCGTTGGCGATCCGGCGGCACACCCAGTCGTGGCTGTCGAGATCGCCGAGCACCCATCCGCCGCCATGGAAGTACACGTAGACCGGAAGCGCGCCGCTATCGGCGGTACCTGCCCCCCGGTAGAGTCGCACGGGAATGGGCCCAAGCGGCCCGCTGGCCTCGTATTCTTTTACACGGTCGACCTGCGGCAGGTCGGGCTGTGTGGCGAGCCGACCGCGCCGGAACACCTCCTTCGCCTGCACGGGCGGGAGGGTGTGAATCGCCGGGCGACCGAGCGACTTGATGAGATCGAGAAAGGCTTTGCTGTCGGCATCGAGCGGCATAGCGCGTCCTTGCGGGTTACGAGTGGGGAACAGCAGCGCCTGCGCGTCAGTGTTGTGGAAAGCCTGTTCGCGCGTGCATAGGTTGAAGTCTACGATTTTTCGAGTGGCGTCGATTGCCGGCATGCGCGCCTTGCATCGCGCGGCATATTCGGTCGGTAGATGATGATGATCGTCGCCGGCGTGAAAAGCTGCGTACCGCGCGCGACCGGTCTGCGGTTACTGTCGAGTATCGATGTCAATCGAAGTGTCGCCTGTAGCGGGCGACGGAGGGATGGTCCGCCGCCACTTCCGCATGTGCCCGGTTGTTGAGCCGTCGATTCAGGGCAGCAGCTTCCTCACCCTGATGCGCGCGTCCGCAAGTCCTTGCTTAAGCGCCGGGCCGAGATCCAGATCCTGCTCAATGAGCAGCGTGTACTTCACCGAACTGGTTGGCAGGTCGCTCGAGAGCGCTGTCACCAGGTCCACCAGCACGTTGTAGGCACCGCGCGTCTTGGATGGATTGCTCGCCATCTCAGCGTCATTCAGGGCGGCGAATGCCGAACAGTCGATGAGCTCACCCTTCGCGTTGAGGTAGACGGTGCCATTGATGACCTGGCACCCTTCCGACCAGCTGTTCACATCGCGCGTCATCCCCCGCCCGCCCCAATGAATATTGATCGAGGCATTCGCCTCCAGTCCGTTGTTCAAGTCCGCATCGTCAAGGCGCTTGTCATCTTTTGAGCGGACGACGAGCACCCCCTTGTTCTGCGGGCGAAGCGCGAGATAGGTTCGCTGGTGCCAACCAAAGTGATAGTCGTGTTGGCCTTGGACGAGGAACGGAAGACCTCGCGCGTCTTTCGATGCCCCGGGCTCTGTCGATCCCTGAAACTTGAAGACGAGTCCTTTCATCAACAGGACAAAGATGTCGTCGAACTTTCCGGTCATCTCGCTTCGCCGGATGCCGATGAGGTGAATGTTCCCACCCGGGGTGAAGTCCCACTGCGCGACCTTTCGCGTGTCGGTGGCGCCGGTGAAGGAATCAACCAGTTTCAGCATGCGGTTTGGATTGGCGACGTAGTGGTCCTTGGCACGTCCGAGCAGCGCAAGCCATTCGGTGTACTCAGTTTGTCCCAACGTGCCGGTTTGCCAGCGCTCGATGGCCGGCGCCCATTCGGACACCAGACGCTTTTCCATCCAACGCATCAGATGTCGTTGCGAGCTCGGGCCGAATCTGCCATCCGGAACACATTCAAGCTTCTCCACGGAGCGGACGTATTCCTGGAACAGGCGTATCGCGGAGCTCGTGCGATAGCCGCAGATCCCATCGATCGTTCCGCCGGGAAAGAAGCCTATCGACTTGAGTCCCTGCTGAACCGCGGCGACGGGCATGGATTGCTGCGCGTCGGGCACGTGTTTCTCGAGCGCCAGTTTGTCTCTTCCTTGTGCGACCTCGACGAAGGGGACGCGCGTGATGACCTCGACCTGCTTCAGGTAGGCCTTGCACACAGAATCTGGAATGTTGGCGTCAAAGCATCCGAGGCTGATCATGACTGGGTCTCCCGGTTGTAGAACCTACGCACACGCCTTCGCATTATCCTAGGAATCTGCGCGGCAGGCCGCGCAAATTCCTGATGGCAGACGCTGCATGCCTTCATTAACGCGAAAGCGCTAAACAATAACGCCAGGATCGAGCCAATTCTGTTCGCAAAGCGTCGATCAACTGAACAATTGCGTCTGCTTATAGGAGTGTGCGCGCTCTGCCGCGCAGACTCCTAGGACGCACCAGCGTGCTTGACGTATGCGGCCGCAAGCTTCGTGTCGTATTGAAACTTCGCGTAATCTTTGCCGTTGTAATAGAGGGCCAACGCCGGCCAGTCCTTCTTGCGAATCGCTTCGAGCCTTTTGGGGCTGCTGAGCAGGAATCCGACGAAGGCCTTCAGGTGCTCGCTTTCGGAGATCGTCATCGCCTTCACATAGTCAGCGACGGTGGCGAAACCACACGCTTTGTGGTTCTCGCCGAGGATCTGGAACTTGCCCCACGATGGCGCCTTGAGAGCGGCGATCTGATCGAGCTGGAAGGCCCGTGCGAGTTTATCGAACTGTTGGTCCTTGGTGCCGTACCCCCCTCGGGGGTATCCGTTGTCGGCGGAAAGATCCGGATAGGTGTTGTTGAATTTTCCTGGTGGCACCGTGCATCGCGAAAAGACATGGCGCTCGTACAAGATGGTCGGACGCTTGTTCGCGTCGAAACTGGCGCCTGCCGTTTCAACCTCCGCGACCGCTTTCACCGACGCTACTTCGCATTCCAATGTTTTCGCCGCGTCGGCGTAGTCCTGCTCGGTCAAGCCTGCTCCCGTATAGGCGCTGAAAAAACCTTCGGGCATCGTCGGGCCTGCGACCCCACGCGACATGGCTCGCGCGGGCGATGGTGCCGATGGTTCGGCCAAGGCCTTCGCGAGTTGCTGCTGCGGATTGATGAACGCAAGCGTCTTTGCCGGGCGGCGCTCGCGCTCGCGCTCGGGCGTAGCCTTAGCGCGTTTCTTGGGCGTGACCGCCTTCTTCGGCACGACCACTTTCTTCGGTGTGGCCGCCCGCTTGGGTATTGCTGCCTTCTTGGATGGTGGTGCCTTCTTCGGGGGGGCCGGCTTCTTGACCGCGGCCTTCTTCGACGTGCTGCTCACCCGCGCCGATTCCTTCGCGGCGGGACGCTTGGCGCCTTGCTTCTTCCGTGCGGCCGTGGACCTTGGGGTAACCATCAGTATCTCCACTTTGCTGCGAGTTGGATGTTTGGCGAGCACGATCGTTGTGCCACTTTGGCCGTCCGTGGGCAGGTCTACCGAGTAGCCATAACGCGCCCGTAGCTCAGCGGCGGCCCATTTCGCGGTATCGTCGTTGCGATAGTTGAACCAGATCTTCGTTCGTTTACCGCCGTTGACGACGACTCTCGCAATTGCTTCGTCGTCGGGATGGCCGAAGATTGCACCGTTGGTACTGACGATGTAATGCTTCGCCTGGACAGCCTGGAACAGATCGACGGTGATATTCGCGCGGCTGCCGTGATGGCTGAGCTTGAAGACGTCTACCTGCAAAGGCAACGAAGCAGCGCGGTGCGTTGCCAGCGCTGCGAGGGCCTCGACCAGGACCGGCGCATACGCATCGGCGCCGAGCAGAACCGACGAACCCTGGTGCTCCAGCAGGAAAGCAATGCTCGAGCCATTCGCCGGGGCGTGATCCTTCGCCGTGGCTTTCGACGCCAACGCTTCGACGTCCATCGCGCCACGTGAGGCCAGGCGTGCGGGTTCAGGTGCTTCCGACTGCCCGAGGCGCCGCAGCTCCTTGTCCCAGACCTTGAACAGCGAGGCCAGGGTCGCAGGCGTCGGGGAGAGGAGGGTGATTCGGGGCTTGCCTTTGGCGGTAGGAAGCTCGACGAATGGCTTCCCGGCCGTGGTCACGGCATGCTGTCCTCCCCAGGCCTTGTTCCAGGGAAGGTCGGTGTGCTCAGCGCCTAGCAGCCGGGCCAACGACAGCCCTTCGGCCACGCCGCGCGAGGCGGGCCGGGGCGGCGCATTGAACCAGATGTCGCCGAAGGTCAGGGCAAGCGAGCGGTCGTCGAACAGCGCGCGAGCAGCACCGATGTGATCGTGGTCGATGTGGCTGATCACCGCCAGGTCGATGTGCCGCGTGCCGCTACGATCGGTGGGAATCTGCGCCAGCCGTTGCTTCAGAGACGGCCAGCATTCGTCGGGCCCGGTGTCGACGAGCAAACGCCACACGCCGGTTCCGAGCGCGCATGTAACCAGCACCGCGTCGCCATAGCCGGCAGGCAACACTTCGACGGTCATTGCAGCAGGGGTCATGATCATGTGTTAGCCGTCCTGGAGACTGTCCGTACCGAGCAACTGGACGGATCTGACAAGCGCGCGTATCGTCGACGCATGCCCAGTGGATGATCCCCATGGCGAACATCGTGGCCTCGGCGAATCACGCGATTTTCCAGCGAGCCCGTGCATAAGAACCCAAGTCGAGGACGGTGAAATGTGCAACCAACTCCATCAGAAATGCCGCGTGCTGGTTTTGCTCGCAGCAGTAGGGCTCGCGCTACTACAGTTTTCCGCCAATAGCCAAGCCGGCCCGCTTGACCGCTATTCCGAGAATCAACTTCGCGGATGGCTCCTCGACGAACTGAATGATATTTATCGCGATTGTCAGATCAGCGGCCCAAACGAGGAAGTCGATATCGATAAATTGCACGAGTGCATTATGGACGAGTTGTCCGATGCTGCCGCTGATCGTGATTCGGCCAGCCCGGCGCATCGTGAAGCCCACAAAATTCTCACCATGGACGCCCTCGAAAAGGAAATGAAGGAAGCCGGCACGACCCTGAGCGATGTGGTCATGGAGGCCCTGGAGGCCGCTGATCGGGTCGCATCCAGGGACGGTTCGCGCGGGTTGACCCGACTTGCCCGGGTCGATTCCAATTGGGCGATGCCGTTATCGGAATCATCGGGTACGGGCGCTGGCCCCCTCGCTATCGGCCCAAACGACCGTAGACCTCCCGCCGGTGTCGCAGTGAAATTTGTCGCCCAAAGAGTAGCCGCTACCATCAAGAAGATATAAAGGGTTAGACATTCACTTCCCCGTTCCCCGGCAGCCCTTGTTCCGCTTGATCTTGACTTGCTCCAGATCCTCCTTCGACCTGGGTTCGCTCTGGTCTGAGCTCGCAATGTCTTCAGCGATCTCCACTGCGTTGTTCAATGCCTTGCACGCGGCGTCACGGCGTCCGGCATTGCTCTCTACGTCGCCCAATTTTTCGTAGATCTCGGACTGCAAGCGCCGCCAATCATCAGTTTCTTTCCCCTTGCCCTTGACGAGGTTTGCGGCGTCCTTGGCCGTCTCCAGGGCCTTACCGTACGCACTGATCGCGGCCTGTCTGTGGTGAAGGTCACTCTCCACATCGCCGAGCTCCTTGTAGCTGGAAATCAGAACGTGTTTCCATTCCAGGTTGTTCGGGTCAGCCTTGGCCAAGACAACTGCGTGGTTCACTGCCATGTTGTACGCCTTGAGCGCATCGTCCTTTCTGTTCAGGTAGTAATCCACTGCGCCAAGCTTCATGAAGCTTCGGGCTAGATCATCCCGCCATAGATGGTTGTCAGGATCGCGCTCTACCAATAGCTCCATCGTGTTGATGGAGGCCTTGAAAGCCCTCTGCGCGTCTTTGAGATCCCCCTGATGGTTTTTGGGATCATCCCAGCTCATGCCGAGCTTCAGGGTGCCACGACCATTGTATGTGGCGGCGAGATCGCGCCTCCACGTATTGTTGCCCGGTTCGGTTTCGACCAATTTCCGGCCAAGCTTCAGGGCCTCCTCGAAATAGTCGTACGCGAGCCTTAGATGCTTCTGCGCTCCTTCGAGATTCTTGTTGTCACGCGCTTTATTGCCGAGGCGCCCTTCAGCGTCGGCCAGCTCTCGGTAGGTGATGGATAGATCGTTCTTCCACTGATTGTTCCCGGGCGCGATTTTCACCGTTTGCTTGGCGGCGGTCAGCGATTTGATGAAGAACGCCTGCGCGGTTTCGAATTGCTCCTCCCGTCGTGCTATATCCCCAAGCTTTGCATAACTTACAGAGAGGTTCCGACTTGCCCCCGCCCCCGGAGCGGCAGAGACCAGCTTCTCTGCACTCCCAAGCGAGTCGTCATAATGCATCTTGGCTTCGTTGAGCCGACCGCGGAGTAAGGCCATCTCACCGAGCGCCCGGTAGCTTCTGGACAACTTGTAGAGCCACGCTGGGTCAACACGAGTGGCTTTGTTTTGATCGACTGCTTTCTCATGCGCCCGCTTGTAATGCACTTCCGCACGATCGATGTCTTGTCCCTCGACGGCAATTTCCCCCTTCATGAAATCGCTCTCGAACTCGGTGCTTTTATCAACAGCCTTGCCCAAGGTTTGCTGCAGTTTCCCGACCGAATCGAATAGATGCTCTCGCGCGTTGCGCGTGTTTGGGATTTGCCGGAGCTCATCATCGATGCCTTGCACAATCGTCTCCGAGAGCTCGCGCGCACTCATAATCGTTCGCTCGGCCTTCCACCACAATGCACTGAGTGACGCGACGACGGCTGCAGTGCCCACCACCCCGATGCGGAATCGCCGCTTCCTGCGGGTGACGCTCTTTCGGATAAACGCGATCTCCTTCGCGTTGAACCACTGTCCCGGATTCTTCAGCTCCTTCTCGACGACCGGCAGGTTCGGATTGTTGTTCCACAGGAATTCGCGGTTCCCCGATTGCGTGAATTCGTTCGCCGCGGCGCTGAGCTTGGTCGCGAGCAGGAGCTTTTCCTTGCCGACTTCATGAACCCAGTCGTAAAGCCGCTTCCAGGCGCGTACCAGCGCATCGTGCGCCGGCTCGATGTAGTCCTGGCCCTTGACGATGAGCCGCGCATCGACCAGCTTCTCGACCACCTCGTCCACCAGCGGCCTTTCCGCATCCGAATAGTCCAAGTCGTCCATCGGCGCGCGCCGACTGGCCACATCCCCTTCCACCGATACCATGCGCAGCATGAGTTTGCGCATGGTGGATTGCTGCGCCGGTTGCAGCCCCTGGTAGAGACTGTCGACCTTCTTGCTCAATGCACCCACCACACCGCCGAGGTCCTTGTAGTCTTGTTCCTTCAACGCGCGGTCCTGCCGGCCGCTCGCGCGATAGGCCTCATAGAGCTCGCTCAGCGCAAAGGAGAGCAGCGGTAACGCACCCGGCGCCTGCACCACTTCGGCAATGATCTCGTCCACCAGCTTCGGCGGATCGAAGATCAGCACTTCCTGAATCGTCGGCATGACGATCACTTCCTTCAACTCCTCCAGGCTGAAGGGCGGCACCGTGTAGCGGCCCTTGGTCCAATCCGCTTTCAGCGCGCCGCTGTTGAGCTGCGGCTCGAAGTCAGCGCGCACCGTGAGAATGATGCGGTGAATGCTCGCGTCCTCGTCGAGCAGGCGGCGCAGCCGCGTATCGAATTGCCGGCGCTCGTCGGGATCAGCACACCGGGTCATCACCTCTTCGAACTGGTCGATCAAGAGGATCGATTTCCGCAGGTCTGGTGGGCCGACGATATTGGCTTGCGACAACGGGAACAAAGAATCCGCGAGTGCCTGCTCCAGCTCTGCCAGCGGATGGGCGCCCGGGCGGATCACCGGAAGAATTCGGAAGCCCTCTGCGCGCAGCATCGGCAACAGGCCGGCCTTGATGACTGAAGACTTGCCGGTACCCGAGGCGCCGCTCACCACGAGCAGCTTGTTGTTCTCGGCCTGGGCGCGTAGCGCCTTGATGACGCGATCGCGGCCGTAAAAAAGCAGCTGGTCGTCCTCGTTGAACGACTCCAGGCCCTTGTAGGGACTGCGCTTGGGGATTGGCGACAGATTGAGGCGATGTCGCGGATGCAGAAAGATGAACTCGCCCTTGTCGTGCTTCTTCAAGGGAAAGAAGCCGGGCGTCTGGCGCAGCGTTTGCCCTTCTTGAATCGTTTCGGGCTCGACTTGGTCGCGGATGTACGAATACAGCTCGGTGGCGGTGATCACGCCATCCCCCTCCACGTCGCCTTTGGCATCGGCCGCGCCGGCCAAGCCTTCGAAGAGTGCTTTTGCAAATGGCGAATGGGCGACATTGTCGTTCGACTTTGCGATGCCGCGCTCGCCGGTGGCCTTGCCGATGCCGCGCACGACATCGAGCGCCTTCTGGTCGTAGGCCGCAGAGGTGATCACCTGCCAGGCGGGGTCGTGAATGAAGCGATCGAACCGTTCCTTGTAGATCTTTTTCGGCATGAAGGTGCCGATGGCGCGGTATTGACTCGACCACTTGAACGCGCCGGAGAAGCAGCAATCGAGAATCAGCAGCAGATGACGGCAGGGCAGTTGGTCCAGTGCTTGCTGCAAATCCGCCATCGGAATGAAGGTCTTCAGGTCCG
Source organism: Betaproteobacteria bacterium (assembly GCA_031391405.1). GTDB lineage: Bacteria > Pseudomonadota > Gammaproteobacteria > Burkholderiales > SG8-39 > SHXR01. Next base: position 9,376 of record JANMUI010000808.1, read on the forward strand.
TGGGGTCAGCGTCCGCCGGCACGATGTAGCCGGTTGGGCCATCGTCGCCATCTGCGGCAATGCCATGCCCCGCAAAGTAGAAGAGAACGCGATCACCTTTCCCGACTTGCTCGGGCAGCCTGCGCTCCAAGAGCGTTCGAATCGCAGCGCCCTTCGCATCGAGGAGGGGCGGGTGAACCAGAAAGTGTTGCTGCGCGCCCAACACCTCGGCCAACTTCCGCGCATCATCGGCCGCCGTCTGCAGCGGTGAGACCATCTCGTAGGCGTTGATGCCGATGATGAAGGCGTGGTGCTGCAAAAAGGGCAGATGGTCACGGTCTTCGTTCGGTTCGGCCGCGTCCATCTCGTGCTCTCTCAAGGACAACGAATGACAAGAACGATCGGCGCTCGGGAACTCACCGTCACTTAAATCGCTGCGCAAGCTAAGGTGCGGCGGCTAGTCGGGAACCGGCAGCCGGGGGCACTGGACCTGGTACTTGATCTCGGGTAACACCCAGTCTTTCCATTGCTCGCGGCTCATGTTGCGGTTGAGCTTGCAGCAGAGCAACTCGGCCCAACGGCTCGGCCCTGGCCAGAGCCGCAGCGTACCATCGCGTGACTTCGCAGCGATGTGCGCGCCGTCCGGGCTGAACGCCACGGTCACCACCTCGTCTTGTCCCCTTCCAGCGACAGGCCGATCTGCGCGCCACTGCTTGAGTCCCAAAGTCGAACCGTTCCGTCTTCGCTGCCCGAGACGATGCTCGTTCCGTCGGGGCTGAGCGCCACGCCGGTCACTGTCCCGTTGTGGCCTTCGATGAGCTGACCGATTGGCTACCAAGGCACTGCTGAGAGGGCCTGTTGGCCCGCTTGCGAGACGAAGTAGTTGAGGTGGTGGCAGGCTACCTGGCTGGTCTTGGGCGCGTTCGCGCGTGCGCCGCCCACGCGCGTGATGCTGTCGATGCTGACCGCGATGTCGTTCGCCTTGTGGCCGAACAAGGTGTCGAACAGGACACTCTGGCCGGTCTTGGCCAGCAGTTTTGCGAACAGCGCGTCGGTCGGTTCCTGGTATGCCTCTACGTCGCCAGCCAGAATCGTGTAGGGGATGCCAGGGTCTGGACTGGCATTCAGGTCGCGGATGAAGGAGGAGTCCGCGTCCATTTGCATCAGTGTCGGTGTGACCTGTTTCGAGCGGTTGAGCAGGAACAGGATCGGCGCGCTGAACGGCAGCAGCGCCGGTACGAAGTTTGCCGCCAGACCCGTGAGGACGTTGATGATCTTGCGTGCGTCTTCGACCTTGCCGAACGGCGAGCCGTTGTTGGGCGTGCCGCACATCACCAGGTGATCGACCAGCGCGCTGCCGCCTTCGCGCTCGATGAACCAGCGCGACACCAGCCCGCCCATCGAATGCACCAGCAGCGTCAGGTGCTTGTCGTCGCGCTCGTGCAGGCCGGCCTCGGCCAGCTGCGCCTTGAGCGCGCGCGCTGTTTCCTCGATCGGTGTGCTCAGGTTTTCGTAATCGTAGGTC
>JANMUI010000489.1:0-10420 GCA_031391405.1 Betaproteobacteria bacterium
AACGACATCGCCGGCAAAGCGCTCGTGCCGACTTGGCTCTATGCGATCAAGGCCGATGGTCTCGATTATGTCGCGCCCAATCGTGATGACGATGACGACGAATCCGATGATGATTGATTAGGTTTTACGCAAGTACGCCAACCGCAAACAGGCCTTGTCCCCATCGACGGGGCCGTGAATTGGGCTTTGCGCATTTGCGATCCCCCGCTATGATCCGCCCATGAACATCGGCATTGTCGGGATCAGCGGATACGGCGGCGCGGAGCTGCTGCGGCTCTGCGGTGCGCATCCTTCATTTCGCGTCACCTACGCAAGTGGTGAAAGCACGGTTGGCCAGGCGCTACGCGAACGCTTCCCTGCGCTTGCCGGGACGCAACTGGGCGAGCTCGTGATCCAGCCCTTCGAGCCGGAGAGGCTCGGTGGGGTCGACGTGTTGTTCGCATCGCTGCCGACCGGCAAGTCGCGCGAACCGTTGTCGCGGGTCGATCCCCGGATTCGGATCGTCGACGTCGGCGGCGACCATCGCTTCGTCGAAGGTTGGGTATATGGGCTCACCGAGTTGCCGGGGCAGCGCGAGCGGATCCGTGGTTGCACGCGGCTCGCGAATCCGGGCTGCTATCCGGCGGCCTCTTTGCTCGCGCTGGCGCCACTCGCAAAGGCCGGGTTGATCGCGATGGACGGCATCGTGATCGACGCAAAGAGCGGCATCACCGGCACGGGCCGCGGCGGCTCGAGCGATTTCGGCTACGCCGAAACGAACGAAGACATGTTCGCCTATGGATTGGAGAAGCATCCGCACGTCCCTGAGATGCAGGCGGCGCTCACCCAGGTGTCGGGGCAAAAGGCGACGATCGCATTTACGCCCCAGGTGGTGCCGATGTCCCGCGGCATCCTGTCGGTCTGCTACGCGCGCCCGAAGGGTACCGTTACGACCGCGCAACTCGTCGATGCCGCGAAAGCGCTGTATGCCGGCGAACCGTTCATCAAGGTATTCGAATCCACCAATGGCCGCAGCGGGCACACCCACTGGGCAACCGGTACCAATCTCGCGTTCCTCTCGTACGCCGTCAATCGTGAGACCGGGCTGGTCGTGGCAGTCGGTGCGATCGATAATCTTGGCAAAGGTGCCGCCGCGCAGGCGATCCAGAACGCCAACTTGATGACGGGGCAGCCCGAGACCGCTGGACTGGAGGCGCTGCCGGTGTGGCCGTAGGGGCAGGAGCGAGGGCACTCGTTGTGGTGATGCCGCCTATGCGACACTCGATCGCGCGTTGCAAAAGCGCGCAGGCAGAATCAACAGAACGTGCCTGCCGGTTTCAAGTGGCCGAGCACAGACTATGCGCCCGGGCGTCCGCGCCTCGGGGCCGGCGGCGCGGCAAGGCTTCGTGATCAACTACCAGGGCCGAACACCATGCGCATCATTGCATTCTTCCTTCTGCTTGCCGCATCCGGCGCTTTCGCGCAGGACTATCCGACCAAACCGGTACGTATCATCGTGCCCACGGCACCAGGCGGAGGCTACGACTTCATCGCCCGCACGATGGGGGAGAAGCTCGCACAGGAGATGGGTCAAAGCTTCACCGTCGAGAATCGCACCGGTGCGGGCACGCTGGTCGGCACCCAGGCTGCGGCTAGCGCGCCGGCCGACGGCTACACCGTGCTGGTTGGTGGTCTTGCCAACATGGCGTTCAATGCCGGCCTCTATAAGGATCCGCGCTACAACGCCGACACCGACTTCACCCCGGTCGCACTGGTCAGCTCCAACACCTATATGTTGGTGGCGCGCAAGGATCTCGCGCAATCAGGGCTGCGTGAGCTTTTGGAATTTGCGCGCAAGAATCCCGGCAAGCTCACCATCGCGACCGCCGGCACCGGGACCGGCCAGCACGTGGCCGCTCTCCTTCTGAAGCGGCTCGCGAAGGCCGACATACTCGAGATCGCCTACAAGGGCGCGCAGCCCGCGTACACCGATCTCCTCGGGTCCAGGGTGGACCTTTTCTTCGACAACACGACCACGGCCAAGCCGTTCGTGGACGACGGGCGCGTGAAGTCGATCGTCACCTCGGGGACGAAGCGCGACGCGCTGCTGCCGGACGTTCCGACCGCCCGGGAAGCGGGCCTCGAGGACATGGTGCTCGATAGCTGGATCGGACTGTTCGTTCCAGCAAAGACGCCGAAAGATGTGTTGGAGAAACTGCGTGGCGCGACGGTGAAGGCGCTGCAAGCGCCGGATACGCGCAAGCGCCTCGAGTCGAACGGCTGGCAGATTATTTCGATGCCGCCGGCCGAAACCGACGGGTTCGTCAAGAGCGAGGCCGAGAAATGGCTGAAATTTCTGCAGCAGGCCGGGATCAAGCCGGAATGAATCTCCGAGGGTTACTCGTCCCTTACCCTCGCAGCGACACTGGCGGTTAGTCCTCCAGCCGCGGCCGCCCGCGCGCTCGCGCTTCTCGCCGCACCCCGGTGATCCGTTCGATCCTGGCATAAAACCGTGCGTTGCCCAACGGCTGATTCTGATTCAGCGCCAGCCGAATGTCATCGACTGCGGCCTTGTCGAGTTGCGAGCGAAACAGTGCGCGATACGCCGCCTGCCTCGATCTGTCGGTTGACCCCAGCGCGAGAAAAAGGGCATGGGCGGTAACGCGGCTGTCGGCCACCCCCAATGCGTTGCGCCGGTAGCTGGTCCAACGATAGTGCGCCGGGTCGCTCACCATCGCCGCCCGTACAGGATTGAGCTCAATGTAGCGCTGGCAGGTCAGCAGATAGGTGTCGGCCTGAAGCACCGAGGACTTGTAACGGCTGTCCCACAGCGCGCCGGTGCGCCCCTGTGCGCGGTTGATGTACTGCACGTAACGGCGCCCCACCGACATGATGAGCCGTGGTACCGCTTCGGCCTTCTTCGGTGTCAGCAGCAGATGAACGTGATTGGTCATCAACACATACGCATGCAATGCACATTGATTCTCGGCTAAGGCCTCCCCGAGCCAGTGCAGGTAGCCTGCATAGTCTTCTTCAGCAAAAAAGCAGGGCTCGCGATTGTGGCCGCGCTGGACGACATGCAGCGGTACACCATCAAGCTGGATACGGGGGCGACGGGGCATGCAGCAAGGTTAGCATGAGGATGTTGACACTGACTCGAATGGCATTTACTTACGCGAATTAGGGGATTTACCGTTCGCCCTGAGCCTGTCGACGGGTGAATGCTGGAGCGTCCGTGAGCGGACGATCGCGCGCGTTCGACAAGCCTGCGTTACCCTTCGACAGGCTCAGGGCGAACGGAGGCTTGAGCAGTGCACGTCAAGTAAGTGCCATTCGACGCTGACCCCTTTAATTGCTCGGTATCTTTGTCGAAGATTTCGCGCTCAGTGTCACCAGCCCGGCGCGCTATGGCCCCATCAGATTGGGCAACCACAAGATCATCTCCGGAAAGGCGACGTAGAGTCCCAGTGAGAGAAAATCAAGGGCGATAAAGGGCGTGACGCCAGCAAAAACCTGACCGAGCGTCACCGGAATGGGTGACGAGCTCTTTACGACGAAGACGTTGAGTCCTACTGGAGGAGTGAGTACCCCGATCTCGGCGAGCTTGACGGCGACCACGCCTAGCCAGATCGGATCGAAGCCGGCCTCTTTCATTACCGGGAACATGATCGGCAAGGTCATCACCATGATCGCGATCGGCTCGATGAAACAACCGAGAATCGTAAACAGCACGACGAACCCCAGCAGGTAGGTGTACTTGCCGGTCCCAAGGCTCAGTAGCGCGGACGAGATCATCGTCACCAAGCCCGAGTAGGTGAGAAAGCGCGCAAACAGCATGCCGCCGACGACGATGATGAAGATCACCGAGGTCGTGACGGCCGCTTCCTTCAAGACTTCAATCAGGTCGCGACCACCAAGGCGGCGCTTGACAAGAGCGATGACGAACGCACCGAAGGCGCCCACCGCCCCCGCATAGGTGGCCGGAAAGTAGCCCCCGTAGATGCCGCCCACCACGAGAACAAAGAGGACCATGATCCCCGAGACGCCGTAGAGCGACTGCCACCGCTCCTTCCAGCTGAACGAGAGTTTGGCGCGTGGCGCGAGGTCTGGCCGTACGCGGGCGATGATGTAGATGCCGCCGCAGTAGATGAGCGCGGTGAGGATGCCCGGAATAATGCCCGCGATGAGCAGCTTGCCGATGGACTGCTCGGTGATCACCGCATAGATGACCATGAGGATGCTGGGCGGGATCAGCGCGGCCAGGGTTCCTGCCGCGGCGATGCAGCCGGCACTCAGCCGCACGTCGTAGCCGAAGCGGGACATCTCCGGCATGGCCATTTTGGTGAACACAGCGGCATTGACGATGGTCGAGCCGGACGCTGCCCCGAAGGCCGCCGACGACATGACCGTGGCCATGGCAAGCCCGCCCCGCATTCCGCCGAGCCAGACATACGCGGTCCGGAACAGATCGGTGGTGATGGCGGCCACGGTCGCAAACGAACCCATCAGGATGAACAGTGGAATGACCGCCAACGCAAACGAATTGGTCGTGCCGAACGGAATCGCGGCGAGCTGAGCGAACGCGGCATCGGGGCCCACGGTGAGATAGATGCCGAGGAATCCGCAGAGGCCAAGCGCGACGCCGATGTGCACGCCGAGGGTGAGCGAAATCAGCAGCAGCGTAACGACGATATAGCCTGCGACCTCTGGGGTGAGCATGGATTTTTCTTAGCTGCTTTGCGGCAGCGCGCCTTCGGTTGAGGTGGGTGCGGGCGGTGGTGGGGGCGCTTCCCCGCGCCACAGGCGGCCCAGGTCCTGGATGAGGTCGAGCGCAAGCTGCAACAGCAGCAGCGCGGTGCCGATGAACAGCAGAAAGCGTGCAGGGTAGAGAGGGAAGCGGATCGCACCCATGGTCGCTTCGCGCAGCTCCCAACTGTAGAGGAGCTCGTTGAACCCCTGCCACGCAAGCAATGCGAAATACACCAAGGCGAACAAGTGCGTCGTCGCCTCCATGAACGATTTGGCGCGCGGGCCCACATGGTTGTACAGGAGCTCGACCCGGATGTGGCCGCGCCGCGACTGCGTGTAGGCGAGTGCGCCGAAGACAATGAGCACCATGGTGCTCTCGGTGACTTCGAGCGTCCCAGGCACCGGCCAGCCGAGGAATTTGGTCCCGACCACATCGGCAACGCCGAGGAACATCGAGATGATCATCCCGACCGCCCCCAGCAATAGCAGCAGCAGCGCCAAGCGCTGCACCATCGCATTAAGCGGCTGCATGCGTCGTCCGTTCGGTCCTCAAAAGGATTGACGATGTAGTTGAAACGGCATCGGCGAATCTCATTCGGCCAGCAGCTCCCGCCAACGTGCGGCCACTTTCTTTGGCGTCTCGGCATCGCCGGAAGCGGCCGCGGTTGCCTTCTCCCACTCCGCGAGGAAATCCGGTGATCCGGCTTTCCACTTCTTGATCTCCGCCGCGGTGAACGGGGTGAAGATACCGCCCTGTGCTTTGATGTTGCTAATGGCCTTGGACTCGAAATCGCCGACCCACGTCAGGTACTCGCGTTGTGTCTCGCGCGCCTGGTCGAGAAATATCTTTTGAATGTCCGCGGGCAGCCGGGCCCAGGTGCGCTTGCTGATCGTGATGTTGTGGCCGGTGATCGCCATCACCGGACCGCAGTGATGCTTTGCGACTTCGTTCAGTTTGAGCGACTGGATGTTGCCCGCGTTGATGAACGAGTAGTCGAGGCTGCCGTGCTTCAGCGCTTCGTAGACGCCCGTCGGTGGCACGGTGACCGGCACCGCGCCGATGGCGCTGAAGGCCTTCGGAATGTCCGCCCCGAAACTGCGGGCCTTCTTGCCGCGCAGTTTGTCGATGCTGGTGCAGTCCGCCGACTGGCCGCTCAGGAAATACTCACCGAGCGGCTGTTGGAAGAGCCAGATGACCCCAATTCGGTCCATCTCCTGCTGGTAGGCCGGGAACTCCTGCACCACCTTTTCAAGGACGGTGATCGCCTGCTTGCTGCTGGTGAATGTGAGCGGCGTCTGGAACGCGCGCCAGTAGCGAAGCTGATCGGGGTTGTAGCCGGGCGCGGTCGCTGTCATGTCGATGCCGCCACGCGCAGTGAGCATCAGCAATTCTGTGTCCTTGCCGAGTCCGCCCGCGAACGTGATGTCGATCTTGACCTGCCCGTTGGTGCGTTTCTCGATCTTGGCCGCGAACTCTTTCTCCAACTGGAGGAACGGGCTGTCGGGAAGGTAATGACCCCAACGCAATTGGAATTTGGCCTGCGCGAAGGCGGAAGCGGCCACAGCGAGACTCAGGACGCCCGCAAGAGCGGACCACACCAACGGAATTCGACGTTGTTTCAAGCGCTTCCCCTTTTGACTGGACCGTGTTCAGGCGACGGCGATCCCCATGTTTGCGCCGTAGATAAGGAATGTCAAGCCGCGAACGCGACAGCCGCGCACGCGCCAGCTCCTTGCGCCGCAAGAGTGGCGCGAAGCATCTATGCCAGAATGCCCGCGCGCCCGTACGGTGTGCGGCACGCAAGAACAGACGATACGCAAACGAGGACGATGCAGATGAAAGTGGCCTGGTTCCACCGGTTCGGCGACCCGGAAGTTCTGGTCTGCGAGGAGACTCGCATGCCCACGCCAGGGATCGGCGAGGCCGTGGTACGCGTGCGGGCCGCGGGCATCAATCATGTGGATCTGGACGTTCGGGCGGGCACCGCACGCATTCCGCTCACGTTCCCGCATATTCTTGGACGGGAATTCGCTGGTGAGGTCGCCGCCATCGGCGATTCCGCGAGCCCGCACAAGGCGGGCAGGCAGGGCGCGTCCCCCGTCTCTGAAGGGGACCGTGTATGGGTCGCGTGCCGCGTGCCGTGCGCCACCTGCGAGTTTTGTGCGAGCGGGCGCGACAACCTGTGCGAGCAGGGCGGCTACTTCGGTATGGATATACCCGGTGGCTACGCCGAGTATGTGAAGGTCCCGATCTCGTCGTTGCAGCGCCTCGCGTCACATGTGAGCTTTCAGGACGCGGCCGTCAGCCAGATTGCCTTCGGCACCGCGTGGCACGTGCTCATCAACCGCGGCGGCCTGCGGGCCGGTCATACCGTGCTCATTCAGGCCGCGGGCTCGGGCATCGGGAGCGCCGCGATCCAGGTGGCCCGCATGGCGGGGGCAACCATCATTGCCACGGCAAGCAGTGAACAGAAGCTCCAACGTGCGAGCGCGCTAGGTGCCCACCATCTCATCAACTACAAGACCGAAGAGAATTTTGTGCCGCAGGTCTTGGAACTAACGAACGGCAAGGGCGTGGACGTTGTCATGGAGCATGTCGGCGGCAGCGTGTTCACCCGCAGCCTCGAATGCGTGAAGACGGATGGCGTCATGGTCACGGTGGGTGCGCATGCGGGCGAGGTCGTCCCGTTGGACATCATTCCATTTTTTCGCCGACAGCTGCGGCTGGTCGGATCAAAGAATGCGACGTTACCGGAGCTGCAGATCGTCATGAACCTCGTGGCCGAAGGGAAGCTGAAGCCGGTTATCCACGCGACGTTTCCGCTTGCTCAGGCGGCCGAAGCGCACCGGGTCGTGGGCTCCAGAGAGATCTTCGGCAAAGTTGTCTTGATTCCCTAACCTTGTTCGGGAGAAAATCATGATCGGTCGCCATTCGACAACACCAGCCGCTTGCGTCGCGTTCGCGTTGACAGCGCTCATGGTTGCTTCCGCGCTCGCCCAGACGGGTGCCTATCCGGATCGTCCGATTCGGCTCGTCGTGCCATTCCCGCCGGGTGGGCTCACCGACAATTCCGCGCGCGTGATCGGTGAGAAGCTCGCGGTCAGACTCGGGCAGCCGGTGGTCATCGAGAATCGCGGGGGCGCTGCCGGCAATATCGGCACGCAACTGGTTGCGCAGGCAGCGCCCGACGGCTATACATTGCTCGTCGGTCCGGACAGCGTGCTTGCGGTCAATCCCCACATCTACCCGAAAATGCCGTTCGATTCGCTGCGTGACTTCGCGCCGATTTCGTTGCTCGGGGTGGTCAATATGACGGTGGTCGCCCATCCATCGTTCGGCGTGCGCAACCTGCGCGAGCTGATCGCGCTGGCGAAGGAGAAGCCAGGGACGATCTCGTACGGCTCGGCCGGGATTGGTGCGTCTGGCCATCTGGTGGTTGAGATGCTGCGTCTTCGCACGGGGATCGACATCACGCATGTCCCGTACAAGGGCGGCGGTCCCGCGATGGTCGATGTGATTGCCGGGCAGATCCCACTGGTGGGCACCGGCCTGCCGAGTGCAATCCAGTACATCCGGCAGGGTCGCGTCGTGGCGCTTGGCGTGTCAAGTGCTGAGCGCGATCCTGCGCTACCAGATGTCCCCACCTTCGCCGAGAGCGGATTGCCCGGTTTTCTCGTGTTGGCGTGGACCGGCATTTTGGCGCCGACCGGTACCGCGCGACCGACCATCGAACGACTCGGTCGCGAACTTCGTACCGTACTCGCCGAACCGGATGTGCGAGAGCGCTACGCTGCAATCGGCATTGGTGCCCGCGCGAGCACGCCCGAGGAATTCACCGAGTTGATGCGTACCGACCTCGCGAAATGGAAGGATGTCATCAAGCAGGCAGGGATCAAGGTGGAGTGAAGAGCGAGGCGCGCTGGCTTTCCATACGCAGCGCTCGCGCAGAGGCGTGATCGGGGAAATCGGGGTCGGATCGATATTAGTTGTTTGAGAGAACTTCGCTTTGACCCGAATGGCACTTACTTGAGCCGCTTGGGCTCAAGCCTCCGTTCGCCCTGAGCCTGTCGAAGGGTAACGCAGGTGTCGACGGTCCGCGATGACTGGGGAACTCGAGCCCGGCAAGAGCGGCTACGACGTGATCAAGTCGATCGTTGTCGCTCGTTGCGCCGTGGTGATCACGGCAGTGACCGATCGGCTAAGCGCGATGCCTCACCGATCCCCGGAGAACCCGCTGTCAAGCTCCTGCTTGCGTGCGAACTCCCGTACGTGATCGACCATTGACTCAGGCGGACGCGCGTAGAACTGGTGACGACTCACGCCGGCTCCAGTCGTCCGTGCGAGCCGGACCAGGAACGCCGCATGCTGGAACAATACGCCAAGGCTATCCATGACCGGCACGTCGCCATGCGCCGTCAAGCGTTTTCGCCGAATGAGAAATTCATTGAGCACGCCGTCGGCGGGGATGACGATTTCAGCACCGCGCGCGATCACCCGCGCACACGCTTGCTCGAAGCGTTCCTCGATCGCCCGGGCGGTGGCCTCATCGGCTTCGAGCGCGAACTCGTCGATCAACGGATCAACCGATACGGCGCCGGCGAAACGGCGTTCCAGGCCGTGCGCGTGCATTAAATCGGCGTAGTCGGCGGACTGGTCTTCGCAGAGCGTGACGAGACCAAACTTCCGCCCCATGGAACAAGCGACTAACGCGCACGACTCGCCGAGTCCGACCACCGGGATGTCGACGAGCGATCGTGCCGCACGCAGGCCCGGGTCGAAGAAACAGCCGATCGCGACTGCATCGAACCCTTCGCGCACCGCGATCCGCACCGCGTCGCAAATCTGCAGTTCCTGCACGGCGGCGACATAGCGATACTTGATCGCATCGATCGGCGCACAGCCCTTCGTATAGGTACCCGGTCGCAGGCCGTGCACGGCCACGGTTGCGTCACTCCCCATTACCGCAGCAGCATGCTCGGTAAGCGTTTTTCGGTACAGCGGCATGACGGTGAGATCAGTGAAGCTCTGGTGCCAGATGCGCATGGGTGCCTCCTAACCTTTGAGCAGAAATTTGCTCGCTACACGAGCGATGTCGGCCGCACGGGCTTCCGTCGCATCGAAGCCCGCGTTCTTCAGCGTGACCAGTTCGCCCTGCTTCAGCAGCTTGACCATCTTTGGCCCCTGCGCGCCAAGATGCGTCTCTTCGGGCATGCAGCATTCGATCACCTGCGTGGGCAACTTGATTCGGCGCAGCGTGGCTGTGAGATCGAAGCCGAAGTTCATCGCGTAGCCCTGCTTGATGCTGCGACGGCACTGGATCATCTCGATCATGCGCGACTCCTGCAACCGTAGCGCGCTCTCGGTGATTTTGCGCCCGGTCATGATCGCCGGGTTCCACCAGATGCCGGCAAGACTGTGATAGTCCGCCGCCCATCCGCGCAGCAGATATGATCCGTCGGAGCTCTCGCGATAGGAGGTCATGTACTTGCTGACGATGTTCATGATCGCCGCGTTACGATCTTTGCGCGACACCACGAGGCTGTGGGTCATGCCGATCAGGACCGCTTTGCTCACCCGATCCGGAAAATTGGCGGCGATCGCGGCGGCGATCTTGTTGCCCTGATGAAAGCCGAGCACGTGCGCGCGGTTGATCCCCTGCGCGTCGAGAAAGTGGGTCATGCTGCGGGCGAG
>JANMUI010000587.1:0-2526 GCA_031391405.1 Betaproteobacteria bacterium
TGCACGGCGTCATAGCTGCCCGCGCCCATGAATGTGGACCGATAGTTGCCGCGGCACAGATGCATCGTGATCGTCATGTCCGCGGGAATGTCCGACATGGCGGTGTTGATCAGATCGCCGTATAACACAGCGAGCTTTTCCGGGTTATCGCCGCGTGCCGTCATCTGCGCACGATATTTCGGGTCGCACAACATCGCGATGAAGACCTCGTCAAGCTGGAGGTTACGGCAGCCGGCATCGGCGAAACCGCGCACCACTTTCTTGTAGGTTTTCCCGAGATCGTCGAAAAACTGGTCGAGGCTTGGATACACGCTCTTGTCGATCGGCGTCGCGATCGGGCGGCCGTAGATCGCGGAGGGCGCAGGAATGGTGATCTTCGAGGTGCGCGTGGTGTGATCCTTGACATACTTGAAGTGCTCGACCATCGGGTGCGGCCCGGCCATCCCGAGCTTTCCGGTGACCTTGATGCCTTCGTTGCGCGTATTCACAGCCGCGAACTTTACGCCGCTCTCCATGACGTGCTTCTCGACGCCATCGAGGCCCCAAAGGAAATCGAGGTGCCACCATGAACGGCGGAATTCGCCGTCAGTGATGGCCTGCAAGCCGATCTCTTCCTGTTTTTTGATGACGCGCGCGATCTCGCGATCCTCGATCGCCTTCAATTCAGCCTGCGAGATTTGGCCATTGGCGAGTTGTTCGCGCGCAACTTTGATCGCGGCGGGCCTGAGGAGACTGCCGACATGGTCGGCGCGAAACGGCGGCTTCGTACGGAGCATTTTGGGTACTCACAATTTTGCCCACGCATGGGCGGGTTGAGAACCTGGTCGGGCGGTTCTTCTGGACGGGGACTTTCCCCGTGTCTTGCAACGATACCTTGGAAGCAATTGAGTTCGACGATGACCCGGATTATCGGCTACTCGATGGTTTTTCGTGATGACGCATGGTTCCGCGGCTGGCGTGGGCGGAGCGCGTTCCGGTTCGATCGCCAGTGATTGCGAGAGGCTTCAGGCCGGATCAGAGATTTTCAGATCGCCGCCGTAAAGCGCAGCATCACCCACCGGAAGAGAATGCAATGCCAGCGACTGTCAGGCTTTACGCACCGTCGTTGGTTCTGCTTGCCGCGGCGGCCGGCGCGTTTGCGCAGACTTGGCCCGTGCGGCCGGTGGCGACCCACGAGGCGACAGTCCGGGACCAGTCCGCAGAAGAATATGGGTGTTGCCCGTTTGTAATATTGCTCGCCTCGTACGATGCCGAATTCGTTTGAAGTACCTTCATTGCAATTGAGCGCACCACCTCCCCGCAGTTACGTTGCAGGGATGGCGTGCGCCGACGTCATGCGCCAACATAGGTGACAGCGCCCGGATTGGCGGTCGGAATGCATGTAAGCAGCTCGGCCACCAGCGGCTTCAAATCAGCAAGACGATTTGTACGGGCGCGCAAGACGATGACTGCGATCGAGAAGGTGGGAAGGTTCTGCCGGAAGGATAGATTTCGATCGACCGTCACGAAGACGTCGTGCTCCTTCGCGGCCAGCCGTAGGAGCTCACCGTTCTTGATGGATTCCCATCCCATCTGACGCGCCGTCTTGACATCGTGACCGAGAATCTCGCGGGGCAGCCGCCATCGGGACTGCATGAGATCACTGGCTCTTCCATGCCGGAAGACTACTCCGAAGGTCACAGGCGGTGCAATGAGTCGTTTGACACAGGGTCGTTGCGTCTATCTGACGCGCGAAGAGGATGGTGTGACCCCGGTCCGGGAGCCTGTGAATACCGAGCTTCAATCTGGGATTCTGCCTAATTAACGCCATTCGACTCCCTGATTTCCGACTTGCTTGCGGCGACCTTGCCCCCGAGCTCGCACCGATCTTTTCGGCTTGGTCGGTGGCGCGACGGGCCGCATAGGTCGCGACGTGACGCAAAGTCGGTGGAACGCCAAGATCGGCTTCCCGCCGCAGCCACTGTCATGCCCGAAAGGGCTAGCCCTTTCGGGCAATGCTCCGGCTAGAACTTTAGGGCTACTCTGAACTATGAGAGCCGGTCAATCTCCGCTCAACCGGCGTTCCATTTCGTAACCGTCGCCTAACAGGGAGCGCTCCATGAACGAATCGCGACGCAGCATGTTGCGCGGCACGATTGGTGTCTCAGCCATGAGCGCAGTACCCTTCGCGTTCGGACTGTCTCGCGCCCTCGCCGCCCCGCCCGGCCGAACAGTGCGCGTGGGCGTGCTCTTTTCCGGCAGCCCGGTCCGGTGGGAGTTGATCGATCGTGCTCTCATCGACGGACTGCGCGAGCACGGCTACGCAGAGGGGCGCAACGTGGTGATCACACGCCGCGCGGGCACGTATCCCGACGATCGCATGGAGAGCTACGCGAAAGAGCTCGCAGGCATGAAACTCGATGCGATCTACACCAGCTGCGGCTGGACCGCGGCGGCAGCGAGCAAAGCTACTTCCCTCACGCCGATCATCTTCGGCAAGGTGTCTGATCCGGTCGGTCGCGGCTTGGTGAAGACGGCCGACGATTT
>JANMUI010000593.1:0-4506 GCA_031391405.1 Betaproteobacteria bacterium
CTATGGTGAAGCCTGGGTGCATGAAACGGCGGCAAGCTTCTCGGCGTTCTGCGCCAAGCGTGGCGTGCATCCGGTGAGTATGGCGGTCGCCTGGGTCGCCGGCCATCCGGCTGTCACCGCGCCGATTATTGGCGCGCGCAATGTCGAGCAGCTGCAGGCCTCGCTCGATTCGATCAAGATCGACATGACGCAAGCGTTGCGGGCGGAAATCTCCGCGCTGTCACGCACGCCGCCGCCCGCGACCGATCGGCTCGAGGAAGCATTGCCGGAGACACGTGCCAAATCCGTTTAGGGCAGTGTGCGAGGATCTTCTACTGAACAACCCGCAATCGCGCACCAAGGAGATCAGTCCAAACTCTCCCGAGCTGGCCCTCCCTTGGGATCTTCGCGCCTTGGTGGCTCAACCTTTTGGTTCCAGTAGCGCCTTGATAAGCTTCCGTGCGGCCGGCCTGTACCAGTCCGCCGGGCCCCACATGCGCGCGAGCACGGCGCCGTCGCGGTCGATCAGGAAGGTGGCGGGCATGCCCCACGCACCATACAGCAGCCCAACCTCGCCATCGGGGTCTAGCAGAATTGGGTAGCTCAGCTTCAATTCCTTGACCAGAGCCAGCGCGTCGCGGCGCTTGTCCTTGACGTTCACCGCGAGAATTTCGAATCCCTGGCCCTTGAGCTCGCGATAGAGGCGCTCCATGGCGGGCATTTCAGCGCGACAAGGCCCACACCAACTTGCCCAGAAATTCAGGAACACGAGCTTGCCGCGGTAATCCTTGAGGTCGATGTTCACGCCCTGCGGGTTGGTCAGCGTGAAGTCCGGCGCGGCCGGATGGTCCTTCACCTCTTCGAGCTTCGGGATCACCTTGTAGTCGATGGTCGAGCTGCGAGGCGTCTGGGCGTGCAGCGCGCCGCCAAACAAGAAAACTGCGAGTAGCGCCGGGAGAAATACTGCGGCCAGTATCAGCCGGCCGCAGCGAGTGGTTCTTATCAAGCGCTACCCCTTGTTGATCTTCTTCACTTCTTCGATCAGCGTATCGTTCGGCACCAGGTCCTCTTTTGGCGCCAGGATTTTCTTGTAGCGAATGACACCCTGTTTATCGACGATGAAGTACGAGCGCTGCGCAAGGCGGCGCTCGGGAATCAGCACGCCGTAATCCTGAATCGTTTTCGGATTTGGAGAATCGCTAAGCAGCGGATAGTTGAGCTTCATAGAATCGGCAAACGCCTTCTGCGAGAACCTGACATTTGCACTGATGCCGACGAGCTCGGCATCGACCGCCTGGAACTTCGAATAGTCATCCCGACCGGACGACAATTCGTTTATTCAAGTGGGCGCGAAGTCGAGCACGTAGAACTGAATGACAACGTTCTTCTTGCCGGCGAAGTTGCTCAGCTTGAAATTTCCGCCCTGGGTGCTGACCAGATCGAAATCCGGAGCCTTGTCGCCCACCTCAATGGCACCAGCGAGGCCCGAAAACGCGAAGAGGATGAACGGCAATACGATTGCAGGGATGAAGCGGCTTCTTTTCATTGTCTCTCCTTTGATGGGCGGCGCGAGCCGAGCATTGGAATCGATAGTTCTCGCCGCGTCGCTTGGTGCGAACAGCGCGAGGCAGCGGAGTATTCCGCTGGCCGCAGCGGTAGTATGTGACAAAACGGGTGGATGTGGCTAGTCACGGAATGGAGCCAGTCATTGCATGCAGCCCGACTCGAATGCCCTGCTATGAGCGCCATTTTTTCTGAAGGAGAATTGCATTGCGACTAATCAGAATCGGTGTAGCCGCCGTTGGCATCTTTGCGGCGCATCTTGCGACAGCACAGACGTTCCCGGCCAGACCGATATCGATCGTCGTGCCGTTCGCGGCGGGCGGCGGCACCGATATCGTGGCCCGCCTCGTCGCGCAGAATCTGCGGGAGTCGTTCAAGTCCGGGGTGATCGTCGAGAACAAGCCCGGCGCCACTGGGCAAATCGGCACGCGACACGTGATCCAATCCGCGCCGGATGGCTATACGCTTCTGCTTGGTACCACCTCACTGATCAACAATCCGTACCTGTTCGCGAATCTTCCGTACGACGCGATGAAGCAACTCCGGCCCGTCGTGAGCGTCGCAGACTTATCGATATTCCTGGCGGTCAGCGAGAAGTTGGGCGCACAGAACGTGCGTGAGTTCATCGAGATCGCGAAGAAAAGCGGCGGCGCCCTAAACTACGGTTCGGCCGGGGCCGGCACGACATTGCATTTGAGTGCCGAATGGCTCAAAGCCAACGCCGGCTTTGAAGCGACCCATATCGCCTACAAGGGGAGCGGCGAAGCCGTCGTGGCGCTGGCTGCGGGCCAGGTCGCGTTCAACATGGAGAATCTGGGACCGGTGCAGCCGATGATTGCCTCGAAGCGGATTCGCGTGCTGGCGATCGCGGCGCCCAAGCGCCATCCGGTATTGCCGGACGTACCGACCTTCGGCGAGTCGGGACTGCCCGACGTCAATCTGGCGACTTGGGTTTTTCTCCTGGCACCCACTGGAACGCCGGATGATGTCGTTATGCTTCTCAACACCGCGGTCAACCAGATCCTTACCGGTGCCGAAGTGAAGGAAAAAATGATCGGCATGGGATTCGTGCCGACCGGTGGTACCCAGAACGAAATGCTCAATCGCATGAATCAGGAATCGGTGCAATGGGGCGCGATCATCAAATCCGCGCGGGTCGCCGTGAATTGAAGGTTCGCGGCACCATCCCAAATAATCTTTCATCCATCAACGGAGTCCCGCATGCCAGGCACACTCGTCAGAGTTGATAAGAACGATTCTGTCATCACCATTACGCTCGACAATCCGCCGGTCAACGCCGTATCGACCAAGGTGATCACCGCGCTCAATGTCGCATTCGACGAGGCCGAGCGCGACCGTGAGGCGCGTTGCATCATCCTCACCGGCGCCGGTGAACGCGCGTTCTGTGCCGGCGGCGACCTGCGCGAGGAGCAGGATTTCGGCGATCCCAAGGCGGCGCTGGCATTTCGCACGCTCGGACGCCGTACGCTCAACCGGATCGAGGCGTGCGCGCTGCCGGTGATCTCCGCCATCCACGGTTACTGCATCGGTGGCGGGACGGCGCTCGGTTGGGTCTGCGACATCCGGATCGCCGCGGAGAACGCGGTCTTTCGCGCTGCCGATGCGTATCTTGGCATGTTGCCGAGTTGGGGCATGGGATTGACGCGCCTGCCGCGCTATGTGGGTCGCAACCGCGCGCTCGACATTCTCCTGATCGGCGAGAATTTCGATGCGAAGACGGCTTTTGATATGGGCCTCGTGACGCGCGTGGTACCGCGCGACAAGCTGATGGCCGAGGCCAATGCGATCGCACGGCGTATCGCCAAAGCATCACCCACCGCGATCCTCGCGACGCGGCGGGCCGTCGCGCACAATCTGCGCCAAGGGTGGGATGAGATGGTCCGTTACGAGGAAGAGTTGTGCGAGATGATGTTTGCGCATCCTGATGCGCACGAGGGCTCGCAGGCCTTCGCCGCGAAGCGCGAGCCCCAATTCGGTAGCCCGCATGGCGATTGAAAGCCTGCTCAATCCGCGCTCGATTGCGATCGTCGGCGCCTCCGACAAGATCGGCCCGGGGTTCAACGCCTGGAAGGCGCTGGAGCACGTTGGTTACCAGGGACGGATATTTCTCGTCAATCCGAACAAGTCGGAGATGTTTGACCAGCGCGTGTATCGGTCACTTCTCGATATCGATGGTGATGTCGATGCCGTGTTCGTTGCGGTGCGCGCCGAGGCCGTCATCGAGCTCGCGACGCAGGCCGTCGAGCGGCGCGCCGGCGCGCTTGCGGTCATGTCGAGCGGCTTCGGCGACGCGGGCGAAGCCGGCCTGCGGCTTCAGCACGATCTGGCCCGCCTGGCGCGATTGCATAACCTCGCAGTGTGTGGCCCAAACTGTTTGGGATTATTGAACTTCTGCGCGCGCTCGGCCTTGTTTGGAACCTCGCTGCCCGATTCGGTCGCGCGCGGTGGCATCGCCGCGATCGTGCAGAGCGGCTCGATCGGCATCGCGCTGCTCAACTCCGGACGGCGACTTGGCTTGAGCTATCTGGTCACGTCCGGAAATGAGGCGGTCACCACCACTGCGGATTTTCTCGAAGCGTTTATCGACGATCCGGCGGTCAAGTCCATCGTCGTTTTTGCCGAGCAGATCAGGAAGCCGCAGAAATTCATTGCGATGGCAAGGCGTGCCGGCGAACGCGGCAAGCCGGTGATCATTCTGAAGAGCGGCCGCTCCGAGCGGGGGCGGGCCGCCGTGATGGCGCATACTGGTGCGGTCGCCGGAAGCGTCGAAGCCTGCGACGCGGCGCTGGCCGCAAGCGGGACGATCCAGGTGCATACGCTCGATGAGCTCATCGAAGCCGCCGTGCTTGTCTCGCAATTGCGGAAGAGGCCCAGCGCACCAAATATTGGCGCGCTGTCTTTGTCGGGAGGAGAAATCGCGCTGGCCCTCGATGCGGCCGAGGC
>JANMUI010000636.1:0-2777 GCA_031391405.1 Betaproteobacteria bacterium
GCATGGCCAGGGTCCGGGCTGTTGTTGAATGATGCGATCTTCCAGCGCGATCTGCCGCTCCTGCAGGGCACGATTCTGGTGCTGGCGTTGTTTTTCGTCATGCTCAATCTTGCGGTCGATGTCATGCAGACGTCGCTTGATCCGCGCATTCAGCGCGCGTAGACGAATATGTTTCTCGCCACCCCAACGAAAGTGCTGGAGCCGATCCTTCACTCGCCAGGATATTGGGCGACGGTTTGGACGCGCTTTCGTCGTGATCCAGTGGCGATCGGTGCCGGCGTCGTGGTGCTGGCGCTGATCCTGATGGCGGTCTTCGCGCCCTTCCTGGCGCCACAAGACCCCTACCAGGGCATGTCGCTTCGCCGCCTGCGTCCGCCCGGTTCCACCGGGTACCTGCTGGGAAGCGATGAATTAGGGCGAGACATGCTGAGCCGTCTCATCTACGGCGCGCGCATCTCGCTCTTCATGGGTGTGACGCCGGTGTTCGTCGCGTTGTTTCTCGGTACGTCGATCGGGATCGTGGCGGGTTACATCGGCGGGTGGACCAACACGATTCTCATGCGCACCGTCGATGTCTTCTTCGCGTTTCCGTCAGTGCTGCTCGCGGTGGCATTGTCCGGTGCGTTAGGTGCGGGCATCGGCAACGGCTTGATCGCGCTCACCCTGGTATTCATTCCACCGATCGCACGGGTCGCCGAAAGCGTGACGACCGGTGTGCGGTCGCGCGACTTTGTTGAGGCTGCGCGCGCGAGCGGTGCCGGCGCGTTCCTCATCATTCGCAAACACGTGCTGGGCAATGTGCTGGGTCCGATCTTCGTCTACGCGATGAGCCTGATCGCGGTGTCGATGATTCTCGCTTCAGGCCTTTCGTTCCTCGGGCTCGGCGTGAAGCCGCCCGAGCCCGACTGGGGGCTGATGCTGAATACGCTGCGTACGGCCATGTACACCCAGCCGCTGCTTTGCGCGCTGCCCGGCGTCATGATCTTC
Source organism: Betaproteobacteria bacterium (assembly GCA_031391405.1). GTDB lineage: Bacteria > Pseudomonadota > Gammaproteobacteria > Burkholderiales > SG8-39 > SHXR01. The sequence goes on from JANMUI010000636.1 coordinate 988, forward strand.
ATCACCTCGATCTCGTTCAATCTTCTGACCGATGGACTGCGGTCGGCGATGGATGTCAAGAGCTAACATGTGATGGCGTCAATTCATTCGACTCTAACGACTGTTGGAGGAACACCTCCATTGCTTCAGGTCGCCGGCCTGGTCAAACATTTCCCGGTCAAGACCGGGCTCCTGGGTCGGCCGACCAGCTTCGTCTACGCCGTCGACGGTGTGGGGTTCGATGTCAATGTCGGCGAAACGCTTGGCATCGTCGGCGAGTCGGGTTGCGGCAAGTCGACGACCGCGCGCCTCTTGATGGGGCTCATCGCACCAACGGCGGGCACTGTGCGATTCGACGGGAAGATCGTCGGATCATCCGCGCTGCCGCTCAAGGAATTCCATCGCCAGGTGCAAATGGTGTTTCAGGACAGCTATGCCTCGCTGAACCCGCGTCTCACGGTCGAGGAATCGATTGCATTCGGGCCGACGGTGCATAACGTCCCGATGCGCGAGGCGATCGGACGCGCCCGTTCCCTGCTCGATCGCGTAGGGCTGGATCCGATCCGTTTCGCCGGCCGCTTTCCGCATGAGCTGTCCGGCGGGCAGCGCCAGCGCGTGAACATCGCGCGCGCACTCGCATTGGAGCCGCGCATTCTCTTGCTGGACGAGGCGGTGTCCGCGCTCGACAAATCGGTCGAGGCGCAGGTACTCATCCTCTTGCTCGATCTGAAAGAAGAGTTCGGGCTCACCTATCTGTTCATCAGTCACGATCTCGAGGTTGTCCGGTTCATGGCGACGCGCGTCCTGGTGATGTATCTGGGCAAGATCGCGGAGCTCGGTCCAACCGAGTCGCTCTACACGGGCAGCCGCCATCCGTATACGAGCGCGCTGTTGGGATCGCTCCTGTCGATGGATCCTGACCGGCGCACCGAACGCGCGCCGCTTGCAGGCGATCCCCCGAATCCGATCGATCCGCCATCGGGCTGCCGATTCCATACGCGCTGCGCATTCGCCGAATCCGTCTGTTCGCAGATGGAGCCCGCGCTGCTCGTTGCAGGGATAGGACACTCGGCAGCCTGCCATATGGTGGCGCCGGGCGGGGGGCACACCAGATCGGCGGCGCGCTCCGCGGTGGCGTCGGCATGAGCGACGGCGAGCGCATCCTCCAGATCGAGAACCTTCGCGTGACATTCACCGCGGGCGCAAAACCGGTGCGCGCGGTTGATGGGGTCGATCTCGATCTGCGCCGCGGCGAAGTGGTGGCGCTGCTGGGGGAGTCCGGCTCAGGTAAGAGCGTCACCTTGCGTTCGATACTTCGATTGCATCAGGAAAATAAGACCCGGATCGAAGGCCGGATCTTCGCGGCCGGCATCGATGTCATGACCCTCGCGGGCGCTGCGCTCGCGGATTTTCGCGGCAAGCATGTCTCGATGATCTTTCAGGAGCCGATGCTCGCGCTCGATCCGGTCTACTCGGTTGGACAGCAGATCACCGAAGCGATCCTCAAGCATGAGAACATTTCGAAGGACGCGGCGCGCAAACGCGTGCTGGCGCTATTCGAGCGCGTGCGCATTCCAAGTCCTGAGCGAAGGCTCGATGCCTATCCACATGAAATGTCGGGGGGCATGCGACAACGCGCGATGATCGCGCTCGCGTTGTCGTGCAACCCGAAGATACTGCTGGCGGATGAGCCGACGACCGCGCTCGATGCCACGGTGCAGGTGCAGATTCTTCTGCTCTTGCGGGAGCTGCAGCGGGAGCTCGGACTGTCGATGATATTCGTCACGCACGATATCGGTGTCGGCGTTGAA
>JANMUI010000675.1:0-6147 GCA_031391405.1 Betaproteobacteria bacterium
AGTGGGTGGTGGACGGCGTCCGATTCGCGGTTGAGTACTCCCGCAACTGGGACTACTCGTTAAGCGACGGCGGCACCGGCCGAACCGCGACGGGGATCGAAACGAGGCTCACTTACGCGTGGTAGTGGACTAGCTAGGCGCGACGCATGTCCCAAGCGGCCAGGTCGGCCCACGAGTTGGCGCGCACGAATTCGTATTCGATGCGTGTGCGTGGGGCGCATAGTTTGCGAGCTGCGGATCATGCTGGAGCACGAGCCGCGGAATGTCGGATTGGTGACACCTTGCTAGTTGTTAGGCTGCCTCTGAATCACACCACAGTCGGGCGTCGAAAAATATTCTGGCGTCACATTGACTTCGCTGATTCTATGAAATAGATTCAACTAGCACCATCATCGATCGTCGGTCTCGGAAAAGATCCAATACGGATCTTAAACGAGGTGAAGCGGCGATCGAGCTTGGGGCGCGCTCCTCCCATCGCGGCACGGAAATTCGAGGCACGAGGGTGAGGCACGAACGTGATCAATGGCGAACCTGATAACCACTAAAAGAGCATGGAGGTAATGATGTGGCCCGACACGCGAATCCCAGTCGCAGTTGAGCAACCAAACCACGGCATGCCCGGCAGGCTTCGGAGCCTGTTGCCGCGTGTGTTGGCGTTGCTGGTCGGTGCGGGCGCACCTGCCGCCATGCTCACGCAGGCGGACGCCGCGCCCACATTCAATAAGGCGTGCAAGGAGTGGGCGGACGAGCCGCTCACCGCTCAATCATTGAAGAGGTGCTACTACATCGACGTCGTTGTTGCCAACCAGGGCGATCTTCCCAACCTTGGGAAGGGCGAGTTCAATCAGCTCCTGACGAACCGCGGAAAAAACAGATTCAGCGTCCATCGTTTGCCCCCTGGCCCCACGGGTATCGTGTTCGACCCAGTGACGGGCGAGATCAAGTACAAGAAGGGATCGCCGACCACCACTGCCGCGGTGGCCCTCGCCGACGTTGATGGCGACGGCGATCTCGACGTGTTCGTCGCCAACCACGGCTTTCTCAATCCCGACCTGTTCGACGTCCGGGCCGGCGAGTCCAACGTGCTGCTGATCAACCAAGGCAACGGTACCTTCAAGGCCAGGGCCCTGGACAAGGATCAACAGATACGGAACAACACGCACGTTGCCGCCGGCGATCTTGACAACGACGGCGATATCGACTTCCTCGTCACCTCCGATGGCAACCCCGTCCGGATGTACAAAAACGACGGCAAGGGTAACTTCACCGTCACCGACGTGACGCCCGGGGTCCCAGGAGTGGACCATCTGGGCAACCCAGTGACGTATGCGGCGACAGGGCCGGATACCGGCGGGCCGCGGCGCAGCCTTCACGTTGCCCTAGGCGACCTCGACGGCGACGGTGATCTTGACGCCCTCGTCGCCTATGACGGCGATCGTGATCAGTTCCTCAGAAACAACGGCAACGGCACCTTTACCGTCACCGACATCGAACCGGTCTATCTGGACACCGAGGCGGTGGCCATCGCCGACCTCGATGGCAACGGCACGCTCGACGCCATCTTTGTATTTGATGGTGACGGCGCCGTGGTGGCGTGGAATGACGGCAACGGCAACTTCACCCTGGAGCCTATAGCGGGCACGGAAGGCAGCCACTCCAAGGACATCGTCATCGGCGACTTCGACCGCGACGGCTATTTCGACGCCATCGTCGTCAATACGAGCCTGGCGGACGGGGTCACGGAAGAGTTCTCCCTGCTGCTGCGAAACAACCGTAACGGCGGTTTCGACGTCAGCACAGTGGGACCGCCTCTCGTCACCGTGGCACGCGTGGTGAAAGGGCCCAAGGGAGGCCGGGCCACCAGGGGCGAGGCGGTTGTCGCCGCTGATTTCGATGGCGACGGTGATCTCGACGTCCTCATCGGCAACGTTACGATCAGAGGTGTCGATTCTCCTGAACGCAACTACATGCTGAGAAACGACGGCCTCGACCGCGCTGGCAACATCATCTTTAAGGCGGTCACCGTAGCCGGAGGTCCCCGCGTCACCGATGGCCTTGCCGCCGGCGACGTCGATGGCAGCGGCTTTGCCCCGCCCGTCAAAGACGGGTTACCAAACATCAATCTGGATGGGCTGCTGCCAAAGATGTATCCCAAGAAATGAAAGGGCAAATAAACCCGACCTCCCGCCCTTAGCAGGATTACTGGTCGAGCAGCGCAGATCGGGTGTTGCGCTGCTCGCCCCTGAGGGTCCTCTTGACCTAGTCGCTCCTCCAGACCCAGCACGTGCCGTTGTGCAACGCGCACGTCGCGAAAGCGGTGAAGACGGGCCATCGCGCCGCTTCCTCAGCCCATTCGCAGTCGCGCCATGACGACGATGATCGCGACCTGCAGCAGGCCTTGCATGGCGACGGTCGTCACATAGGTCCGCATCCAGCGCCCAATGCGCTCGGCATCCGGCTCGGGCTTGCGCAATTCGAGGAACACCTTGAGGTTGGTGGGCAGGAGGACGCCGAGGCCTTGAATCGTCAGGATGGTGACGATCACCAGCGCGGCGACCACCCAGGGAAAGAGCGCGTAGGTGGATAAAGTTTAGCAGCAGCACTCCGGGCGCGAGGATGGCACCGACCATTACGGCGAGCGCTGCGATGGCGGCCGCCAGATAACGAAGATTGATAAGTGGCGCCGTTTCGAACGCAAGAGCTGCCTCGGCTGTAGAGGTTGAATTCATTGCATGGTGATTCTACTGTGCACGCGAGCACGCTGATTCATTCGTGGTTGTCGGCTCAAGGCATGGCGAGCGCTTCGGATCGGGGGGTTGCCTCGCGCGCATGATATGGCGCATGATGCAATTAATCGGTCCGCGCTCGCTGTTACAGGTGCCCCGGGGCGTCGGCGCGGGGAATCCATGAACGAAGTGAATTTCCTGATCGGAGGTCGCCATGACGCATTTCCTCGGTCCCGTTGTCCCTGACAACCGCACCCTCAATCAGGCGGCAGGCATCGATCTGGTCCCGCGGGCCGGTTCGCTTGGGGGCCCACGTTTCGTCATCCTGCATTTCGACAACGTTGCGCTGAGTCGATCTGCCCGGCTCACGGTGAATCTGGGCTATGGCACGGACGTGTTCAACACTTCATCGGGATCGAGCTTCTGGTCGCGGCCGGTCGATACTGCGGTGGGTCCCATTGCAATTCGTATCACCGGGGGCACCGGCAGTGCGCGCCTGCGCGAGTTTGGTGCGGGGGAACCGAGCGTCACGCCGGGGAACATGCCCGGCACTTCCGTCGGCAGCCAATCCAACTGTGACCCATTCCTGCACACCAATCCGTATCAGGACCCGATCTTCGAGACGCGGCTCATGTGCAACCCGGGGTTTGCGTGGCGTAACGCGGCCTGTGCGCTGCCGACGATTCCGGCCGCGGTCAAGGATCGCGTGGCGGCCGCCACGGGCATTATCGTCGAGGTCCATGACGGTCACGTCAGCAGTTGTTCGGGGACGTTGATCGGCGCCGATCTGTTCCTCACTGCGCGCCACTGTCTGACTGATCCGAGCGGCGAGGATGTGCGAAGTGCCTCGGTGACGTTCGACTACGCAGCGAATTGCGATGGCACGCGACCCGCTGGACACGCCGCGCGCTTCTTCAAGGTGCTTGGAGAGGTGGTATCCGGTAGCGCGCCCACGGGCGTGCTTCCGCCCGTCGCCAATGACTGGGTCGTGGTGCGACTGGATGCGGCCCCCGGCGCGCTGCCTGCACCATTGGCGATGCGGGACGCCGCGCTGATGGTGGGAGAGACGATCTTCACGATGCATCATCCCAATGGCGCGGCCAAGAAGACGCAGGCGGGCGTGCATGACGGCGGCGCGATCTCCGGGTTCGATTACGCCGGTGGCAGCTCGGGCTCGGCGTTGTTCGACATCAACGGTCAGTTGGTGGGCGGCCCGCTCAGCAGCGGGTCCGGATGTTTCGTCAATTACGCGCCGATTGCTTCGGTCAAGGCGGCGCTCACCAATCCGCCTGCGCCACCCACGCCGAAGGATGTGATGATCGTGTTCGATCGCTCCGGGAGCATGACCAGTGCGGCCCCGCCGGTCGGCCGAAGCAAACTGAATGAAGCGCAGGATGCCGCCGCGCTATTCGTACAGTTGGTGCGCGAAGGGCAGGGTGATCGTCTTGGGCTGGTGACATTCAGCTCCACCGCAAGCCTTGATCGACCGCCGGGTCTTGCGGCTACGGTGAAGCCTCTGCTCGTCGGCCCGCCGCCCTTTACCACCGGACAGATTGGCGCCATCAGCGCAGGCGGTGCCACCAGCATCGGTGCCGGCGTCGGTACAGCCTTGCTGGGATTTGGCGGCAGCGTAGGCAATGGCCGCGCAGTGTTGCTATTGACCGACGGATTGCAGAACACTCTGCCGATGATCGAGGAGATCGAGCCATTCCTCGGGACCACGCAACTGTGCGTCATCGGCTTCGGGTCCGATGCGGATATCGATGGGCCGCTGCTTAGTCGCATCGCACGCCAGCATGGCGGCGATTTCACGCGTGCGGTCGACGGCATGGCGCTACGCAAATTCTTCGGGCATTGCTTTGGCAATATTTTCGAAGCCGGTGCGCTGAACGACCCGGAGTTCGTGCTCGGTGCCAAGCAACAGGAGTCCGCGCCGCATCCGTTTTCGGTGTGTGGCGAGGAGCGCATCACCGTGGTGCTTGGCTGGGATCACCCATCCACTCCGCTCCGGATTCACCTGCGCACGCCGACCGGCAAGCTCATCAGCATCCGGCGCGCGGAAGAAAAGCGCGGGCAGACTTGGGCATTCGTGCGCGTGGCGCTTCCGCATCAAGGTGAACGCGACGGCACCTGGACGGTCGTCGTGGATCGCGTGCCCATCATCGGTGCGGCGCCCGTGGCTGCCGGCGATGTACGCTACTTCTTGCTCGTGCTTGCGGCGGGTGGTCCGAAGCTCAGCTACCTGGGCGGGCAGCGGCGCGTGTATAGCGGCGACGTGATCGATCCGCGCGTGGGATTGCATTACACCAATGGCACTACGCCGCATGCTGAGGTCGAGCTTTTCATCGACGCGCCGAGTGTCGCGCTTGGCCGGTTGGTGACCGAGGCGGGCCTGCGGGCGCCCTCACCGTCGGCCGATGCGGTCGGCGCGTTCCACTCGACCCTGCAAGCAATCGCGCGCGCGGCTGGGGGGACCTTGCCGGTTGCCATGTCGAATCGTCGCGTGCCGCTGTTCGATGACGGCAATCATGACGATGGCGCAATGGAACCGGATGGCGTGTACAACAATCCCTTGAAGGATCTCACGCGTGTCGAAGGCACCTATCACTTCCGTGCGGTGGCGACATACGGCGAGGGTTGCATTGCTACACGGGAAGTCGCATGGGCGATTCACGTCGAACCGGGCATCGACCCGAGCCGGTCTGATGTGACGGTGATCGACGTGACCGCTGGACCCGGCGTCCGTCACGGAACCTTGGTGATCATCCCGCGTGATCGCTACGACAACCCGCTCGGGCCGGGGCGCGGCGACAGCTTCACCGTATCGCCATTGCCGGGTGTAATCGTGGATGGCAGGGTGAAGGATCGCGGCGATGGCCGCTACACCGTCGGTGTGATTTGGGATCCAACCATTACGCCAACACCAGGCGTCATCGTGCAACAACCCGATCGCACGCCGGTTGTCATGGCACCCCCGGGCACCAGCGTACCGCCCGGCGGCGGTCGCGATTGCACGCAAGCCGCACAATCGCTGCTCGATTGTCTTGGGCTACCGAATCCGGATGTGGCGTGTGTGCGCGTGAAGAGCGTGAACATAGAAGTGGAGCTCAAGGATTCGAAATGTGCGAAGGATGGGGATTGCAAGAAATAAACGGTTAGGCAACGGTGATTGACCGTTCGCGCTGAGCCCTTCGACAAGCTCAGGACAGGCGCTTCGAAGGGTGAAACGATTGACCGTTCACCCTGAGCTCGTCGAAGGGTGAAGCGATTGACCGTTCGCCCTGCGCTCGTCGAAGGGTGAAGCGATTGACCGTTCGCCCTGAGCTCGTCGAAGGGTGAATGCCGGAGAATGCGTGGGCGGCCATCTCTCTCCGGCAACACGCCTGCGTTACCCATCGACGGGCGCAGGGCGAACGGAGGC
>JANMUI010000827.1:0-2771 GCA_031391405.1 Betaproteobacteria bacterium
CGAGCCGCAGTCGGACATCGCAACCTGGTGGCCGCAACTCGGCAAGACCTGGCAAATATCACGCCTCGCGCACAAACCATTCCCGAGCGGGCGGTTGACGCATGCCGCCATCGATGCCGTGCAGCGTGCACGACAGGCGCACCCGTTCACCGCGGATGACATCGTCGCAATCGAAGGCTGGGTGCCGCCCCTCGCGCATCGCCTGTGCGGCCGACCCGATATCCCGAATCCCGCGCCCAACTACGCAAAGCTTTGCATCGCGTTCGTCATGGCCACCGAGATCCTCCGGCGAGAAGTCGCACAAGAATCGTTCGCGCCTGAATGCCTGGTCGACCCGAGCGTCCATGCAATCGCTGCGCGCATCAAAGTGAACCTCGACGATAACAGTGATCTGAATGCACTCTGGCCGCAACGTTTTCGCATCCAGTTGAAAGACGGATGGGTTTGGGACAACGCGATCGAAGCAGCCATCGGCCACCCGGACAATCCCCTCTCGCGCGAGGCGCATCTCGCGAAATTCCGCCGCTGCTGGAAGCTCGCGTTCGGCGACGCGGGGCGTGCGCGCGGAGAAGAAGTGATCGCGATGGTGGATGCGCTCGATACGTTAGGCGACGTGCGCTCGATGGTGGCGAAGCTGGTCAGGTAACCGGGATCCTCAGTGGTCGGGGTGAACCCTTCAACCCCGCACCTACGCCCGATCGAGCGAACTCACGACGCCGCGCCCGCCACGATTGAGAACATGGGTGTAGGTCGTGGTGGTCGAGGCGTCCTTGATGGCCAAGCAATTCCTGCACGGTTCGAATATCCGCCCGCTCTTCCAGCATATGGATGGCAAAACAGTTTCCCAACGCGTGGGGTTTCGCAGGCTTTGCGATTCCGGCATCGCGCAATGATTGCCGCAACGCCCGCTGCACGCCTTGCTCACCGAGGTGATGACGCCACTCCTCGCCGGAGCAATTCGAGAATACGCATGCCGGTGCCATAGAGTGTGCGAATCAACAGACCGGGCAATCCGTCCACATGCATGAGAAGCAGATCCATCTCGGCTCGGGTAAGAACAACGGGGAGTCGCTGTGATCGGTTCGCCGACTCAATCTGATTGAGCCATGGCATGTCCACAGAAAGCACTTCCTTGCAGGGAAAAAGGATCGCGCTCTTGGCTTGACAACACGCGAAGCTTGTTGCGGCGGACGCTAACTGTTTTGAAGAATCGTTAAGCGGAGCGGCCAAAGCCAATCTGGGTGGAGGCGACTGTACGCCGTACCGCCAAGTGCGTCAGGCATGTCTCGACATCGGACGGCCCAAGATCGCGCGGATGCCGCTTCGCATGGAAAAGGATGTAGCGGCGCACCCAGTCGACATAGACCTGCTCTGTGCGAATACTGTAATGCTTGAGCGGGATGCGATCGCGCAATTGATCGAGCAACTTCGGCGGGCGCGAATGCGGCATCGCACCATCGGGGACATACGGTTCACTCGACATTGCGCCGCCCTCCTTCCCTTCTGGACGCCTTTCCCGATTTGCTTTAGGATGGCCTATATTCCGATAACCCGTTGTTTCGCCTAGGCCGCCATGCCAATGACTGGCTATTTATATGGGCTATCCTATTAGCTCCACTGACTCTACCTATCGTGGTTTTGGCGCGCGGGCGGTGATATTTCGATAGGTGACTGGCTTAGCGGCGACGGCTTGCTCCAGCAGGCGATAGAACAGAAGCCCACGCGAACGTGAGGTGCGTCGGTTGAACCTGAATGTAAATTCGTCGAGGTAGTAGTCAAGCTGACTGGCCTGGACCGCGCCTTGATGCGTACCTAGAAGCCAGCGCTGCACCAGCGAGGCGACGCGATGAACTGCAGGCATCGTCACGTGCGCGGGGTCGTCCGCGCCCAGATGCACGGTCTTTCGATGCTTGAATCCAGACGCCGACAACGAGCGATAGGCGGGCGATCCATCCGTATGTACTTTGGCGCCCGGTACAACGATCTCGCGCACGAACGGGAGCAAGTATTGCTCCGACCCGTTGGCAATGCGGCGCAACCTAATCCGTCCGAAGCCTTTCGGCTTTATAAGCTCCACGGCAATAGCGATCAATGTCTTCGTCGTATTGCTTCGCTGCTTGACGCCCTTGCCCAGTTTGCTCGGTTCAGTGATTGCGACATAGGATTCGTCCACCTCCACCTCACCACTCAACGCCTCACGGCCCGGACGGACCATCGCGCGGCGCAAGCGGTGCAACATCGTCCAGGCCGTCTGGTAACTTCCCAAGCCGAGCACACGTTGCATCCCAAGCGCGCTCACCCCGTATTTTTGACTGGTCACATACCAAGCTGCCGCAAGCCACGTTCTCAGCGGAGTGCGGGTCTTATCGAACACCGTTCCCGAAGTGACGGTGGACTGATGTCGACATGCCGGGCACATCAACCGACCACGACTCGACCGATACGGTTCTTGCCGCTCGCCGCAACGTGGGCAAGTGAATCCGTCTGGCCAACGCAAACCTTCAAGGTAGGCGAGGCAGCGATCCTCATCGGCGAACCAATCCAAGAATTGGTTCCAATCGCGCGGATAGTCCCGACCGGCTTGCAAATCGACAGGGGCGTGGCTTACCACAATAGGTTGTGTTAGGTGGAGCTAATAGGATACCCCATAGGAATCCACAGTGGGCAGGTGACTCGTTGATCCCCACTTCTAGTGGCGGAGTTCCGTCGCCGATGGCGACCGTGCATGTCGGTTGCGCATCGACCGAGGCCCAGCGAGTAAGTAGAAAGAC
>JANMUI010000720.1:0-1317 GCA_031391405.1 Betaproteobacteria bacterium
CGGACGAAGCCCGCAAGCTCGCCGAAGAAGGCGTCCCCTATATTCAAGTGGATGCGCCCGGCTATCGACGATTCATGGTGCGCGATGGCATGGACCAGATGCGGGCGGCCGGGATAGATCCGCAGCATGAGCTCGATATGCTCATCGAGGCGGACAATCAGATTCTGCGTAGCGCGAAACGCCCAGGCACGACCGTGGCGATCCATATCTGTCACGGGACATTCATTCTCGATGGCCGGGGGGCAAGTGGTGGCGGTCCCGCGCCCTACGACGCAGACCTCGCGGCCGAGCTCTATAACCGACTCGAAGCCGATACGTTTCTCGTCGAGTACACCGAACGCGGTGGCGGCCCCGAGTCGTTGCGCGATGCACCGAAGGACAAGACCTACGCGCTCGGCGTGCTCGACATCCGCGATCCTCGCATCGAGCAGCAGGTCGACGTCATGCGCAAGATCGACGCGGCGACGAAATACGTGCCGCTCGATCATCTCGCACTCTGCCCCAACTGCGGCTTTTCAGGAATGGCCGCGGATGCGTGGGTGACACAAGACGTGCAACGAAGAAAACTCGAATTCCTCGTCGCAACAGCTTCAAAAATATGGCGGGAGAAAGCCTCATGAAACGCGGAATCCTTGCGTTTGCTCTGCTGGCCGCGGTGCCCGCAATCGTTGTCGCACAAACCTATCCGATGAAGGCGATCCGGTGGATCGTGCCGTATCCACCCGGCGGGAGTTTCGATGGTTTCAGTCGCGTGGTCGCGGCGCAAATGTCGATCGGGCTGGGTCAGCCGGTCGTTGTCGAGAATCGCGTCGGGGCGGGCGGCATCATCGGCACCGAGGCCGGCGTCAAATCGGCACCTGATGGCTACACACTGGTGTCAGGTGACAACGGCACCCTCGTCTACAACACGGTGCTTTACAAGAAGCTCTCCTACGATCCGCGCAAGGATTTGGAACCGGTTGGTGTCTATGCGCGGGTGCCGCTATTCATCACCGCGGGCGAAAGCGCTCATTGAGAGGGATCGCGCGGTCTGGGCACCACTGATTACCTCGCTTGGCATTACGCTCGATTAGTCGAGCACGATATTCAGCGATTTGACCAGCGGCCCCCAAGTATCCAGCTCCTGACGAATCACCTTCGCATAGTCATCGGGGCCAAGTTGCACGCGCGCGAACTGCAGGTTGTCGTATGCGGCGCGGGCCTCGGGCGTTCCAGTCGTGCGGGTGATTTCTTCCATCAGCCGCTCGACAATCGCGCGCGGCATCCCGGCCGGGCCGACAATGCCGACGTGGGTCGCGGGTTTGAAGCCCGGCATAC
>JANMUI010000744.1:0-1704 GCA_031391405.1 Betaproteobacteria bacterium
GAGATGAGTGCATCGTCCTTTCCCCAGATGATCAAGGTCGGTGCGGCGACGCGATGCAGGCGCTTTCGCAGGCCCTTCTCGGCCAACGGCCAGACGAACTTTCCAGTGCAACCCAACGACCAGACCAGCGCCGCCGTTTGAGCCACCGCAAGATCTGGATCAGCAGGCGGTGTGAACATCGCCTTTGCCGCGGGATGCGCGGGATTCTTGAACAGCAGCGCGGGCAGCGCAGGGGGTGGCGTCGTCATCCAGTTCGTTATCGGCAGATCGTCCTGCCTGAGCCCGACCGGACCGAGTAGCACCACCTTTTTGAATTGCGTTGGAAAGTGCGCCGCGAGCTCGGCGGCCAGCATCCCGCCAAACGATTGCCCGATGAGGACGGGTGCGCTATTGAATCCGAGCTTGCGAATCGCCTCTTCGTAGATGAGGACGAGATCCCATAGATCGTCGACTTGATGGATTGCATTCGCATCGCCCGCGCTTGTCCCAGGCACCTCCGGCGCAAAGATAGTGTAGCGTTTGCTCAACGCCGCGAGAAACGGATCAAAAAACAATCCGCCCGCTGCATGCAGATAGAGGAGCGGTGCACCCGATCCCGCGGTCTTGAAGCGCAGTTTGATGCGACCACCCCACACATCCACTGAACGATCTTGCGTTTCCACGAGGGCGCCTGCCATCACGCACCTCCCGCAGCGCGCAGGGCCGGTTGCGCAACCGCATGACGCGGGTGCCCACCGAGACGTTCCGGCCACCAATGATGCGGCTCGTCTTTCCACATGCCTTTCAGTTTGGGCACGACCTCTTTGCCGAACATGCTGATGTTCTCCATCGCGAGTTCACGGGGCATCGATCCGAACTGCATCATCAGATGCAGATTGCCGATCTGATGCGTCTTCGCGAGCTCGGTCAGGCGTTCGGTAACCGTAGCAACGCTGCCGATGATGACCGCACCGACGTCGACCAGCTTCGCGAAGGACACCGTGCGAAGCTCATGCGCAATGCCAAAATCGCTTGGGTCGCGCATCAACGCATGAAGGCCCTGCAGTCCGATGCCGCCGGGGATTGCGAGCTTCTCGCCGGCAATCGCACCGGGCCCGCGATTGAACAGATATTCGATGTGCGACCTGTACTTGCGTTCCGCTTCCGCGTCCGTCGCGGCCACGCAGGCAACCTGCAGGATGCCAAGTTGATGCGGATTGCGCGGCCTGCCGAGCTTGTCCGCCATATCCCAAAAGCGACCGAAGATGCGCGGTCCGGTGATCTTGGTGCCGAACCAGCTCAAATAGTTGAAACCGAAGTCCTCATCGAATGCGACCTGCATGGTTGCCGGATTGCCGGTACCGGTGAGCCAGACGGGTGGACGTGGGCGTTGCTGCGGGCGCGGCCAGATGTTCACGCACTCGAACTGTGAGAACTTGCCATTCCAAGTGAACGCCTCGTTCTCGCGCCATGCCTTCAGCACGAGAGAAAGGTTCTCATCGAAGCGCCCGCGGATCTCGATCGGCGGCACGCCGTTGTTGATCGATGCGTCATACATGAGGCCGACGGGAAAACCAGCCACCAGTCGCCCACCGCAGAAATTGTCGATCATTGCGTATTCTTCGGCGACGCGAAGCGGTTCACGCGACTTGCCCAATGAGCGGCCCGCAGGATAGATCGCGACGTTGTGCCCTTCTGACTCGGTAGCATAGGCGAGCGCCGAGG
>JANMUI010000763.1:0-15563 GCA_031391405.1 Betaproteobacteria bacterium
GCGGTGCGCTTCACCGCCCAGTGTTCGGTGCCCACGATCGCAATAATAGGGGACAGACCACGTTTTTCAGTGAAAAACGTGGTCTGTCCCCTATTATTCATGGTGCCGCTCGCGCCACCGGCGCCACCGTTGGCGGTGGCGCAGCCCGCGATCGCGGTGGAGGCCACCGCCGCGGCCGATCCAACCAGGAAGCGTCGGCGCTCCGCTTCATGCGCCGAATCCGATTCGCCGTGTTCGGGCGCCATCGGCCCGCCGGGCCGTTGGTCGGCCGGTTCGATCGCAGCATCCATGTCAACCCTCCGGGCTGATGAATAACGTCCCCTGATACGAGGAGGCGTTGGGTCCGTTAACATAGTCGAAGCGCAACTATCTTGCCGGCCCTGATCAGTAATGGATATGTCTTGTGGGTAAAGTGGCGTCGGCAGCGGCCACGCCGGCGAGCGGCGGTGCGCGAATCGAAGGCATCGATCCTGCGCTCGCAAAGAAGCTTGCGCGGATCGGCCTCTACTCCCGCTTCGATCTGATCCTGCATCTGCCGCTCCGATACGAGGATGAAACCCGTATCACGCCAATTGCGGAAGTGATCGACGGGCAACCGGCGCAGATCGAAGCGACGGTGATGTCCTCCGAGATTACTTCGCGCCCACGCCGCCAGCTCGTCTGCCGCGTGGAAGACGACTCCGGTGCAGCGATACTGCGATTCCTCCATTTCTATCCGAGCCAGCAGAAGGCATTCGTCCGCGGCGCGAAGCTGCGGGCATTCGGTGATCTTCGAACCGGCTTCTTCGGGGCGGAGATGGTGCATCCCCGGGTGCGCATGCTGAGGAAGGACGAACCGTTACCGAGCGCGCTCACGCCGGTGTATCCGACGACCGCCGGGGTGTCGCAGAATCAGATCCGCACCCTGGTCGAACGCGCCTTGGCAAGCGAGCAACTCTCCGATACGTTGCCCGATGCGGTGCGCGCATCGCATGGATTGCTGCCATTCCGGCAGGCGATCGATGCGCTTCATCATCCCGCACCGAATGCAGACGCTGAAAGTCTCATCGACAGGTCCCACCCGGCGTGGCAGCGTATCAAATTCGATGAGCTCCTTGCGCAGCAGTTGTCGATGCGCATGCACCAGCGCGCTCGCCAGGCCCTCACGGCCCACGCATTGGTGCCGCGACGCACGCTTGTCGGTAGATTGTCGAAGGCCTTACCCTTTCAGCTCACTGAAGCGCAACAACGGGTGTGGAATGAGATCGGCGACGATTTGAGTCGTGGTCATCCGATGAACCGTCTGCTGCAAGGTGACGTCGGCAGCGGCAAGACGGTGATCGCGGCATTCGCGGCGCTGCGTGCCGTCGAAAACAACTATCAGGCGGTGTTCATGGCACCGACCGAGCTTCTCGCCGAGCAGCATTTTCGTAAGCTCACCGGTTGGTTGACCCCGCTCGACGTGCCGATCGCGTGGCTCGCCGGCAGTCAGAAGAAATCGGAGCGGCGCAAATCCGCGCAAGCCATCGCGAGCGGAGAGATCGCGATCGCAGTCGGCACCCATGCGCTCTTCCAGGATAGCGTCGAGTTCGCGCGCCTCGGGCTTGCGATCGTCGACGAGCAGCATCGCTTCGGCGTTCGACAACGTCTGGCGCTGCGTGACAAGGGCACACAAGCCGATGGCAGCGAGCCGCATATGCTCACGATGAGCGCGACACCGATTCCGCGAACCCTGGCGATGAGCTACTACGCCGACCTCGATGTTTCGGTCATCGACGAGTTGCCGCCCGGACGCACGCCCGTCGTGACGAAACTGGTCGCTTCCGGTCGGCGTGACGAAGTCATCCGGCATATCCGCGATGCGTGCGTGGCGGGCGGGCAGGCGTACTGGGTCTGTCCGCTGATCGAGGAATCGGCGACTCTCGATTTGCAGACCGCGATCGATACGCATGCGGCGCTTTCGGCGGCACTCCCCGATCTGCGCGTCGGGCTGGTACATGGGCGCCTGCCGCCCGCCGAAAAGGCCGCCGTCATGGCTGAATTCGAGCGCGGCGCGCTCAACCTGCTTGTTGCGACCACGGTGATCGAAGTGGGCGTCGATGTCCCGAACGCCTCGCTGATGGTGATCGAGCACGCCGAGCGATTCGGACTCGCACAACTGCATCAATTGCGCGGCCGGGTGGGCCGCGGTGCGATTCAAAGCGCATGTGTCCTCATCTATCAACGCCCTCTTTCGTTGGGCGCACGATCCCGCCTGCGCGTGATCTACGGCACCAACGACGGGTTTGCAATCGCGGCCGAGGACTTGCGGTTGCGGGGCCCGGGTGAGTTGCTCGGGGCACGGCAAAGCGGCGCGCCGTTGCTGCGCTTCGCCGATCTCGCTACCGATGGCGCGCTGCTTGAAGCGGCTCGCGCGGTTGGCGATCATCTACTTGATACCTTGCCCGAGTTGGCGGCGAGGCATATCGAGCGGTGGGCCGGCGGCCGGGGGGAATTGCTGAAGGCGTGAACGCCAACGGTAATAGGGTGCAAACTGTCACCTTTGTCGAACGGGGCGGCGACGCGGGGGCTTGCCAGGAAGCGCAAACTATCGCTCCTGCGTCCCCGGCGACCGTGCGTGGAATATCCGGTTGATGAAGATGTGCAAAGCGCTTGATGTCGGGCGCTCGAACGCATTCTTCGCGGTACCAATTCGATCGAGCCGAGAACGTCTTGAGGGACTGCTGCCCCCCAACGTTCGTCGAGAAACATTCGATTGATCAGTCGGGGGAGGCCATGCGCAATTGCGCGCATTGGAATTCGGAGGTGCAGGTGATTCGATTCTCGACAATCTGGACAGGCGCCCTGTGGGGCCTCGCGCTATCCGCCCCATTGAACGCGGCCGCAAAACAGACGATCGGCGTGACCTCCGAAACCACGGAGTACGCCACCGCCGGCAGAGCCATCGAGCATTTCCTCCCGCTCGGCCAATATCTCTCTCAGGCGCTCGGACAGGAAGTGAGCGTCGTATTCTCCCAGGACCTCACGCGCGACCTGCAGCGCACCCGGACCGGGGACTACGCGATCATCATCGCACCGGCCCATCTGATCGGCAGCGCACTTCGCTATGGCTATGAACCGGTCGCCAGGCTGCCCGCGACTGAACGGGCTGCCTTCATTTCGATGAAATCCTCGGGGATCGCGAGCATCGAGCAGGCCGCGGGAAAGCGGCTCGGCCTGCCACACGACGACTCGCTGGCGACCTATCTTGCGCTGGGCGAGATCAATGCGAAGAATCTTCCGTTGAAGAAGCACTTCGGATCGGTCCAGTCCACCCGCTATCACGAGTCTGCCCTGGAAGGCCTTGCGCTCGGAATGTACGACCTCATCGCGATCGATGCCCGATTTGCGCGGAACTGGCTCGCCGAGAATCCCGGCAATCTGATTTTCGAATCGCGCGAAGTGCCATCGATGAGCATCGCTGTCAATAGCCGCTTGGGCGCCGACATGGTGGCGCAGGTGAAAAAGGCCTTTCTCGCACCGGATGTCAAGACGATCGGTCGGGTACAGATTGCCGGCTTCGAATTCTCCAAACTGGAGCGGACCTCCGACCGGGATTACACCTACGTCTCGACCCTTGGCTACTTCACGCCGACGCTCCTGCCCGGTGCGAAGGTGATCGGGGCCGAAGAAGTAATAGCGCTGATGCAACGCGAGGCCACGTTTTTTGATGTGCGTACCAACGAGGAATATTCGAAAAGCCGAGTCAAGGGTGCCAAGCTGCTACCGTACAAAGAAGTGAGCAAGAAGGAGGTCGATTTCGACCCATTGAAGGACGAATTCAAGCTGACCGAGGTCGTGGCTGATCGCAACGCGGCGTTGATCTTCGCTTGCAACGGTGCCGAGTGCTGGAAGAGCTACAAGGCCGCCAAGGTGGCGGTCGGGGCCGGATACAAGAACGTACATTGGTTCCGCGGCGGATTTCCCGAATGGCGATCGAAGGGCCTGCCGCTCGAGCCATAGGCGTCTTTCGCGCGCCGTCGACACGCCTGCGTTACCCTTCGACGGGCTCAGGGCGAACGGAGGCTTCAGCGCGGTCGTGTTGACTCAATGCCGTTCGCGACGGCCCGCTTTGATCAGCGCCCGTAGAATCCCCCGCTTCGCCGCCCCCTTTTTCACGAGGGAAAGTATGCTTGTCAAGGGAGGGCTTTCTCGCCTTTCCTCTGCGTCCCCCGCGTCCTCCGTGGTGAATTTCTGAGCGCCCTAAGGATTGAGCATTCCCGCATGTCGCTGGCAGCCCGATTGATGCTCTACGGTCGCCTGATGCGCTTGCATCGGCCGATCGGAACGTTGCTCCTCTTGTGGCCGACACTTTGGGCGGTGTGGATCGCGGCACATGGGCAACCGAGCTGGCAAGTGGTGGCGATCTTCATCACCGGGACATTCGTCATGCGTTGCGCCGGATGTGTGATGAATGATCTTGCCGATGCTGATTTCGACGGCCAGGTCGCCCGCACCCGCGACCGGCCGCTTGCCACCGGCGCAGTGCGGCGCAGTGAAGCGCTCGTACTCGCAGCGGTGTTGTGTCTCGCGGCATTCCCATTGGTGCTACCGTTCAACGGACTCACCATTGCGCTTGCGTTCATGGCGGTCTTCCTCGCCGCCTCGTACCCGCTTACGAAGCGGTTTCTCGCGATTCCGCAGGCCTATCTCGGCATTGCATTTGGATTTGGCATACCGATGGCGTTCGCGGCGCAGACCGGTGCTGTGCCGCCGCTCGCCTTTGCACTCCTCGCCGCCAACGTTTTCTGGGCGATCGCCTACGACACGGAATATGCAATGGTCGATCGCGACGATGACCTGCGGATCGGCATTCGCACCGCGGCCATCACGTTCGGACGTATGGACGTGGCGGCGGTGATGGTGTGTTACGCAGTGATGCTCGCGATCCTCGCCGCCGTGGGCATCGCGGAACGATTCGGAATCTGGTATTACGGTGGCCTCACCGTCGCAGGCGCCATGATGGGCTATCACTACACATTGATCCGTACTCGAACGCGTGCAGGCTGCTTTCGCGCGTTCAACCACAATAACTGGCTGGGTGCGGCGGTGTTTGCCGGAATCGCGCTTGATGCATTGAACATCTGATGGCCCAATCATGATCGACTGGCGAAAACTCCTCCCGCAGCCGACTGCACCACAGCTCACGGGCACCGAACAAGTGCTTGCGCAAGCCGCCGTATCGGGCGGGATCGCCCTCCTCACTACGCGCCGGCTCGTCGTATCGAGCGCGAGCGGCGAGCGAAGCGTGGCATTAAGTGCGGTGGGCGCGGTCGAAGTCGCATTCGAACGATCGATCCGCCGCATCGTCATCGGGCTTGTCCTGATCGGCATTGCCGTCCTGTTACTCAGCGTCACCGGCCACATCGCAGGGTATTTGACGGCGCAATCCCAGTCCCTCGATTCGCTGTTGCGTACCGAAGGTACCGATACCAACGCCGTGTCGGGTATCAGCTCACAGGCGCAGCGTGGCCTGTCCGCGGTTGTGATCGGCGCTGCTTGGCTGCCCTTGATCGCTTGGGCGTTGCTCATCTGGGGCGGAGCGCGCATCGCCCTCGGCGTCTGGGGCACGACGGCGGTCGATGTTTTCTCGATGGTCGGACACTATCGCCTGGAGCGCCGCGGGCGTTCGATGCCTCTCGATGAGCTTGGACGCGAAATGGCGCGCCGATTCGGCGACCCGCGCAGTTGATGGACTAAGAGCGGTCGATCATCGCCTCGCATTCCTCCTCCTGTCCTTTGTGCTGGTAACAGCCTCGAAATGACCCTCAAGTACCACGACCTGCGAGAATTCATCGCCTGGCTGGAGCAGCATGGCGAGCTGAAACGCGTGCGCCAAGCCATCGATCCGCGTCTGGAGATGACCGAGGTCTGTGATCGGGTACTGGCCCGACAGGGGCCTGCGCTTCTTTTCGAGCAACCGACCGGTCACACGATGCCGGTGCTCGGCAATTTGTTCGGCACGGTCCGTCGTGTCGCGCTTGCCATGGGCGTTGACGCGAGCCCCGATGAAGCGGTGAAGGAATTGCGTCGGATCGGCGAGCTGCTCGCGTTCCTCAAAGAGCCGGAACCTCCGACGGGTTGGCGCGACGCATTAGAGAAATTTCCGAAGTTCAAGCAGGTGCTCAACATGGCACCCAAAGTCGTGCATTCAGCCCCGTGCCAGGAGGTCACCTGGGAAGCTGCGGACGTGGATCTCGGGCGCCTGCCGATTCAAACCTGCTGGCCGGAAGATGCCGGGCCGTTGATCACCTGGGGCCTGGTGATCACCCGCGGCCCGCACAAGACGCGCGAGAATCTGGGCATCTATCGCCAGCAGGTGCTCGGGCGGAATCGGGTGATCTTGCGCTGGCTTGCGCATCGCGGTGGTGCGCTCGACTATCGTGAACACTGCGCCCTGCATCCGCGGGAGCCCTTTCCGGTAAGCGTGGTGTTGGGCGCCGATCCGGCCACCATCCTCGGTGCGGTGACACCGATTCCCGATACGCTGTCGGAGTATCAATTCGCCGGGCTGCTGCGTGGTGCGCGCACCGAGCTGGTGAAATCGATCGGTTCGTTGTTGCGTGTGCCGGCAAGCGCGGAGATCGTGCTGGAAGGCTCGATCAAGCCGAACGATTCGGCGCTCGAAGGACCGTTCGGTGACCATACCGGCTACTACAACGAGCGGGAGCGCTTTCCGGTCCTCTCGATCGAGCGCATGACGATGCGTCGCGAGCCGATCTACCACTCTACCTACACCGGCAAGCCGCCCGACGAACCGGCCATCCTTGGGGCTGCGCTGAACGAAGTGCTCATTCCGATCCTGGTAAAGCAATTTCCCGAGATCCTCGATTTCTATTTGCCGCCGGAAGGTTGCTCGTACCGTCTGGCGGTGGTGAGCATGAAGAAACAGTACCCGGGCCACGCCAAGCGGGTGATGTTCGGGATCTGGAGTTTCCTGCGTCAGTTCATGTACACCAAGATCGTCGTGGTGGTGGACGACGATATCGACATTCGGCGTTGGACCGAGGTCATCTGGGCCCTCACCACACGGGTCGATCCGGCGCGGGACACCGTCATCGTGCAGAACACGCCGATCGATTCGCTCGATTTCGCGAGTCCGGTCTCAGGCCTTGGATCGAAAATGGGCATCGATGCAACGAACAAGTGGCCGGGCGAAACGGACCGCCAGTGGGGACGGCCGATCGCGAAAGACGCGGCGGTCAAAGCGCGCATCGACCTAATCTGGCAGGATCTCGACTTGTAAGATCCACGGCGCGGCGTGCAGGATCACGAGCGCAGTTGAAAATTGCGCCGGTCGCCCCAAGATTCGCCGCACGCTCGCGCAACAAAGGAGATGACCGAATGGCCACTGTTGATGCATCGACCGGCGTTGTCGAGTCACGCGAGGTCGATTCCTCGCTCGTGACGCTCACCCATGTCATCTACGCCCTGCACACCGCGAGTATCGTTATTGGCGTGGTGACGGCAGCGACCATCGTCGGCGCGTTCCTGTTTGGAATTCCGTCCATCATTGCCGTAATATTGAATTACGTTCGCCGCAGCGACACGCGCGGCACTTATCTCGAGTCGCACTTCCGGTGGCAGATCCGTACGTTCTGGTTCGCCGCGCTTTGGTTTGTGATTGCCTGGCTGCTCATTGCCACGCTGATTCTCGCGATCATTGGGTTTCCGCTCCTTGGTCTGATCGCGTTGTGGGTCATCTACCGCGTGGTACGGGGCTGGCTGACCCTGAAGGACCACCGACCCCTGCCGATCTGAGTAGGGTCCGCACGGCAAGAGCGAAATATTCGCGACGAATGGCGGATTCGGACTGCCCATGCGCGTGGATTCGGGGGTATAAGCAAACGTATGTACGAAGCATTTTATGGACTGAAGCAGCGGCCGTTTTCAATCGTGCCGCAGGCCGAATTCCTTTATCTCACCCAGCAGCATCGCACCGCGCTGTCGCTCCTGGAATACGGCATTCTGAAGCCGTCGGTGTTCTCATTGATCACCGGTGATATCGGTACCGGCAAATCGACGCTCGTGCGCCATCTGCTCGCCCGCCTCGGTGGCAGCGTCTCGATCGGCTTGATCGGCAATACGCACAAGGCGTTCGGCGAGCTGCTCCAATGGTCGCTGCAGGCGTTCGGTCTCGATTTTCGCGACAAAGACAAAGTCGAGATGTTCCAGGTCCTGTCGAACTTCTTGATGCACGAGTTCGTGAAGAACCGTCGCGTCGTGCTGGTGGTCGATGAAGCGCAGAACATGTCGATCGACGCGTTGGAAGAGTTGCGCATGGTGTCGAACGTGAATGTCGACCGGCACCATCTGCTGCAGATCATTCTGGTCGGCCAGACACGGTTGCGCGAGAAACTTCGACTCCCCGCCTTGCAGCAGTTTGCCCAGCGGATCGAGACCGAGTTTCACCTGCGACCGCTCGCCGTGGACGACGTGGACGGCTATGTCCGGTACCGGCTCAAGATCGCGGGCAGCGTCGACGGCGAATTGTTCGCGCCCGAAGCGTGCAAGGTGATCCACCGGATCAGCCGTGGCGTGCCGCGACTCATCAATCTCGTTTGCGATACCGCATTGGTATATGGATTCGCCGGCGCCAAGGCGCACATCGACAGCGACCTGGTCGACGAGCTGGATCGCGACAAGCGCGAACAGGGCGGTTGGCTGTTCGATCCTGCAAAAGACGCGCCGTCATCGTCCAAGGATGGACACGGGCAGTTCGAGGGCATGGGTAACATCCCGATTCTTCGCGCCGCCACTTGAGTAGCGGGTAGCGCGCGCCACGCGACGGGCCTGCGGCATAACACACCCGGCGAAATTGTCGGACAATCGCGTTCATGAAAACAGCGATCGTCAACCTTGGCACTATCGTGAGCGGCGATTGGCGTGATCCGTTCGTCGCGGGCGACGCCATCCTCATGGCCGACGGCAAGATCACCGCGGTGGGGTCGGTCAGTGCCGCTGCAATGCGCGATTGTGATGTCGTGATCGACGCGGACGGCGCGACCGCCATTCCGGGGCTCATCGACTCGCAGGTCCACAACACGTTCGGTGACTACACGCCCCGCCAGAAGACCGTCGGGTTCCTGGAGAGTTACACGCACGGCGGCGTCACGACGGCGATCAGTGCCTCCGAAGTCCATGTCACCGGCCGCCCGAAGGACCCCGAAGGCGTGAAAGCGCTGGCGGTGGCCGCCATGAAATGCTTCGAGCACTTTCGCCCAGGCGGCATGCGCGTATGGGCCGGCTCGGTGATCATGGAGCCGGGCCTGGTCGAAGCAGATTTCGAAGAGATCGCGAAGAAAGGCGTGTGGCTCGCCAAGGCCGGATTCGGCGCGGTGAAGACGCCGTACGAATATGCGCCGATGACCGCATGGGCCAAGAAGCACGGCATGGTGACGATGATCCATACCGGCGGCTCATCGATTCCCGGTTCATCAGGCATCTGGGCCGATCACCTGCTCGCCATCCAACCGGACGTATCGTTTCATGTCAACGGTGGACCGGTCGCGATGCCCGATGAAGACTTCCCGCGCCTGGTCAATGAAAGCAAGATCGCCTTGCAAGTGTGCACC
Organism: Betaproteobacteria bacterium; assembly: GCA_031391405.1. Taxonomy (GTDB): domain Bacteria; phylum Pseudomonadota; class Gammaproteobacteria; order Burkholderiales; family SG8-39; genus SHXR01. The sequence continues at coordinate 9,594 of JANMUI010000763.1, forward strand.
GCCGGCAATCTGCGGACGACCTTGTGGCTGTCGAAAATGGTGCGCGAGGCCGATCAGTTCGATCGTTTTCTTATCGCCACCGACACGCCTACGGGAAGCGGCATCATGCCGCTTGGCATGATGTACACGATCACGCATCTTGCGAGCCTTGCGGACATGCCCGTCGAATGGGCAATCGCGGCGGCAACAGGCAATAACGCGACCGTGTATCGACTGAACTCGGGGTTCCTGCGCACCGGCAAGGACGCAGACGTAGTCATCCTCGACGCGTGTGTCGGCGGATCGAAGAACACCGCGCTCGATGCCCTTCGCAATGGCGACATTGCAGCCGTTGGCGCGGTAATCACCGACAGCGTTCCACGATTCGTCGGGCGCAGCCGCAATACGCCGGCACCGATGAAGCGGATTCGCGTCGCGGAGTGTCGCCTGCCGATGGATTTTTCCGGGGCAGCGCACTGACGGCAATTCGTAGCCGCAAAGGACGCAATGGACGCAAAGTTTTCGAAACGCTGTTGTGATTGATCTTCCATTGCGTCCTTGGCGTCCTGTGCGGTTCATCTTGTGGTATCGCTCGCTCTAGATGCTGCAACCACTCCGCATCCTCGTCGTCGGCGCAGGGCCCGTGGGCATGGTCACCGCACTTGCATTCGCGCAACGCGGCATGCACGTCACCGTTCTCGAAGCTGAAGAAATCTACGACGACAAACCGCGCGCGGCAACCACGCACGCTTCGACCCTTGACATGATGGATACTCTTGGCATCGGCGCGGAAGTCGTCCGGCAGGGCTTGATCTCGAAGCGCTTTCAGCACTGGGATCGTGTGAACGGCAAGCTCATTGCCGAATTCGATTTCTCTATGCTCGAAGGCGAAACCAACCATCCCTACGCGGTGCAATGCGAGTCCCACAAGACCGTCAACCTCTGTGCTGCAAAGCTTGCGTCCTTTCCCGATGCGACCTTGCTGCGCCGCCATGAAGTGACTGCGGTCGGACAGGATGCCGATCACGCTTGGGCCGAATGCGAAACACCTGACGGGAAGCGGCGCTTCACCGGCGATTACCTGGTGGGGACCGACGGCGCGCGCAGTCTCGTGCGCAGAACGTGCGAGATCGACTTCGCGGGCTATACATTCGCCGAGCGCTTCGTGGGGCTCACGACCCCATTCGATTTCGAAGCGAAGTTCGGCTATTCGAATCGCAACTACTTTGCCGACCCCGAACGCTTCGTGCTGTTATTCAAGGTGTCGGGGAACGACTTCAAGGGCATGTGGCGGGTGATATCCAAGGACGGTTGCGACGACCCCGACGATGTCGTGCTGTCGGACGCAAAGTTGCAGGAAAGGATGCAGTTCTTCTGGCCGAAGGACGAGGCGTACGAAATCCAATACCGCGGCCTGTACAAATTCCACCAGCGCGTCGCGGCGCAGTTCGTCAAGGGCCGAATGTTCCTCGCCGGGGACGCCGCGCATGTGAACAACCCAATGGGCGGGTTGGGCATGAATAGCGGCATTCACGACGGCATGGAGCTCGCGGAGCTGTTCGACATGATTCAGTCGGGCAAGGCCGACGCATCGATCCTCGCTCGCTATGATCGACGGCGCCGGCCGCTCAACGTGGAGTACGTGCAGCAGGTAACGGTAGCAAACAAGCGCCGGCTAGAGGAGAAAGATCCAGCGATACGGCGGGAGCGGCTGGACGAGCTGAGAAGAATCGTGGCCGATCCGGTACTGCACAAGGCGTTTCTGATGCGGGCATCGTTGATCGATAGCGTGCGGAAGGCGGGGACTATTGGGTAGTTCGTCAATATTGAACCACAGGGAACGCAGAGGACACAGTCTTGATCGAAGCGATTGATCACGCCACATTCCAGCGATCCGCGCCTCGGAATCATTGACGACTCCATTCCGGCGAGACAATATCAATCAACGGTTTCCTCCGTGTCCCCTGCGTCCTCTGTGGTTCATCTTGGTTTCAGGATTCAACAATGCGCATCGCCATCGCCGGCTTTCAGCATGAGACCAACACCTTCGCGCCGTCGAAGGCCACCTATGCCGACTTTGAGCGCGGCGGCGGCTGGCCGCCCTTGCAGCGCGGCGGGGAGATGTTCGAGACCATGGTTGCCCGCAACCTCCCGATTGCAGGCTTCATCGAGCACATCAAGGGCACCCGCCATACGATGGTGCCGACCGTTTGGGCCGCGACTGAGCCGTCCGCGCATGTCACCACGGATGCATTCGAGCGTATCGCCGCGATGATCGTCGAGGGCGTGCGCGATGCCGCACCGGACGCGGTGTATCTTGATCTGCATGGCGCGATGGTCACCGAACATCTCGATGATGGGGAAGGCGAGTTGCTTGCTCGCATACGGCGGATCGTCGGCGAAAAGATCCCGATCGTCGCCAGCCTCGATTTGCATGCCAACGTCACGCAGCGCATGTTGCAGGCGGCAGACGCTCTGATCGCGTATCGCACCTATCCCCATGTCGACATGGCCGAGACCGGTGCGCGCACTGCACATCACCTTCTCGCCCGATTCGAAGGCATGCCAAGACCTGCCCTCAACGTTCGGCGCATCCCGTTTCTCATTGGCCTGTCCGCACAGTGCACGATGCTCGAACCAGCGCGGTCCACCTACGCTGCGCTCGCGAAGCTGGAAAGTGCAACCGTACCGAGCATCTCATTCACGCCTGGATTTCCTGCCGCCGATTTTCCCGAATGCGGCCCGGTCGTGTGGGCCTATGGGCGCGACGCATCGCTCGCGCGCGATGCATGTGATGCGCTTGCCGAGCGCATCGAGGCGGAGGAGTCCGCGTTCGACGCGAAGATCTACGGTGCGCATGATGCAGTGCGTCGGGCGATGTCGATTGCCGAGCGTGCCACGCGTCCGGTCGTCATCGCCGATACGCAGGACAATCCGGGCGCGGGTGGCAATTCAGACACGACAGGCATGCTGCGCGCGCTCGTCGACTGTCGGGCAAAACGCGCCGCGATCGGTATTCTCGTCGATGCGGATGCGGCCATCGCAGCACACCGGGTGGGTATCGGACGCGAGATCGACATCGAGCTGGGCGGCAAGTCCCCCATCGCAGGCGATGCACCCTTGCGCGGACGGTTTCGCGTCGAAGCGTTGTCGGACGGCAAGCTGACCTGCACCGGTCCGTTCTATCGCGGCGCGCAGATGGACCTTGGCCTTTCGGCGCAATTGCGGATCGATGACATCCGCATTGTGGTTGCATCGCGCAAAACACAGCTTGCCGATCAGGCGCTCTATAGGTACGTGGGTATCGAACCCACCGCGCAGGCGATTCTCGTGAACAAGAGCTCGGTGCATTTTCGTGCCGACTTCGCGCCGATCGCAGAGGAGATCATGATTGCCAAGGCGCCGGGTCCGATGATCGCCGATCCGAGTGAATTCCAATGGAAGCGCTTGGCACCCGGCATTCGATTGAAGCCGAACGGTCGTGCATTTGAGTAGCAACTGCATCTCAACCCATCGAGGTCGCGTAGGGTATGCCACGGGTATCTGACGAAGCACTCATCATCGGCATGGGCGAAACCCCGGTGGGAAAACTCCCCGGGATGAGCTCGGTGCAGATCCAGGCGCTTGCGGTGCACGAGGCGCTCGCAAGCTGCGGACTGTCGATCACCGATGTCGACGGATTGGTCAACCTTGATCCGTACGGTATCCCCAACAGCATGTTCGCGACCACGGTGAGCGAGTACCTTGGCATTCGTCCCTCGTACTGCGTCACCGTGGATGTGGGCGGTACCGTTACCGGAATGACCATGCTCCAGCAGGCGATCTGGGCCATTGCTGCCGGCTATTGCCGCACCTGCGTCTGTGTATTCGGCGAGAACGCCCTTACCGGTCGCCCGGAAGGCGCGCACGGCTTTCAACTGCGCAACCTGTTGGGCGGCGAGGAATGGGAAGAGCCGTTCGGGGTGCAGGGGATGGTGACCCAATATGCGCTGGTCGCAGAGCGCTACTTTCATGACTATGGCGCGGACGAATCCGACCTCGGCGCGATCGCAGTCGCCACACGCGCGCATGCGTTGCTGAATGACAATGCGATCATGAAAAAGCCGATGACGCTCGAGGACCATCGCCGGAGCCGCATGATCTGCTCGCCCTTGCGCCTGCTCGACTGCTCGATCGTCGCCGACGGCGGCGGTGCAGTGGTGCTGACCAGCGCCGCCAACGCGCGCCGGCTCGGCGTGCCGGCGGTGCGCATGCGCTCGATGGCCATGCGCATGACGCATAACTCGATCGCCGCGCTGCCCGACATCAAGGATTTCGGCATGCGTGCGGCGGGTGTCGAAGCGTACGAGGCGGCCGGGGTTGGGCCTGAGGATATCGATCTCGCCCTGGTGCACGACGCCTTTACGATTTCGGTGTTGGTGACACTTGATGTGCTGGGCGCCTGTGCACCAGGCGAAGCCGGTGCATTCGCCAAGAGCGGCGCAATCGGCCCGGGCGGCGTGTGGCCCGTCAACACCCACGGTGGACTCTTGTCGCAGGCGCATATCGGCGGCATGTTGCACATTGTCGAAGCGGTCCGCCAACTTCGCGGCGGCGCAGGTCGACGGCAAGTCCCGAACGCGCGCCTTGCCCTGGTGAGCGGCAATGGCGGGGTGTTTTCGATTTGCGGTGTCGGCATTCTCGAACGCGTGTGAGGCCGGTCGAACCATGGAAGACATCATCGCGATCCTCCCCACGCCATCAGCCGAGAGCGCGCCCTTCTGGGCGGGCTGTGATCAGGGCGAGCTTCGCTTGCAACGCTGTGCCCGTGGCGGCCATCTCTTCTACTATCCGCGCTTGTTTTGTCCGCACTGCGGTGACCGCGATTTGCGCTGGGAGGTCTGTGCAGGTTCCGGTACGGTGTTCTCGCATACTCATGTACAAGTATCGTTCTACGGCCCAAAGTGGGCGTCGCAACTGCCCTATACCCCGGTACTGGTGGATCTCGACGAAGGCCCCAGAATGATGAGTCGGTTGGTCGGCCCGGACCGGGACACTGTGAGGATCGGTGATCGTGTCGAAGTCCATTTCGTTGCAGTCGAGGGTCGCAAGCTGCCGTTCTTTCGGCATGCGGCGCGCTGATCGAGTGATATCGCGCATAGCACTTGCGTTCGCCGCTGCGCTCTTCGCGCAATCGGCATTTGCACAAAGCTACCCCACGCGAACGGTGCGCATCATCGTGCCGAATGCGCCCGGAGGCCCCACCGATATCGTCGCGCGCGTGGTCGCGCAGAAGATGGCGGAATCGATGGGCCAACCGGTCGTCGTCGAGAACCGACTCGGCGCGGGTGGCGTGGTCGGCACCGAATCGGTTGCACGTGCCGCGCCGGACGGCTACACCATCATGTTCTCGGCGGCAGGGGCGATGGTGATCACCCCGCATCTCACCTCGAAGCTGCCCTACGAGCCACTGCGCGATTTCGCGCCGGTCGCGCTCGCGGCCACCGCGCCGATGATCCTGATCGTTCCGCCGAACGGAGCGGCGCGCTCGCTTGCTGAGCTCATCGCGCAGGCCAAAGCCCAGCCCGGCCGGCTCAACTACGCCACCGCAGGCATCGGCACCGTGCCCCATCTGGGCGTGGAGCTGCTCAAGTCGATGGCGCAGATCGATGTCGTCCATGTTCCCTACAAAGGCGCAACGCAGGCCGATGCCGCCACGATGAGCGGCGAAGTCACGTTCATGTTTACCCAGCCCGCCATCGTGACCCTGGCTCGCGCCGGCAAGGTCCGCATGCTCGGCATCTCCAGCGCGAAACGTTCGAGCCTCGTGCCTGATGTTCCGACCATCGCCGAATCAGGTGTGCCCGGGTTCGAAGTCACCGCGTGGTACGGCGCATTCGCGCCGGCCAAGACCCCCGATGCAATCCTGGCGCGCCTCAACGCGGAAATCGTCAAGGTGCTGCAGCTTCAAGACGCTGCCGACCGCCTGCGATCACTCGGCTTCGAGCCGCC
>JANMUI010000796.1:0-3049 GCA_031391405.1 Betaproteobacteria bacterium
GCCCGTCAATGCGCAAGCCTCCGTTCGCCCTGAGCCCTTCGACAAGCTCAGGACAGGCCTGTCGAAGGGTAACGCAGGCTTGTCGAAGGCGGACGATCGTCCGCTCACGGACGCTCCGGCATTCACCCTTCGACAGGCTCAGGGCGAACGGTAAATCCCCTACTTCGCTTAAGTAAGTGCCATTCTGGTCTGTCCCCTATTACTCTATTTCTACCATTTCTACCCTTTGAACCCCTTCTGCAGGAAATTCCAGACCGGCGCCGCTTGCGCGACGCTTGCCGCTTCTTCGAGGGAGGCCTCGCCGAGTCCTTGCCGCTTGAGATCCTGCAGAATTTGATCGTCCTTCAGCATCGCGGGCCGTCGCGCCTCGCCGCGCAACCGCGCAAGCGTTGCATCGCGCGAGCGCTCGGTGATGAGCTTGCGCAGCATGATCAGATGCGAGTCGGTAGCCGATAGATTCTCAGGTGTCCAGTATCGGCACGGCGAAGCAACGCGCGCGTCCTGGCCGGAAAAATTGAAGCACATCCACCATTTGTAGTAGCCGTGCCACCACGCTTTCTGAATCAGTTGAAGCGGCGCAAAGCGCGGGCGCTTGCGCATGTACAAATAGACGACGCGCGAAAGATTGGCGCTCACCGGAACGGCGAAGCGGTTGAAATACCCGATGCCGTGATTGACCCTCACCTGGCACGGCAGATGCCACGCGCTGCCGCCCATGCTGGGACACCATTCTTCGGTCTCCGAGGTCAAAAGATTTTTCTTTGCCATCCGCCACTTGTTGTAGATGACGTACTTGTACAGCGGCTTGAGAATGGCCCAGGGAATCTTCCGCCAGTTGCGCGGCCAATTCCCACCTAGCGTGGGGTAGTGGAGGCTGAAAATCTCTTTGCCTTGATCGTCCTTGTAGTAGTTCTGATTCGCCATCATCGGCACCAGCGCGCGATCGGCAACCAGCTTCGAACGCGGACCAATCGGCGTCGGCGAACGCCCGCGGTTCGACGTGAGATTCATCATCGCGTTGCGATGCGCCCATTGCGCATTGTGCGAATCGTTCTGATTCTCGATGGCTAGAATCCAGTTGGTCGGCCAGTAGGTGTACGTGCTGAACATCACCGTCTTGGTGGTGTCGAAGAGCTCTGGCGGCACGTCTTCCTCAATGGGTGCGGGCGCCTCCGATCCCATCCAGATGAAGACCCATCCCCGCAGCACCTTGGTCGGATACGCTTTGACCGATAGGTTGCCGGCGATCTTCGACGCGGGGCCTTCGCCGAGGAAGGCCTTGCAATGGCCGGCAACATCGAAGGTCGCGCCGTGATACGGGCACGACACGGTCCCTTTGAACACGCAGAGGCCCTGCGAGAGACTCGCGCCACGATGCGGGCAGATATCGCTGATCGCACCGATCTCCCCGTCCTCGCCGCGGAAAAAACAAATCTCCTCGCCCAGCATCCGCCAGTACAACGGTTTGCCTTTCGGAATTTGCCTGGCCGCGATGGCGGGGTACCAGTATTCCCGCAGCCCAAGCACTGGAATCAAGGTGCGCCGATCGGTCACCCGCTCACTGCGTTGCGTCAAGCCGAGCGCTTCTTCGGATGATGGTTTGATGACGCCGCTCGTCGCTTCAGCCCGCAGCTTTCTTTCAACCGCACGCTCCTCAGAGCGGAAATAAGCGCCCATTTACATGCCTCCTTCTATTCGCTCGCCGTGATCCCAGCGTCTTTTATCACCTTCGCCCATTTTTCGATATCCGACCGGATGATCGCCGCGAGCTCGATCGGCGAAGTCCCCGCCGGATCGAGGCCAAGCTGTGAGAATCGCGCCTGCATGTCGGGTTGCGCAAGGACCTTCACTGCTTCCTGATGCACCTTGTCGATGAGTGCAGTGGGGGTTCCGGGCGGCGCGAAGAGCGCGAACCATGAAACCGCTTCGAAGCCCGGGAATCCCGATTCCGATACCGTGGGGAATTCCGGAATATTCGGCGAGCGCTTGAGCGCCGTAATGGCCAGCCCGCGCAGCTTGCCGTCGCGGACGCTCGTCAGAATGGCGCCTGCATTCTGGAGCGTTATCGCCACGCGACCGGCGATAACGTCGGTGAACACCGCGCCGCGATAGGGAACGTGGGTGATGTCCAGGCCGCCGAGGATCTTGAGCAACTCGCCTGCGATGTGCTGCGGCGTGCCGGCGCCTGGTGTCGCATACGAAAACTTGCCCGGCTGCGCCCGCACCAGCGCGATCAGTTCCTGAAAACTCTTAACCGGCAGCTCGTTGTTGACGGCCACGATGCTGGGCGCGGTGAGCACCAGCGAGATCGGCGCGAAATCGCGGGTCGGATCGTATGCGAGCTTGCTTTGCAGACTCGGTGCGATGGTCATTGCGCCATTGGCTGCATAGAGCAACGTGTAGCCATCGGCCGTTGCCTTCGCACCACGACCGGCGCCGACCGCGCCCCCGGCGCCTGGAATATTCTCGACCGTTACCGGCACGCTCCACGCCTCGCTGAATTTCTGGGCGAAGATCCGCGCCGAGATGTCGGTTGCGCTGCCCGGTGTGAAGCCGACGATGATGCGCACGGCCTTGCTCGGGTAAGCGGACGAATCCGTCTGCGCATGCGCGGGGAGGCAAACAAGCGCGAGCACTCCGAGAACCGGTGCAGCGATCAGACCGATGCAGGATTTGGCGCGCATCGTGGAACCCTCCACACGTTTGACGACCGCTGATTGTCACTCAAATCGTTCAATATCGCGTCATAGGCTCAAGCCAGCTCGCGCCCTTCGCGGCTGTGCGGGTCTTCGATCACTTACGCGTCCTTTTTCGGTTGTCGCCGTGCCGCCGCTTCCGGATCGATTGGGTGGGAATGTTGCGTCGCGTCTGCCATCAGTGACGATGTCCGTAGTGATTGTCGCGCCAGCGGAATCGTGCCAATATTCCCTCGCGGTGCGGCACAGCACCGGCCAACGACGCATCACAACGACACCAAGGACGACACCAAGGAGAGGCGCTTCATGACCGCTTACCCTCTGCATTCCTACCCGCATCCCCGCCCGGTTTC
>JANMUI010000807.1:0-1993 GCA_031391405.1 Betaproteobacteria bacterium
CCACCGCATCGTTGGCGATAAGGCCGGTACCGCCCGGGCGCGACTCGACCACGATCGGCTGACCGAGCCGTTCTCCAAGGTGCTGACTATCAGGCGCGCAACAATGTCCGCGGTACTGCCGCCGGTGAAACCGATGAGAAGGCGAATCGGGCGGTTCGGATAATCCTGCGCGTAGCCGCATTGCGACGCGACAATGGAGAGCGTGGCGAGCGTGCGAATTAACAGGCGAGACACGCGTGTTGCGGGCATGGAGGAGCTTCCTTCATGTTCATTCCATCAGCCCAGCATACAGCGGCGTGGTCAAATACCGCTCGCCGAACGACGGAATGATCGTGACGATCAGCTTATCGCGGCTCGAATCTCGCCCGCCAATCTGAAGCGCCGCCCAGATTGCCGCGCCACCCGATATGCCCACCAGCAGGCCCTCCTCCTTCGCCATGCGTCGTGCCATATCGAGAGCGTCATCGTTCTTCACACGAACGATCTCGTCGCAGATGGTCGCATCAAAGTTGCCCGGAACGAATCCTGCACCGATCCCCTGGATCACATGCGGCCCCTTCTGCCCGCCAGATAAAACTGGCGAGGCATCCGGCTCGACCGCTATGCAACGAAAGCTGGGCTTCCTCGCCTTAATCGTTTGCCCAACGCCGCTGATCGTGCCGCCCGTCCCGACACCAGACACCAGCACGTCGGCACGGCCATCCGTATCCCGCCAGATTTCTTCGGCGGTCGTCCGACGATGCACCTCCGGGTTTGCCGCGTTCTCGAACTGCTGCGGCATGAAGTACTTCTTTGGATCGGACGCAACGATTTCCTCCGCACGCTTGACGGCGCCCATCGCACCCTCGGCGGCGGGCGTGAGCACCAGCTCCGCACCATAGGCGCGGATCAGCGCCCGCCGCTCCCGGCTCATCGTCTCCGGCATCGTGAGAATTGCCCGATAGCCTTTTGCGGCACAGACCATTGCAAGGGCAATGCCGGTGTTCCCGCTGGTCGGCTCAACGATCGTTGTCTCAGGCCCAATCAAGCCCGCCCGCTCCGCCGCTTCGATCATGGACACGCCGATGCGATCTTTCACCGAGAGGCCCGGGTTGAAAAACTCGAGCTTGGCGAGGATTTCGGCGTGGCAACCTTTCGTGAGCCGATTGATTCGAACAAGCGGGGTGTTGCCGACGAGTTCGGTGACGTCGCGGGCGATCTTCACTGGGCTCTCCTTGTTTGAAATTAATGGACCGGGAGTTTGCGCCCTCTGCCGCGCAGACTCCTACGGCTTGCGGGGGTCGTCGGCGGGGTTGACGTACGTGATTCCCCACGGTCCGGTGCCGTTCAATTGAACGATCACTTCATCCTTGGTCCACGCGAAGTGTTGATGCTTCGGCTGCATGATCATCAATCCGCCGGTCGGGACCGCCATCGATTTCTCAATGTCCAGCTTATCACCGGTGCCCATGTAGAACGTTCCCGACAATACGGTAACGCGTTCGACTGCGGGATGCCAATGGGCCGGCAGCCGGTAGTTGGCGGGAAACTTCAACCGGATCGTGAACGGCACCGGCTCGCTCATCGGACCTTCGATGACGGCAATTTTCGCACCCGGCGGCAACGACGGCACATCACTCCATTTCAGATCGTTCGGCAGGACCATGCGGTGGCCGCTTATCTGCCCCCAGCTTGCCGAGGGTAACGTAAACATCGCAGCAACAACGGCCATGGCGAAATATCGATTCGTTTTCATTTCGAGCTCCTTGTGGTTCATTGCAAAAGGGGCCTTTGATCCGAACGGGTATCTGCCCCGAAGATACCCTTCCAACGGGGGAACATCCTCCGTTATTCAGAATTCCCCTAAGCCGACCGCGCCGCGCTGCCCGTCACGGGGTCGGACTCAACTTGATTACAACAGCGTCGGCGCTGCCCGCGCTGATCTGGCCTGCCAATTGACAGAAGGTGGCGCCAGCGACATAGACCCCCGTAGCGTTGACCGCGATCGCGCTGG
>JANMUI010000841.1:0-2028 GCA_031391405.1 Betaproteobacteria bacterium
GTTCGCTCCTTGCAGTCCTGCATCTGCTGGACGATGTGCAAGCGACGCGCATCGTCCGAATGAAGCTCGCTCAACGCGGGCTCGACACTGCGCATCGCATCTGCTGGCTGGTAGCGGAACTTCCCTATCGCGCGGATGCAGCCGAGCGACTGGCCGCGTGGATCGGAAAAAACGAGCGCCGTGCGGGGACGCTTGGCGTCGCACTGGATGAGCAGGGCAGCCTGGCGCGCACCGTGCATCGCCTGCCGCCAGTCGCTGTGCGGCACCTGATCGAGGTGTTGGCGCCAATTACGCCGCATCGGCAAGGCTTGCGCTCCGGCGGCGTTACCATGTCCGACCACCGCAGCGCCATTGTGCTCGGACTCTTCAGCGCTCTGTCGTCGAATCCCAGCGCCGCGGCGCGAGATGCGTTGCGCGCGTTGGGCGAATCGAGTCGACTCGGAACGTGGAAGGAGGTGGTGGACAATAGCGTCCGCACCCAACAATCCGTCGCGCGCGAAGCACTCTTTCAAGCTGCAGATCCTCTGGCCGTGGCACTCGTGATCGCGAACCTCGCGCCTGCAAATGCCGCCGATCTGCTGATTTTGGTCTTGCAGCAGTTGAATGACATTGAGGCGGACCTCCGTGGCGCGGACACATATCTCATCCGCCAGTTTTGGCAGGAAGAGTCGAAGGGCTACAAACCGCACGACGAAAATTTCTGTCGCGACCTGTTGTTAGATAAGCTGCGGGCCCGATTGAAGCCGTTGGACATCCACGTCGAGCGGGAATCCAGCGCCGCCGCTGACAAACGCGCCGACATGCGGGCCGAGATCATGCAATCGGGCCGCCGAATCGCCGTGCCGATCGAGGTCAAGAAAGAGAACCACGACAAGTTGTGGACAGCGTGGCGAGACCAACTCCAACGCCTGTACACCATCGATCCAGCAGCCGGTGGGTCCGGTCTTTACCTGGTGCTCTGGTTTGGCCATCGCCCGCGCTCAACGCCGGAGGGGGTGAAGCCACGCGACGCATCGCACATGCGGGAGTTAATCGTCGAGCGCATTCCTGAATTGGAGCGGCATCGGCTTGCCGTGCAGGTACTCGACCTATCTTTGCCAACATCAACGTAAGTCGGCGGCAGCGCAAGCGCTTTCTCGGCCAATCTCGCCCCAAGTAGCGCGCGCCCAGCGTGACAACGCTCTTCAATCCACCCGCATCCCCACCGACTTCGCAATCACCCCGTACTTGTCCATTTCTAACTTGATGCGCGCGCCAAGCGCCGCACCAGACAGTTGCATCGGTGAGCATCCAAACTTCGCAAGGGACTGAATGATCGCCGGTGCGCGGGCAACTTCCGCCACGTGGTGCTGATAGGCGTCGGCGGCGGGAAGAGGCGTACCGGTCTTGCTCGCCACGCCGAACCAGAAGCTTTCGTCGAAATCGCCGACACCCTGCTCTTTAAGCGTCGCCACGTTCGGGAGCTGCTCAATGCGACGTGCCGTCGACACCGCCAGCGGTTTCATTTTTCCCGCCTGAATATGGGGAAGCGTGGAGCCCACCGTTCCGAAATAGACGACGGCATCTTGGTTGGTCAGCAAGTGTTGAACAACCGCCGCCTCGCCCTTGAAGGGAATATGCACCAACTTGATGCCGGCGCGATGATTCACCATTTCGAGCAGCAGATGGGTGAACGCGCCGTTGCCGCTCGATGCCGCGAAGATCTCGCCCGGCTTTGCCTTGGCTCGCGTAACCAGCTCAGTCGCGTTGGCCACATTGAGCGATGCGTTGCCGACCAACACCAGCGGCACTTCGCACACCGAGCCGATCTGCACGAAATCGGCGATCGGATCGTACGGCACCTTCGCATACACCACCGGGTTCAATGCCATGAGCGACGTAAATACCAGCATCAAGGTGTAGCCATCGGCCGGTAAGCGCAACAGCGCCTCGGCCCCGACGCCGCCATTCGCGCCGGGACGATTCTCGACGACAACCGGCTGGCCGACGCGTTCACTCAGCCCCTGGGCGATCACACGACCAATCGAG
>JANMUI010000853.1:0-1884 GCA_031391405.1 Betaproteobacteria bacterium
CAGTCGTGAAGAGGGATCCGGAACCCGTGACTTCACCGACCTTTATTTCGCACGCGCCGGGATCGACCCTAATCAGCTCGCCACCGAAATGGAGCTGGGCAGTCCGGAGGCGATCAAAGGCGTGGTTGAGACGGGTGTGGGCTATGCCATCCTTTCGCGCGCGGCCGTGCAAAAGGAAGTGAAGCTCGGAACGCTTCGGGCGATCCCCCTCGAGCCGCGCCTGATACGGGTCATGTCGATCGTGCATTCGAAAGAGAAATTCCGCTCCCGGCTCGTCGAAACATTCGCATTGTTTGCCAAGCGCCGGTTGTCCGATCTCTCCAAGATCGCGCGCGCATAGTCGACCCTCGCGCCCATGCCACGTCCGATCTTCGCCCAGGTCAGTGCTGCCGCCCTTGCGCACAATCTTTCGATCGCACGTCGGCACGCCGCCGGTGCGCGCATTCTGGCTGTCTTGAAGGCCAACGCATACGGACATGGCTTGTCGCGGACCGCAGCCGCGATGCAGAACACCGATGGCTTCGCGGTGCTCGATCTGAACGAAGCGGTCACGCTTCGCGATGCATACGCCGACACGCCCGTATTGATGTTGGAGGGCGTCTTCCAACCCGCTGATGTGCCTGTCGTCGCGGAACATGCGATCCACCTGGTCGTCCACAGCCCTGAGCAGCTTTCTATGTTGAAGGCGACGCGGCCACCGGGATTGCTCGATGTGTTCGTCAAGCTGAATAGCGGTATGAATCGTCTCGGATTCAGCCCGCCCGACTACCGCAGGGTGTTTGCTGAGATCAAAGCGATTCCATGGGTGCGTTCGGTCGGATTGATGACGCATTTCGCGGATGCGGATGGCGCGGAAGGCATCGATGCGCAACTGGAACGATTCAACTCGCTCACCATCGGATTGCCCGGTGAGCGCACCGTTGCGAATTCGGCGGCGCTATTGCGGTATTCGGGTCGCGGATTCGATTGGGTGCGCCCGGGCATCATGCTCTACGGGTGTTCCCCATTCGCGGATCGGAGCGCCGCGTCGCTTGGATTGCAGCCGGCCATGACGTTGCGGAGCGAGATCATCGGTACTCAACACTTGCAAGCCGGTGACAAGGTTGGGTACGGTGGAACGTTCGTTGCGCAACGGGCGATGCGAATCGGCGTTGTCGGCTGCGGGTATGCGGACGGCTATCCGCGCCATGCGCCCTCAGGAACGCCCATTCTCATCGGTGGGCGTCGCACGCGGACCGTGGGACGCGTGTCGATGGACATGCTTTCAGTTGATCTCACCGATCATGCGGGGGCTGGTGTCGGCGCGCAAGTAACGCTCTGGGGGGAAGGGCTTCCCGCCGATGAAGTCGCGACTGCGGCCGGAACAATCAGCTACGAGCTCCTCTGCGCGGTCGCGCCGCGTGTGCGCATGGTCGAGGGTCCATGACCAAGGCCAAGTCGAAGGCAGTCTATGTTTGCGGCGAATGCGGCGGCGAATCACCGAAATGGCAAGGGCAGTGTTCGCATTGCAACGCCTGGAATTCGTTGAGCGAGGCGCTCGTCGAGCGTGCGGCACAGAATCGGTTCGCAAGCGTCGCCAAGCCAAGCACCGTCGCTTCGCTCGCTGATCTGTCGGCGGTCACGCCCGATCGGATCAGCTCGGGGGTGGACGAATTCGACCGCGTGCTGGGCGGTGGCATCGTCTCGGGGCAGGTCATCCTGATCGGCGGTGACCCCGGGATCGGCAAGTCGACCTTGCTCTTGCAATCGCTCGCCGCCTTGGGCGAAACCCGCAAGGTGCTGTATGTAAGCGGCGAGGAGTCCGCCGAGCAAATTGCATTGCGTGCCCGACGCCTGCAGCTTGGCGCGGCGCATATGCGCGTGCTCGCCGAGATCCAGCTCGAG
>JANMUI010000952.1:0-20860 GCA_031391405.1 Betaproteobacteria bacterium
CGGTTCGAACACGAGCGCGCGTGCGAGGGCAACCCGCTGCTGCTGTCCACCCGACAATTGGGCCGGCAAACGTTGCTCGAGTCCGATCAGACCGACGAGTGCCAGCATCGCGCTCGCGCGCGCCCGCTGTTCGCTTGCGGAGATGCCACGCACCCTGAGCGGATAGGCGACGTTTTCCCAAACGCGCATATGCGGAAACAGCGCGTACGATTGAAATACGATTCCGAGCTGCCGTTCTCGCACCGAGGCACCGGTCACATCGGTCCCTTGCAGGACCACCGCGCCGCTATCAGGGCGCAGGAATCCCGCGGTCAGTTTGAGCAGCGTCGTCTTGCCACAGCCACTTGGCCCGATACATACGACCAGCTCACCGGGTGCAATGTCCAAAGACAGATCGAAGATGCCCGCCTTGCCGCCGGGATATCGAAACGTCACATTCTTCAGGGAGACGGCGCCGGACATGTCAGTGTGACGCCATCGCGGTTGCTCGGCCGGCGGTCAGTGTCCCCGCCAGCGAACCCGCGAGAGCGAGAGCGAGCAGGATCACCGTCGCGGCACAGGCAAATCCCGTTGCACCGTAGAACGCTTGCAGCAGCACCACCGGATAGGTGCGGTTGAGAAATCCCGCAACCAGATTCGAGAACTGGAACTCCCCGATCGAAAGCGCGGCAACGACGATCAACCCCGCGACGATCGAGTGGCGCAAGAGCGGCAAGACGATATGAAAGAAACGTTGCGTCGCACTGCCGCCCAGCGACTCCGCCGCTGCCTCAAGGGTACCCAAGCCGAGTCGCTGCATATCGGCAATCACCGCCTGCAGGAAGTACGGGAGACACAACAGCGTGTGACCGGCGATAAGGAGCCAGACACTTCCCAGCCACGGCAGCGTATCGCTGGAGAACACCAGAATGAATGCGAATGCAAGAACGAGCGGAGGCATCGCCACCGGCAGCTGATAGAGAAGCCGCGTGACCGCGCGCACCACCGGGCGATCGGTGCGGAATACCGCGTACGCAAACGGAAGACCGATAAGCAGACACGCGAGGCAGGTCGTAGCGGCGGTCATGAGGCTCGCGTTGAAGGCGCGCCGAAAACTAGCATCCGACAAGACGTCGGCATACCACCGCAAGGTGAAACCGGTGGGCAGTAACGTATTGAGCCACAGCCCACCGAACGATCCCACCAAGAGAAGTACGATCGGTACGATCAGGAAGAGAAGGTAGGCAATCGTGATCGAGCGCGGGAGCATCGAGTGAGTTCGTTATGCTGGCCGGGCGCAGTGTAATGAAATTGGATTACAGCCGTGCGACGCGATGCTGCGAGGGCTGCATGCCAACTATCCGCTCGTGGAAGAGCTTGCAAAGTGAATGCGAAGAAGACTCGTCGAACCGTTTCGAACATCCTATGGTCGCAGACTGAACGGCACCGCCGTATCCTCGATCACCGCGATCGGATCGCGGTAGCGTTCCGCCGATTCACGCTCCTCGGGGGTGCGTTGCTCCGCTTGATAAAATGCACCCAGGTGACGCGCGTGTTGAACGACCCCCATGCCGAACGGGACACGCGCCGCTTCATAGTCGCGCAGCGCACGCGTCACGTCGCCGTTCGTCGCGGTCAACGCGTCGACCAGCGTGCGCGCATCGCCCGCCGCCTTGGCGACACCCATGCCGCAATGCGGGCGTGCCACAAACGCCGAATCGCCGAGCAACGCCACGCGGCCGAATACCATGCGCGGTGAGCGCACATCGTAGATCGGCTGGATGAACGGCTCGCTTGTCCGCTCCACTACTTCGGCAAACTGTGGGGAGAGATTGGCTCGCGCAATCGCGCGAATCTCCGCGATGATTTCAGGGCGGATCAGGGGCGGTGGAATAGAGCCCTCATGAAATTTCCCCGAAGAATCCGTGCAAAGGCGCCTAAGCTCGGTCGATTCGTCTGCCGGCCGATACCACACGAAGTTGTAGCGGCGCTTGCCCGGCGTAATGTCATCGCGTGCACCCGCCACCGGGTAGCCGATCATTTGCTCCCGATCCGGCAACGAGAATGCGAAATGCTCGAAAATAGATTCATGGGTCGCCGCCGAGAACGCCGTTTCATCGGTGAGCCCTCGCCAAGCGACATAGCCTGCGTACTCCGGCTGAACCTCAGGGGCGAACTGCGCGCGCAAGGTCGAGCGAACGCCGTCGGCAGCGATGAGGAGATCCGCATCGCGGCGCGAGCCATCGGAAAAAATGGCCGTCACGCCATCGGCACGCTGCTCTGCGCTCGTGACGCCCACGCCACCGTGATAGCGCGACTCGGGAAACACCTGATAGAAGAGGTGATACAACCGGCTCCATCCGGTAAAGAGCTGGCGCAGCGGCAACTCGCCGATGACCGAACCGGTGTGATCGAGGACGATGCGCCGATCGACCCAGATGCCCAACGGCGCATCGCGCGATACACCGGACTGCCAGATGATTTCGCGCTGGTCCGGATGGGTGACCAGTCCCGCACCCCGCCCATCGAGCGTGCCCGCGACCCGCTCGTAAATTTCAACGTCCCAGCCGGCGCGATGGAGAAGATTGCCGACCAGCAAGCCGCCGAGCGATCCGCCCGCGATGATCGCTCGCGGTTTAGAACTATTCATCATGCAACGTGATTCCAGAGCCTGTTCTGGTGTTTCCATGCCCGGCTTACTTCGCAGGCCCCTCACCCCCGCCTTCTCCCCGCCATGGGGAGAAGGTGAATTGGGCGCGGCACCGGGGAGTGATCGGTGCCAGCGTCCTTCGAATCTACTACTTGCCGGTGGCCCGCACCAGCTCTCTGACTCTTCGTGGTGTGAGCGGCAACTCGTCGCAGCGCACGCCGTAGGATCCTAACGCATCTTCGATCGCGCGCGACAACGCCCCCGGCGCACCCATCCGCCCGCCTTCGCCGCCCCCCTTGATGCCGTACTCGGTGAATGGCGATGGCGTCTCCACATGCCCCACCCGGATCTCGGCCGGCATCTCATGCAGGGTCGGGATCAGATAGTCGGCAAAGCTGGCCGTTTGCAGTTGCCCTTCGGCGTCGTAGTGGAACTTCTCATACAGCGTCGTGCCGATCCCCTGTGCCGTGCCGCCGCGAATGTGGCCGGCCAGGGTCATTGGATTCACCATCGTGCCCGCATCATGCACCGCGACGTAATCGAGGATCTTCACCTTGCCGGTCTGCGGATCGACTTCCACCAATGCCATGTGGCACATGTGCCCCATGATCGGATAGAAGATCCCAAGATGGCTCCGATCCTTCGCGGGCATGGTCGTGAGCGGATGGTCATACACATAGTTCGCATCCAACCCACTCGCGAATTCATCGCCATCCGGCAGGTTCAAACGAAAGTAGTGCGCATAGAGCGAGACGTCACCGATCGACTTCTCCATCCCAGGCACACCCTTTACGCCGATCTTGCCTTCGCGGAATTCGAGATCGCCCACATCGGATTCGAGCATATGGCCGGCGATCTTCAACATCTTGCTCTTCACCTTGGTGCTCGCACCGACAATCGCACCGGCGATCATCACCGTGAAGCGACTGCCACCCGGCCCGGTCGAGTTGAATCCGCTTTGCGTATCGGCATACACGATGTTGATCTGCGACGGGTCGATCTGGAATTGCTCCGCTACGATCTGCGTGGCCATCGTCTCCGGGCTGTTCCCCCAGAACGGCGAACCCAGCGTGATGTGCACGATGCCGGTCGGATCGATGCGCAGTTGCACGCTCTCCGGTGAGCTGGTCAGAGTGAAACCCGGGTTGTCGGTTGGATTCAACGACCAGAACTCGGTCGCGCTGAACACACTGCGCTCCTGGCAAGTCGCCATGCCGATCCCCACGCAACGGCCCTCTGCGCGCGCTTCGGTCTGGCGCTTCTTCCAATCCGGCAGATTGGCGATACGCAGCGCTTCATCCATCACCGCAGGATAGTTACCGCTGTCATAGACATTGCCGGACGGAATGACATACGGGAACTGATCAGGCCGGATCAGGTTATGACGCCGGAGCGCAATCGGATCCATCTTCAACTCGTCGGCGGCCGCATCGGCCATTCGCTCGAGCATCCAGTTGGTCACCTCGGAGCCGAAGCCACGATAGGCCCCCTGCTGGCACTTGTTAGTGAGAACCGCCACCAATTCCATCTCGATGCTGCCGATCCGGTAAGGCCCCACGATCTGGCAGAGCGAATTGCCATGCGTGCCATAGCCGTATTGCAGGTAGGCGCCATAGTCGTCGATCACCTGGAATTTAAGCGAGAGCATCGTGCCATCGCGCTTCAATGCAAGCTCGCAGTTGTAGAGACGATCGGAGCCGTGGTTGTCGCAGTTGGTCGTGTTGTCCAGCCGGTCTTCAACGAACTTGACCGGACGACCCGCGGCACGTGCAAGCGTTGCGGTCAAGGTCATCACCTTGTGCGTAAAGAGCTTCGAGCCGAAGCTGCCGCCCGTCACGCATGGAATGATGTTGAGCTTCGCGGCCGGGACCCCAAGCGATGCGCCGACCAGCCAGCCCACATAGTTGAGAAACGAGCTGTTGCAGTAGATGGTGAATTTGCCGGTGCCGGGCTCGAAGCTCACGACCGAACCCACCGTCTCGAGCGGCTGCCCGCCCGAACGGCCCCATCGCAAGCGCCGCTTCACGACGAGGTCGGCCTTCGCGAAATCTTCCTTCACCGCGCCGAACGCGTACGTGTGCCGATGCGCGACATTCGACGGTCCGCGATCCGGATGCAGCACCGCATCGCCCGTCGACTTCATCGCAGCTTCCGGGTCGATCACCACCGGCAGATCTTCATACTCGATCTCGATGAGATCGCATGCGTCTTCGGCAATGTAACGGCTTTCGGCCACCACAGCGACGACCGCTTCACCGACATGCCGCACGCGATCGACTGCGATGCAGTACTGCACCACCGGCGGGCTCGCGAATTGCGCGGTCGGACCGGTCACCTTCTTCGCTTCTTCCCCGGTCATCACGAGAATCACACCCGGCAACGCCCGCGCTTTTGAGGTATCGATCCGCTTGATGCGAGCATGCGCGTGATCGCTCCGCAGCACTGCCGCATGCGCCATGTTCGGCACCACGATGTCATCGATGTATTGGCCGTTGCCGGTCAACAGGCGCGGATCTTCGACCCGCTTCAGATTCTTGCCGATGAATTTGTACTGCTTCTGCGGGGCCTCCTGCTGGCGGCTGGCCGGGATGTAGCCTTCGCTTGGAATGTGTTTTGGAAACGTGGCGGTCATTTGCGTGCCTCCCCGATCAACGTTACGGCGTGACGGATGGATTCGACGATGTTGTAGTAGCCGGTGCAACGGCAGAGGTTCGACGAAACCGCCTCGCGAATTTCATCGTCCGAGGGATTCGCTTTCTTCTCGAGCAGCTCGGTGGCAACCATCAGCATCCCTGGGGTGCAAAAGCCGCATTGCAGCCCGTGCTTCTCCCAGAACCCTTGTTGCAGCAGAGAAAGTTGCCCGCCCTTTGCAAGGCCATCCACCGTACGCACTTCCGAGCCGTCGGCCTGCACCGCGAAGGCAAGGCACGAACGCGCGGACTTGCCATCGATCAGCACCGTGCAGGTGCCGCACACACCGTGCTCGCAGCCCACATGCGTACCTTTGAGCCCAAGCGTGTCGCGCAGAAAATCAGAGAGCAACAGGCGCGGCTCGACGCTCCGCTCGACCGCCTGGCCATTCACCTTCAGCGAAATTGGAATCATGGTGGTCTCCTTTATTTGCAACGGCCGCGCGCGGCCCGCAGGGCCCGTGCGACGAGCACTTGCACGAGCTCGCGCCGGAAGGTCGGATCGGCGTGGTACGAATCACCGGGCTCAACACTTTCGCGCGCGAGTTTCGCAGACGCCGCGATGCGCGCATCGTCGATCGCCTGCCCTACGAGCTGCTTCTCGACATTCACCAATCGCACGCCGCCTCGTTGCATGCCGGCCACCGCGACGCTCGCCTGGGTGCACTTGCCACCCGCGATGGTGAGCGTGACGCCGATACCGGCCATGACGAAGTCGCCCTGGCGATTGGCCTCTTCCTGCCACGACCAGCCTTGATTCGCCGGCGCTGCAGGAATTCGGATCTCGGTCACCATCTCACCGGTCTTCAGCGCAGTAGTAAGCGGTCCGGTGAAAAAAGCCTCCGCGGAAATTTTGCGGGTGCCGGTTGCATTGGCCGCGACGATCGTGGCATTGCACGCAGCCAGCACCGCCGGCATTTCGGAGGCCGGATCAGCATGGCTGATGTTGCCGGCCAACGTGCCGCGATTGCGGATCGGCCCGTGCGCCACGCAGGGGTAGGCTTCGGCCATCAACGGGCAATGCTTTGCAACCAGCGGGGACGCCAAGAGATCGGCGTGACGCGCCAATGCGCCAATGACAAGCTCCGCGGCGTCAACGCGAATGCCGTTCAGGCCGGGCACGCGATTGATGTCGATCAAGGTGCCGGGCTTCAACAACCGCAAATTCATCATAGGTACGAGGCTTTGGCCGCCGGCGAGAATGCGGCCCTCGGTGCCATGCCGAGCAAGCGCCTGCAAAGCCTCGATGAGGCTTGCCGGTCGAACATAGTCGAATGCAGCAGGTTTCATTGCGTCTCCTTTCTTGGTTTTTCACGCGGCGCGACAGGCCTCGGGACAAGCGGCATGCCGCAACGTCCGGGACCGATCGACATCCACAAGGGCGACTGAACTGCGCTACTAGTCTAGGCGAATGCGCGGCGCGGTGGATAGTCCCTGTTCTGCATCAACTCGACCTGGTGCATCTTCCCCCACTCCATGACCGGACCGGGAACGCCCGGAGGAAGCTGCCCTTCCCGAAGCTCCGGCGGGTCGATCACCGGCGCCGGCCGCGGCGACAATACGTCTAATTCATTCGCGCAGCCAGTTTTCGAGTTTCAAGCCCTTCACCCGCCTGAACTCGCGCTCCTTGTTGCTCACGAGTGTTGCATTCAGCGCGAGTGCATGGGCGGCGATCAAAAGGTCCATTGGCCCGATCGACAGACCACGCATCATAAGATCGCACTTCACTCGTGCAAAGTGTCCGCGCGCGTCGTCGAAGAGCGGCAGGATGACGAGCTCGGCCAACATGCGCTTCACCGCGGGCGCATAGGCCTGCGCCTGCGCGCGCATCGCGCCTACCTCCAGTTCCATGGCGACCACCACGGATATGGCAACGGCGTTCGGGTTCAGCGCGTTGAGGCGCGCCAGCACGCCGGGTGGACGACGACGAATCGCGTAGATGCAGGTGTTGGTGTCGAGCAGGTGCACGATGCTACTTCTTCGACGCGACCTTGCGGCTCTTCGGTCTGACGGCCGCGCGCTTCGCTCGAGGCGAAGTGCTGCGCACGCCCGGCGCGGGGCCGACAAGCCAATCACGCACTTCAGGCGTGCCCTGGTCGGGCCGCACAAAGGTGGGATCGTCCGGCAGGCCATCGAGAATCGCCCATAGGCGATCGCCCAGCCGACCTTGCGGCTTGGGCCGCAGCACGATCGCTCCATCCGCTTGCTTTTCGATCGACACTTCGTTGGTGTCGAATCGATAGGCCTTCGGAAGGCGAACGGCCTGGCTGCGCCCGGTCATGAATACTTTGGCGGTGTCCATCGTTTGGCTAACGTGGTATGTCTGAGCGCCATATTCTGCCGGATACCGGCGATATCGGCAACTGCCCTGGGTGGCGGTTCGGAGAATCATGGTCGGCTTCATCTTCGCGGAAAGGCGCGCGTTCGGCGCTGTCGAGATAATGCTTCTCCGCCCGCTCTTGCCGACCCACGTTCTGGTACACCACCGCCAGATTAAGTTGTGAATCCGGCATGTCGAGCGAAACGTTCTGCGCCGCCATGAATTCAGCCAACGCTACGTCAAGGGAGAAGCTCCGGGCGCCAACAATCTGATTGGGCGGCAGTGATGAGAGGCTTCGCACTGCCGCAATCCGCCTAACGCGGATGAGATCGCTCGGCAGCGCGATCAAGCATTGCAAGCGCTCGGTAGCAAGGGGTCTTCGAGGCTGTCGTCGCCAGCCGCGCGCACTTCCAGGTCTTCGTCGCGTGTGGCCCGGATTCTTGCCTCCATATTGGCAGCGCCGAGGGTGCCGTCGCACGCACGATGGCAGGACGAATTTCTGGGGTCTTGTTTTCTTGCCCGGACGTTGCACACGCGGATGCACGATACAAGATCGGGCCCTAGACTATGCCGCCGTTTATGGAGCTCGAAGGCAAGGTGGTGAAAACGCTCAGCGCTGTCGACCGCTACCGCATCGAAGGCGACCAGCATCGAAGGCGACCGCTTGACCCCACTTGCAGGTGATCAGATACTTGCGCGCTTCGGTGTAGCGAACCCGCGCTAAGTCCGCGGTTCGAGCGTCGGACGATGCAACCGGACAACGCACGCATCAGGAAGGGATATTGCGAAATTCACGCGTGCCCATCGACCGGCACCGCCCAGACTGGATCGAACGAACAGCTAGGCCGAGCCCCTTTGCGAGTCGGCGTTTCATCCAAGTCTTGGTCTTCGGCCTCGTGTCGTCGTTTGCCCTTGGATGGTCCTCGTGGAGCCGCGCGCAGTCCGCAGGCTACGCTCTAGTGATCGAAGGCGCCGGCGATTTCACACCGCTTCTGGAGAAGCACCTCCTCATCGCAACACGGCGCGACGAGCTCGCCAATCAGCCGCAGCGTTTGCGCACACTCATCGATCGGACGCCCGAGGAGGCGCAGTCGATCCTTGCCGCCGAAGGCTACTTCGACGCGAAGGTCCGGGCGAGCGCGGAGGGGGACCCGCTCGGTAAGATTATTATTCGCGTCGAGCTTGGCGAAGCGGTCACCGTCCGCACCGTGGACATTCAGTTTCGTGGCGCGATCGCCGCCGCTGATGCGGCGAACACGCCTTCGCTTGCATCCGCCAAGGCGGCCTGGCACCTGAATGTCGGCGAGCGCTTCCGCCAAGTGGAATGGGACGCCGCCAAATCGAGCGTGTTGCGTGAGCTGCTGGCGGGCACATTCCCCGGTGCGCACATGCATCGTTCTCAGGCAAGCATCGATGCCGACGCGCGCACAGCGGATCTGCAAGTCGAGATCGACAGCGGTCCGGCGTTCCGATTCGGGGACCTGGAAGTCACCGGTCTCAATCGCTACCCTGAAAGCGTCGTACGCAATCTCAACACGATCCGGATCGGTCAACCGTTTTCGCAACGTGCGCTCGCCGAGCTGCAAACGCGCCTCTATACGGTCCCGTATTTTTCGACGGTGACGGTAACGGTGGATCCGCAAGGCGCTGCCGACCCGTCGGCCCTGCCGATTCGGATCGCTATCGAGGAAGCCTCCCGCTTCAAAGTGGATCTCGGCGCCGGCTTCAGCACCAATACCGGGCTTCGGATGCAGGCGGGATTCACGGACGTGAATCTCTTCGACCGGGCATGGCGCTGGCGGAGCACGCTGCGTCTGGACGAACGCGAGCAACGCGTGGGAACGGGCATCGTTTTGCCGGTTCGGGACGATGGATGGCAGGACGACTTCGGCACCAATGTGACCCGCACCGACATATCGTCGTTCGTGGTCGAGAGCTACAACATCACCTACAAGCACGCAAAAACCGAAGGCAGGATCGAGCGCGCAATCACCGGCCTTGCGATCATTTCGCGCGAGATTCCGGAGGGCGGCACGGTCACCTACAAGAAGGCGTTCGCGCCGGGCTTCTCATGGCAATACCGGGCGTTCGACGATCTGCTCGATCCGCGTCGCGGTTACGAGATCGGCGGGCAGGTGGCAGGCGGCAGCAAGAGCCTGTATTCGGATCAGGATTTCGTGCGGCTGTTTGGTCGCGCGATCGGGGTGGTCACACTCGCAAATGTGAACACCTTTATCGTGCGTGCGGAAGGCGGTATCGTGCTCGCGCCGTCACGACAGGATATTCCGGCAACGCTTCTCTTTCGTGCCGGCGGGGATCAGTCACTACGCGGCTATGCCTACCAGTCGATCGGCGTCACGGAGGGGCAGGCAACGGTGGGCGGACGTTATCTGGTGATCGGCGGAATCGAATACATCCGATGGATCGAGCCGAAGTGGGGCGTCGCCGCGTTCATCGAGGCGGGCGATGCGTTCGACGATCCTGAAGCCATGAAATTCAAGCGCGGATACGGAATCGGTGCGCGCTGGCGCTCACCAGTCGGACCGATCAGCTTCGATATCGCCTATGGAGAGGCGTCCCGCTCGACGCGCGTTCACTTCTCGATCGGGTTTGTATTCTGATGCGTCGCATCGCGCTCTTGGCAATGGAGCTCCTGATGCTCGTAGCAGTGACGGCGGCCGCAGGCGCGTGGGTCATCGCCCGGACCGACACCGCGGTATGGCTCTTCACGAAAGCGGCCGACTACGCCGGGTTGCGTCTCAAGATCGATGGCGCGAAGGGATCCCTGCTCGACGGGGTCGCGGCAGATCATGTGGAGATCATCCATGCCGATGGCCGGATCGAGATTCGCGGGCTCTCGGTGACGTGGAATTCGCTTATCCAACTGGTCATGCAGCGACATCTCATCGTGCCGAGCCTTGTGATCGATCGCATCGAGATCGCGCAGGCCAGTGCGGCGGGGCAAGCCGGCTCGCCCCCCGCCTCCCTGAAGCTTCCGATTGCAGTGAGTCTTGATCGCATCGCAGTGGGTTCGATCGTTTTCAGGCAGGGCATCGCGCGTACCGAACTGACGGCACTCCATGCGCACGCGAAAATCGATTCCGCGACAATCGAACTGTGGATCGATGCCGTTCAGACACCAGCAGGGAGCATCGTTGCACAGGCCCGCATTGGGACAGAGCCTCCGTTCGCGATCGACGGTGAATTCAAGATTTCAAACCAGCAGGCGGACCTGCCCTATCAAGCGGAAGCGACCCTTGGCGGCGAGCTTGCGTTGATTGGTGTCGGCGGCACAGCGACGATCGAGCTTGGCACCGCACGGGCGGCGCTCGTGCTGACTCCCTTTGGCGAGACATTGCTCGAGCGGATCGATGCATTCACCGAACGTTTGGACCCGGCGAAAATTCGCGAAGGCTGGCCGCGGGCCGCGCTCGACATCCGGCTGCGCGGAGGGATGCGTGATTCGACCCGTTTTGCAGGCGACATCGACATCCGCAATCATGCGCCGGGAACAATCGACGCACTGCGCATCCCGGTGCGTAGTCTTGGGGCAAGGATCGAATGGACCGGTACGGACATCCTTGTCCACACTCTGAACGCCGATCTGGGTCAAGCCGGTCGTGTGCACGGTTCGGGGCGCTATGCGGAGGCGGCCGCGCACCTGGATCTCGCCACCGACAGCTTGAATCTGGCCGGCCTCCACTCGAAGCTGCATGCGACCCGGCTTGCAGGCACTGTTGGCGGGACGCTATCGGCGTCCTCACAGCAGGTGCGGGGTACGTTGAAGGACGCCCGTGTTACGGTGGATTTCGATGTGGAGCATGCCGCCGACCGAATCGATGTACGCGCGCTGGCGATCCGCGCGGGCGCAGGTCGCATCGAGGCGAGCGGCGCCGTCGCGCTTACCGGCGAACGGGTGTTCGCTGCGAGCGGTCGCATCGCGGATTTCAATCCGGCATCGCTCGGGCAATTCGAGCCCGCCACCATCAATGCCGAATTCGAAGCGAGCGGACATGCGGGTGGCGATCCATCCGGACGCGGGCGATTCGTCATCCGGAACAGCAAGGTGCGGGGATTCCCGATCGAAGGCATTGCGTCGATCGACATGGGCGAGGGTCGCGTTCGATCGATCAATGTCGATCTGTCGATCGCGGGAAATACCGTGCAAGCCGATGGCGTTCTCGGCGCGGCATCGGACACGATGCAATGGCGAATCGACGCCCAACATCTCGGGCGCCTCGGCCTTGGCATCGAAGGCACCTTGCAGGCAGAGGGCGTCGCGCAAGGCGAATTGGCGTTCATCGAGTCGACATTCGCGGGTAAGGGCGGCGCGCTGGTGCTGCCTGGTGGCGTGCGTATCGGATCCGTTACGACCGAGGGCAGATGGTCGCCATCGGCGGCCGATATTCGCGTGTCTGCGCAGACATTGTCGGTCGGCGACGAACCGATCGACAGCGCCGACCTGACGGCAAAAGGGGCACTCGACAATCATGCGCTGCGAATCAGCGCGCTTGGCCCCCGGGTGAAGTTTCGCGCCGAAGCATCGGGCGGGTTGGCAAGCGACTGGTCGTGGCATGGGAAGTTGAGCTCGGCCGAGGTCGATGCGCCGGTCAGCGTACGCCTTCGCGGCGCGGCAACCCTCGACGTGAGTCCGCAGCGCATTGCATTGCAGGGCGCGACGTTGCAAGCAGGGGATGGTCTCATGCACGTCGACTCGCTGGCGATCGAGGGAGAGGCGATCATGTCACGCGGGCGATTCTCGAATGTCCTCGTTGGTGATTTCCTAGCCGGCTATCCGGCGCTGAAAACCGATCTGGCGCTCGCCGGCGCTTGGGACATTGCGAGCCGCGAATCGTTGCATGGATCGGTGTCGATCCACCGCGAGCGTGGGGACGTCGCAACCCACATCGGAGAATCTTCCGTTGCGCTTGGACTGTCCGCGCTCCAGTTCGATCTGCGTGCGCGACAAAGCGCCGTCGAAGCGACCCTGTCGGTGCGCGGATCGCGGCTTGGCGAAGCAAGCGGTCGTCTGTCGAGTCGCGTAGTCAAACAGGGCATCGGCTGGACACTTCCGGATGCGTCCCCGCTCGATGGCGACGTGCGTCTCGAGATGCGTAGCATCGCATGGCTTGGGGCGCTCGCTCACGGCGCGGTCGAAGTTGATGGGCAGATTACGGCGTCGGCACGCATCGGCGGAACAGTCGAGCGTCCGCGACCCAACGGGACATTGCGCGGGGAACAACTGCGCCTCGCTTTCCCCACGGAAAACATCACGCTCACCAAAGGCACGATCGAAGCCACATTCGATGCGGCACGCCTCAACCTGATTCAAAGCAGCTTCCAAGGCGATGCCGGTTCGATCCGCGCATCGGGATTCGTCGGCCTCAGCGCGCCGCTTGCTGGAGAGATCATTCTCGACTTCGATCGACTCGAAGCGATCAGCGATCCGTCGCAGACACTCAAGCTGAGCGGTCAAGTGCGTGCGAAGCTTGCGGCTGCATCGATCGCGCTAACCGGCTCGTTGCGCGCCACGGAAGGTCGCATCCGACTGCCCGACCCAGGCGTCCCGAAGTTGGGCGAGGATGTGGTCGTGAAACGCACACGCCAGGGTCCGGTTCGCGACGCGGGCGGGCATGCCCTCAAGCTGACGGCCGATATCGAAATCGATCTCGGTGAACGGTTCGCATTCGAGGGCCGCGGCGTCAAGGCGGTGCTCTCCGGGCGCATGCGGGTGCAGACGACCGGAACAGGCGGGCTGCGTGTCATCGGCACCATGCGGGTGGAAGAAGGAACCGTGACCGCCTACGGCAAGTCATTGGATATCGAGAAGGGATCGATCACGTTTACCGGACCGCTCGATAATCCTCAACTCAATCTGACTGCGACCCGGCGCGGCTTGCCACATCGCGTCGGCGTGCATGTGACCGGATTCGCACAGGAGCCGCGCGCAACGCTGTTCTCGGAGCCCGCGATGCCGAACAGCGAACGCCTATCGTGGCTGGTCATGGGCCGCAGCTCCGAGGGATTGTCGGCGACGGACTTGACACTGCTCGGCACCGCCGCCAGTGCGATCCTTGCGGATCCGGATCAGGCGCCGTTGCAGAACAGGGTCGCCGGCATGTTCGGATTCGACGAGCTTGCCATGCGCACCACCGGGGAATTGGAATCGTCGGTGGTGGCGATCGGCAAGCGCATTTCGGACAAGCTGTATGTCACCGTCGAGCGCAACCTGATCGGGTTGGGAACGGCGCTCGCATTGCGTTACCAGTTCAATAAGAACTGGTCGCTGCAGGGGCAGACGGGGCTCAACAATACGGTCGATCTGTTGTACACGGTGAGCTTTGATTAGCATCCTTGGTCGGCCAACGAAATTAATAGTCGGGGCAGACTCGAATTTCCACGAATATATTCGCATGAAAATTCGAGTCGGACGCGAATGGCACTTACCTAATGGGATTGACCGTTCGAGTCTGCCCCAATTTTTCTTAGAATTCAGGTGAAGGCGGGAGCAACCTGCTCGATGAACTGTTCCATCTGCGCGATCTGATCGATGCCGGCGAAACGAATACAAAGATCGGTGACGCCGGCCGTCTCGTAGCGCTTCAAGGTTTCGATCACCTTGTCGGCGGGGCCGAGCCCCATCAACCCCGGATGATTCATCGCGGTACCGTAGTACTGTTTGATGAATGTCGCGGTGGTTGCCTCCGCACGCGCGACATCGTCGTCGAGCCGCACCGTCGTATAGACGCACATCGGGAAACCGGGCAGCTTGCGCCCGTGCCGAGCGAGCGCTTCGTCGCATTTGCTGCGGAGGTCGCGGATGTCGTCGTCGGTGAGATAGGTGGTGATGATGCCATCGCCCAATCGCGCGAAGCGTTCGAGCTGTGCGGGGAAGAGTTGTCCGCGATTGCCGGCGGTAATCAGGATCGGCGGCCCTTGCTCGTTCCATGGCAGCGGCCCGATGGTGTGATGGGTGAGCTTGAACCCGGCGCCTTCATGCGTGACCGGCTCACCGCTCCAGAGCTTTCTCCAGATCGCGACATGCTCTTCGAGATCGCGCACACGACGCTTGTGGTTCTGTCCACATGCTTCCCATTCGCGCTCGATCTCGGGCAATGCCCATCCGACGCCAAGACCGAGCACCAACCGTCCTTGCGAAATCTGGTCGATATTGGCGAGCGCATGCGCGAGCACCGTCGGTTGACGAAGGGCCGGTAGCAGCACGGCGGTTCCTAGTCGGGCGCGTTTTGTGATCGCCGCCATGTAGGCGAGTGTGGTCAGCGGCTCCAGGCGCGGCTTGGCGACGATGCTGTCGCCGACCCACAGATCCATGCCGGCGGCATCGGCCATGCGCGCGATGGTCCAGCATTCTTCAACGGGCGGACGGCGCGCCGAGGTGATGACGACTTGTCGATGCGGGATCAATATTCCTAGGCGCACTTTGCTTCCTCTGTTGCGGTGAATCATTGGGCTTGACGCCACCGCGTGACCACGCTCAGCCCCCCTCCCTTGCAGGGTGCGCATCCCGTTGCATCGGGATGCCGTTCGACGAGCGGAGAGCATGCTCACCGAAACCCTCGTCTCACTCCCTAGCCCTTCTCCCTCGCAGGGGAGAAGGGAACGTTGTGCGGCGATGGGCGCACCCATTTCCGAAATGCTCAGGGGGGAGTCTACCTGTCGGCGGTATGCTTGCGCGCCCAGCAAACTTTCCCCCATCGAGGAAGCAGCCATGAAATTCGGCATCAACATCGCGCCCGGCGCGGACGCATGGAAACTCGCCAAGCGCGCCGAAGCCGCAGGCTTTTCGCATGTGTGGTTCTACGATACGCAGCTATTGAACGCGGATGTATTCGTCGTAATGGCCGCCGCCGCGATGGCTACGACGAAAATTCATCTCTGCACCGGCGTGCTGATCCCATCGAACCGAATCGCGCCTGTCACTGCAAGCGCGCTTGGTTCGCTCAACAAGCTCGCGCCGGGTCGGATTCACTGCGGGGTCGGCACCGGATTCACCGGGCGGCGCACGATGGGCGTCGGGGCCATGCGCATGGCCGACGTGAAGGAATACATCGAGGTCGTCCGCGGCCTCCTCGATCGCAAACTGGTCGAGTTCGAATTCGAAGGCGCGCGGCGCAAGATCCGCTTCCTCAATCCCGACCTCGAATTGATCAACACCAGCGATCCGGTCCACTTTCATCTGAGCGCATTCGGCACGAAGGGGCGGCAGACCACCGCTGAGCTCGGGATCGGGTGGATCATTCCAGTCCGGGACAATGCGAGCGCGATCGATCAGCACAAGGATATGCAGCGTGCATGGCGGGAAGCGGGGCGTGTGCCAAGCGCGCTCTATTCGACCGCACATGCCGCCGGTTGCATCCTCGCCGAGAGCGAAGCGTACGACAGTCCGCGCGCAATGGCGCAGGCCGGCCCGGTACCCGCGATGACGATGCACGACCGGCTCGAAGCCGAAGCGTTCGGCACGCTCGGCATGCGGACCCCGCCCATCCTCGAGAAGTCCCTCGAGGCGTACCGGAAGATCTATGCAGCGTACGAGCCGGCCGATGCGAAGTATCTCGCCGTGCATCGTGGCCACTTGATGATCGTGCGTCCGGAGGAGAGGCCGCTCATCACTGCCGACATGATTCGCATGATGAGCTTCACCGGCACCGGACCTGCGCTGCTCGATCGCGTTCGCGCGCTGCGCGATGCGGGGTACTCGCAATTCAGCCCGCACATCCGGTATGGCCAAGACCAGATGATCGAGGAGTGGGCGGCGCTGCTCGCCATGCTCTAGATCGCATCATCAGTTCGTTTCTCCCCGGATGCTGAAGCGGCCTCGACCCTCGCATCATCATCGTGACCGCGTGAACTGTTGATTTTCGAACCGTGACTTCCACCCATTGACGGTGGTCGCACCGCGGCGCTACTTTCGCGGCCTCGCAGTTCCGCGCATGCTTCACCGATTCGCACGCTCCTCCTGAAAGGCACGAAATTGAAACCCACTCGAATCCTCCCGCTGATTGCCGTCGCCCTCGTTTCTGCATGCAGTACCACCGATGAGCAGAAGCCAGCCACTGCTGTGTCGGCGCCGTCCGCCGTCTACTCGCCCGCCACGGCGCCCGCCCCTATGACCGGCTCGGGCGCCAATACGCCCCTCACCGGCACAACGCTGTCGCCCATGAATGCAGCGGCGGCAGCGGCGCGGGCGCCGGGCGAAAATAGCGTGTACTTCGGCTTCGACGAGTACGCCATCAATCCGCAGTACATCAATGTGATCGAAGATCATGCGAAATATCTGCGCGCGAACCCGTCGGTCAAGGCGCGCGTCGAGGGCAATAGCGACGAACGCGGCAGCAGGGAGTACAACCTCGCGCTCGGCCAGCGTCGTGCCGAAGCGGTCATGAAGGTGCTCAACATGCACGGCATACCGGCCGACCGCGTGGAAGTCATCAGCTTCGGCGAGGAAAAGCCGGCTCGCGCCGGACACGACGATGCAGCGTGGACCGAAAACCGGCGCAGCGACTTGATGCCCACAGGCGGTAACTAGCATTGCGAGACGCGTGATCGGCGCGCTACCTCGGTCGCGACGGCCGCCAACGGCTTCGCACCCTCGATGAACGGGCGGGCTTACCCCCTTGATAAAGGGGGTGCCTGAGCGAAGCGTGGCGGGGGATTCGAATTCACCGAGGTCCCTCGAATCCCCCGGCCCATTGCATTTAGCACGGCGTCGTACTTGTCTCGCATTCCTCTGCGTCCACTGTGTCCCCTGCGGTTCATCTTCGATTACCTACGCGCAGCCCCCCAACTTCCGCGCGATCTCCCAGCCCATCTCGGCCATCGGTCGTGCGCGCTTGCCCGCATCGATTGCCTGTTGGCTCGCGGCCGTGCCGTCGAGCGCGCGCTTCATGATCCCTTGCAAGATCGCCGACAGCCGGAACATGTTGTACGCGAGATAGAAGTCCCAGTGCTCGATGCGCGCGCGACCGGTGCGCTTGGCATAGGCGTCGATGTATTGGGCTTCCGTCGGAATGCCCAGGGCGGGCAGATCGAGCCCACCGATGCCGCGAAACGCGCCGGGCGGAATGCGCCAACTCATGCAGTGGTACGAGAAATCGGCGAGTGGATGGCCCAAGGTTGACAGCTCCCAATCCAGGATCGCAAGGATGCGCGGCTCGGTCGGATGAAAGATCAAGTTGTCCAGCCGGTAATCTCCATGCACCACACAGGTTTCGTCATTGCCCGGAATGTTGCGGGGGAGCCACTCGATAAGCCGATCCATCGCCGGGACCTGCTCCGTTGCCGAGAGCCGATACTGCTTGGACCAGCGGTCGATCTGGCGGGCGATATAGTTGCCGGGGCGACCGAATCCTTCGAGCCCGACCGACTGGTAATCCACCGCATGGAGCGCAGCCATCACGCGATTCATCTCGTCGTAGACGGCGCCACGCTGTGACACTGTCATGCCGGGCAGCGATTGATCCCACAGCACCCGGCCTTCCACGCACTCCATGATGAAAAACGCGCGGCCGATCACGCTCTCGTCATCACAGAGCGCAAGCATCCTTGGGACAGGAATGCCGACGCCATGGAGCGCCTTCATCACGCGGTACTCGCGATCGATCGCATGGGCGGACGGCAGGAGCTTCGCGACCGGTCCGGGCTTTGAGCGCATGACATAACGCACGCCACCGCCGGTCAAACGATAAGTGGGATTGGATTGCCCGCCCTTGAATTGTTCGACCGAAAGCGGTCCGCGAAAGCCATCCACGTGCGCGCGCAGATAGTCGAGAAGCCTTCCTTCGTCGAACCGGTGCATCTCGTTGACCGGCATCGTGCCGATGAATTCTTCGAACACTGCGTACGCCTCCTGCAATCGTCGTGAGGGATTCTAACGCCGGCGGACGATCCGAACTTTCGGCTTAACGGGACTGCAACATCGGGCGGCAAAGTCGGACTGCGATTGCGGGTCACCGCGATTTGGCCTAGAGTGATTCGTCATCGTGGATCGCCAGCGAAAGGAACCCTGTCATGGCATCGCCCAAACGAAAACGGATCAGCAGTCCCGCGGTTGCAGAACCACCGCCGGAGCGATGGTCCAATTGCATTGTCGTCGACAACGTCTGCTATACGGCGGGCATGACCTCACGCACCAACGACGGCAAATCGATCGAAGGGAGCGGCGAATACGAACAATCCAAAGCCATCTTCACCAAGATCAAGAATCTGGTCGAGGCCGCAGGCGGCACGATGGCAGACGTAACGAAGCTCAACATCTATGTCGTCAACATCAAGCAGAACACTGAAGTGTGGCGAGCGCGGCGGGAATTTTTTAAAGGCGACTTCCCAGTCAGCACCTTGGTCGAAGTGAAAGGTCTGGCAACGCCTGAAATCCTGGTCGAGATCGAGGCAGTGGCGCATCTCGGTTCGGGCGCGTGACGGGCGGTACCGACGGAACAGGTGGCGTCAAGATTTTCGGAGCGTTGCAATGCCTCTTATGGGACAAGGTGTCGTCGCCATCTGGCACGATCTCACCGATGCGATCAAGCCCGAGTTCTATCAATGGCATAGCCGCGAACACATGCCCGAGCGTCTCGGCATTCCGGGCTTCAATCTCGGCCGTCGATTCATCGCGCTCGCCGGCACGCCCGAGTACTTCAATCTCTATGAAGCCGATTCCCTCGATGTGGTGGGTGGTCCCGCGTACCTGGAGCGCCTCAACAATCCCACACCGTGGACCAAGCGTACCGTTCCTGGATTTCGCAATGTGTCGCGCTCGGTGTGCCGGGTCGAATGCTCCATCGGCGTTGGTCAAGGTGGTGTGATGCACGCGGTGCGCTTCGATGCGCCGCCCGAGAAGAACGACGCCCTGCGGCGCTTCCTCGTGTCGGAGGTCGTGCCCGGAATCGCGAAAGAACGCGGCGTGGCGGGCGTGCACTTTTGTCGAGCGGATCAATCGGCGAGCGGGATTGACACCGCGGAGAAGAAGGCGCGTGCCAGCGCGACTTTGGTGCCGAACTGGATCCTGTTGATCGAAGGCGTGAGTCAAGCGTTCGTCGAAGCCGCCCGAATGCTCGGCGCCTCCGACCATCAATTGCATGCACACGGCGCCGATGCGTCAATCGAGGCGGGCACCTATGTGTTGGAGCATGCACGGGGCAAGACGGCATGAGGCGGCGCGTGGCAATGCGTTTCAATCGATCATCAAAGGCCTAGCCGATGTCACGCGTCCCGAGCAAGCCCCTCACCGGCGTCTTTCCGATCGCGCCTACGCCCTTCACGGCGACGGGCGCGCTCGATTTCGACGGTCAACGCCGCGTGCTCGACTGCATGATCGATCAGGAGGTCGACGGCATTTGCATTCTCGCGAATTATTCCGAGCAGTTTCTGATCTCGGATGCGGAGCGGGATTCACTACTCGATGTCTGCGCGAAGCAGGTGGGTGGCCGAGTCCCGTTGATCGTGACCTGCAGCCACTTCAGCACGCAGCTTGCGATCGAGCGAGCGCGCCGCGCCAAGGCAGCCGGCGCCGCGATGCTCATGCTGATGCCGCCCTATCACGGCGCAGCGCTGCGGGCAGACGAGAAAGGCATTCTCGAACACTTCGCACGGATTGCGGAGGCCGCCCTGGTCCCGATCATGGTGCAGGATGCCCCGTTGAGCGGCGTGCAGCTCTCCGTGCCTTTTCTCGTGCGGCTTGCGCGCGAGGTTCCGCTGGTTCGCTATTTCAAGATCGAGGTCCCCGGCACCGCGAACAAACTTCGCGCCCTGATCGAATCCGGTGGGGTGGATATTGCAGGCCCATTCGACGGCGAGGAATCGATTACGCTCATTGCGGACCTCGACGCGGGTGCGACCGGAACCATGCCAAGCGCGCTCCTCCCCGATCTGATCAAGCCGATTCTCACCCACTTTCGCGCAGGGCGCCGTGACGAGGCCACAGGGCAGTACGCTCGCGTTCTTCCGCTCATCAACTACGAAAACAGGCAGTGTGGATTGCGCGCGACGAAGACGGTGATGCTGGAGGGCGGCGTGATCAAGAGCGATGCAGTGCGCCATCCGCTCGAACCCCTGCACCCCGCGACCCGTGCCGGGCTGCTGGAATTGGCCCGTGAAGCCCAACCGCTTGCTTTGACGTGGGGCCGATGAGAACGCAGCGGGTCAAGGTCAAACCCAATGCACGCGCAAGCGAAATTACCGAGCAGATGGACGGGATCGATCCAG
>JANMUI010001010.1:0-4973 GCA_031391405.1 Betaproteobacteria bacterium
CCATGCCATGCACCTCGCCCGCGCGGGTGAGCAGACCGCTCGCCTCGGTATCCTTCACCACGGTCAATGTCGGCTCGCGTTCGACCCGCGCCCGCAAGAGCGCGTGCAATTCCCGTCCTGATTCCTTTGCCGTCGCATGCAGGCGAGGGACCCGATGTCCCGGCGCTGGAACGGTCGCCGCCAAATGCACCGGGATGCCCAAGGAGTCGGCCAAGAAGCTTGCGACGAACGGCGAAATTTCTGCCACTGCATCGACGATCGCATCGTTCGCATCGCCGGCCGCTTTGGTACGAATGTCCGCAGCCCAGATTGCAGGCGAATCCTCAATGCCGGCGGCACGCTGATACGCAGTGCCTGCCGCCGGAAATAGCCCACCGCTCACCAGCACGTTCGAGGGGCCGTCCCAATCACGCTCGATGAGTGCAACGCGTAGGCCGCCTCGCGCCGCGACCAGTGCGCCGAACATTCCGGCCGCGCCGGCGCCGGCGATGACACAGTCAAATTGATTGGTCGACATTCGGGAACATTAGTCACTTACAAATCAAGTCGCGACACATTTGGCAAAGATGGGGGGATTTACAAGGGGGTCGCGAGATCCCCTTGTTCCAACACGGGGGATATACAAGGGGAGCGCTCCCCTTGTTCCTACGAAATCTTTTCCCGGCCTCATTAGCACGCATCCCCTGTTTGGTTCTGGCTCGGCCGGCTTAGGTGAAGTGCGAGGTTCTGGAACACTCTCAACGTATTCACGGTTGATCGATGCGTCGGATTGGCCCTCGATTCTGGTGAATGTACGCGCGCCCGGCAATCGATTCTTGAGCGCCATTCCTCGCGAAGATCGCTGCATCTGTCATCGCGCAACCCCGCTTATACTGAATTGACTGCGTTGCATGCCCATGACACGACACCCTCCGCCGACCTACGAGGCCCAACCATGACCACCAAACCACGCATTGCCCATTTCGCCGGTCCGAACGCGACCATCCAGAATACGCCGGCGCTTGTCACCAGCAACAAGGCGCGCGCGAAGCATGGACTGCCGCTCGCCACGAATCCGGACGGTTCACCAACGCGCTTCGATGTGTTGCGACCGCAGCGGCTCGCGGCGCCGGTCAAGGTGTATGTCGAGCAGTTCAGCGCGCATCCGCTCGAGGCGGACGCCGCCGAGCTGTACGGTCCGCCGGATGGTTATCTCGATGCAGGCGGCGCGTTTCACAAGACGGCTCAGAGCGCGAGCGACAAGCCGGTGTACGAAATGGAATTGCGTCCGGAGGATGGTGTCTACCCGCTGCCGTACATGGCGCGGCAAGTCGATGGTAGCCCGTGGGAAGACGACACGATGGAGGCGCTCGGCCCCCCCGAGCGTGCGCGTCAACCGTTCTTTCCCGATGGCTCACGTTCGTTCGAGGAGATCGATCGGCTCGGGATCGGCGATCATGGCGAAGGCAATCTCATCTCCGCGCGTGCCGATATCGATTTCTACCGGGTGCTTCCGCCATCGGGCTACAAGAAGGGGCTTCCCGCATCGCGGCGCACCGATATCGGCGCAGGGGATATCCCGCCAGAGGTGCGCGGCAAGGACTATTTCTACTACCGGCCCTATCACACTGCTGTGTCGCCGCCGCGCCCGACGCTTGCACGTATTGCGAACGCGGTGCAGAAGATTCTCTCGAGCGGACAGTACGCAGGCGGCATCTGGACGCAGGGCAGCCCGCGCATCGAAGAAACGATCTACTGGTTCAACATCATCCTCGATTCCACCTTGCCGGTCGTTGGCAATGCGGCCCAGCGCGCCCACGGCCAGATCAGCAACGACGGTCCGAAGAATATCGTCGATTCGGTCGACTATATTGCTTCACGCGTCTGGGCGGACGAGGCCGGGCGCAATCGTGCCGGCATGGTGTTGATCCAGGAGCAGCAGATCTTCGCCGCGCGCGAAGTGCAAAAGGGCGACGCGCGACCGGGCGGCTATGTCACGACCGGCGGCCATGGCGGCATTCTCGGCGCGGCGGGGCATGATGGTGTGCCGGTGCTGATGTATCTGCCGGCGACGCGTCACACCTGGAAATCCGAGGTCAACATCGCACGGATCCCACGCGAAGTGCAGGGCGTGTTGCGCGCCGATGGCCGGCTGAAGCAGGTGCCGGTGACGGTGAAGACCGGCGCGGGCGAGCTGGTCGAGACTGCCGTGCCGAAGGTGTCGATCGTCAAGGACGGCAACTACGTGGCAGACGACTACAACGACGACACCGAGCGCGAAGTCGATCTGATCGCGCTCACCGATGCGAAGCTGCGTGGCGCACCGCTTGCAGGTTTCGTTCTCGAAGGCTTGTCGCCGTACGGCTACGCGATGTCCGCGGCGCGCCACCGGTTGTTGCTGCGGGCAGTCCATTGCGGCATCCCGGTCGCGCGGGTCGGCCGCGGCAACGCCGAGGGTTTCGCGCCGCCGCGCGATCGATTCATCGGCGGTCGCAATCTCACCTCGACGAAAGCACGGCTGCTCCTGATGGCCTGCCTGATGCGTTTCGGCAGCCTGCCACCATGCGCCGATCCGGATGCGCCGACCGAGGCCGAGCTCTCCGCGATTCGCGAGAAACTGAAGGCGTATCAGGCGGTGTTCGATACGCATTAGCCTATTTTCCGGCCGGCGTACTGGGTTACTTCAGCGAGCGATCGCAGGATGAGAATCGACGGAGGATTCCAAGCCATGACATCGATTAATGCGGCAATTGTTTTCCTCGCTCTTCTCATTGCACCGTGCGGGTTGGCTGCGCAAGAGCGCTATCCGTCGCGGCCGGTGAAGCTGATCGTCGGATCGGTACCGGGTGGCGTACACGACATTATCGGACGGCTGTGGGCCGAGCGTGTCAAGGCAACCTTCAGCGGGTTCGTGATCGACAACCGGGGCGGTGTGGGCGGCTACATCGGTGCTGCGGATACCGCGGCCGCGAAACCCGATGGCTACACGATTTTTCTCGCGAGCACTTCCACGCACATCCTGGTTCCTGCGCTCGTTACGAAATCCCGCTACGACCCGATCAAGGACTTCGCGCCCGCCGCAATCTTCGCCGGCAGCTCGGTTTCGATCGTCGTCAGCCCATTGCTCCCGGTCAACACGCTGCAAGAGCTGATTGACCATGCCAGGGCCAATCCAGGCAAGTTCACTTCCGGCACGGCCGGACCCGGCACGATTACGCATATAGCGGGCGAGCTCTTCTGGCAACTCGCGGGCGGTCTTAAAATCGAGCCGGTGCACTACAAGGGCGCAGGGCCGGGTCTTGCCGATCTGATGAGCGGGCACATTCCGGTGTTCACGCCGAATGTCACCAGCAATGTCTTGCAACTGCATCGCGCCGGAAAAATTCGCATTCTCGCCATTGCGGCACCCGAGCGCCTGACGGCAATGCCCGATATTCCGACCGCGATCGAAGCCGGGGTTCCAGGCATGGTTGCGCGTATGTTCTACGGCATCGTTGCGCCGGCCGGCACACCCCGGGCAGTGCTCGCGCACATCCACCACGCGACCGAGGAAGCCATTCGGGATGAGGTGTTCCAACAGATATTGACCAAGGCGGGATTCGAGCCCATCGTCGATCTGGGCCTCGACCAATTGATTCCCTACATCATCGACGAGTCGAAGCGTTGGACACCAATCGTAAAAGCAACCGGTGCCAAGATCGATTGATTAAACCGGGTACGACCTGATCGGCGTGGCAGCCGGTTATTTCTTGGCGTCGAGCAGCCACCCAAACTTCTCGTGTGCTCGCCGCAACAATGCGGCGCTTGGCGCATTGCTGGGTGGAAATTTGTCGCGCCAGTGATAGGGCTTGCACGCATCGATGATCGCGACCGAGTGCGTCATGTCGCCCGCCGCGCGACGATCCGGTGGCAGCCGTGGGTCGGCCGGCGAATCCCACGAGCCCTTGATGAACTGGATCGACTCGGCCGGATCAGAGCGGGTGAGCATCGCCCACATCAGATTCTCGAGGTTGGTCACATCGATATCATCGTCGACGACCACGACGTATTTCGATGCGTAAGCAGAAGCACCGCATTGCGCCGCGATGTGACCCGCCTGTACAGCATGACCGGGGTAGCGCTGCGTGATCGACACCGCATGGAACATGCGTGCCCCGCCGACTTCGTGGCACCACACCTGACGCACATCGGGTACACCAGCGTTCGTCATGTTCTGTTTGATCGTTGCCGAGCGCATCACCGCACGATATCGCGCCATCTCGTCCGGACCTGCACCCATCGGTGGCACGCCGAGCAGAATCGGATCGTTGCGGTGGTAGATGGCCTTTACATCGAGGACCGGGCACGGCTTGGCGCCACCCGCATAGTGACCGGACCACTCGCCGAATGGACCTTCGATCACACGCTTGTCCGGCGTCACATAGCCTTCGAGCACGATCTCGGCGGATGCGGGAATCGGTAGGCCGGTGATCTTGCCCCTCACCATCTTGATGGGTCGCCCGCGTAATCCGCCAACCAGATCCAGCTCGAAGGTTCCGTACGGTGCTTCGAGGCCACCGAAGAAAAAGCTGATCGGATCGCCGCCCAGCACCATCGCGACCGGCATCGACTCGCCTCTCGCGCAGTACTTCTCATAGTGAATCGCGCCGTGGTGGCCCTTGGCCATCAATAAGCCGACGGCGGTTCGATCGTGCACCTGCGCGCGATAGGACCCCGCATTGAGCCAATGCTCTTCGGGGTCGCGCGTAATGCTGAAGGTGCCGGTGCCGATGTAACGCCCGCCATCCTTTTCATGCCAGACCGGCGCGGGAAACCGGCGCACATCGACATCATCACCGGTGAGGATGTTCTCGAAGATCGGTCCCGTCTCGACCAGTTGATGCGGAATGTTGCGTTGCTCCTTGAGGTACGCCTCGCGATAAGCATCGCTTAGTTCCCACTTCGATAGATGCTCGGGAAAGCCGAGTGTCATATTGCGCCGCTTGCCGGCGAAG
>JANMUI010001013.1:0-3466 GCA_031391405.1 Betaproteobacteria bacterium
CCTCGGCCTTGGCGACCTGCGCCACTCACAGCAGAATCACGTCGTACTGTTCCTGGGTGTAGCTCGACTCGACCTGCATCGATACCGGCTTGCCGATGAAATCGGAGAGCATTGCCAACGACTGCGATTCTTCTTCGAGGAACATGTCGATCACGTTCTGCCCGGCGAGAATACGAAACTCGCGCGGACTGAACTGGCGCGCCTCGCGCAGGATGTTTCGCAGCACTTCATAGCAGACCGTGCGGGCGGTCTTGATTTCGCCCCGCGCTGCACACGTCGGACAACTCTCGCACAGCACATGCGCCAGGCTCTCGCGCGTGCGCTTGCGCGTCATTTCCACCAGCCCGAGCTGGGTGAAGCCGCTCACCGTCATGCGCGTGCGGTCCTTCGCGAGCGCCTTGTTGAATTCGGCGAGCACGGCGGTGCGGTGCTCCGGATTGTCCATGTCGATGAAATCGATGACGATGATCCCGCCCAAGTTGCGCAGCCGCAGTTGTCGCGCGATGACCTGCGTGGCCTCCAGATTGGTCTTGAAGATCGTATCGTCGAAATTGCGCAATCCCACGAAGCCGCCGGTATTCACATCGATCGTGGTCATGGCTTCGGTTTGATCGAGGATCAGGTAGCCACCCGACTTGAGATCGACGCGGCGGGCGAGCGCCTTCTCGATTTCTTCCTCGACATTGTTGAGATCGAACAGCGGCCGCTCCCCGGTGTAGTGTTCGAGCTTGGGTACGACTTGCGGCGTGTACGTCTCGGCGAACTGCTGCAGTTTCAGGAAATTCTCGCGGGAATCGATCAGTACGCGCCCGGTATCGCCGCCCGCGAAGTCGCGCAGTACGCGCTGCGCCAGCGACAGATCCTGGAAAAGCGATGACGGTGCCGGTGCGCCGGTGGCACGCAGGCGAATATCTTCCCAAAGGGTGCGCAGGTAACGCACATCGGCGTCGAGCTCCGCTTCGCAGGCTGCTTCGGCCACGGTGCGGATGATGAAGCCACCGCGTTCATCCGCGGGGATCACCTGTTGCAGTTTGTCGCGCAGGTTCTTGCGTTCGGACTCGTCTTCAATGCGCTGCGAAATGCCGATGTGCGAATCCTGCGGCAGGTAGACCAGCATCCGCCCCGCGAGGCTTATCTGGGTGGAGAGTCGCGCCCCCTTGGTGCCGAGCGGGTCCTTGACCACCTGCACGACGATCGGCTGGCCTTCCGCCAGCACTTTCTCGATGGGGCGCGGATCACCACCGTTCTGCCGCGCCTCGAAGATATCGGCAATATGCAGGAACGCGGCGCGTTCCAAGCCGATCTCCACGAATGCCGACTGCATGCCGGGGAGCACACGCGCGACCCGCCCGCGGTAAATGTTTCCGACGAGCCCGCGATTGTGCGAGCGCTCGATGTGCAGCTCCTGCACGACGCCTGAATCCACCACCGCCACCCGCGTTTCCTGCGGTGTGACGTTGATCAGGATGTCCTCCGGCATGATCATTACTCCGCCGCGCGATCGCGGGAGTCGTTCGCAAATCGTTTCAAGAGATCCACCGTCTCGCACAAAGGGAGGCCCATCACACCGGAGTAGCTTCCGACTATCCCGGGAATGAAGGCCTGCGCGAGTCCTTGGATCGCGTACGCGCCAGCCTTGTCCATCGGTTCACCCGATTGGACATAGCGTTCGATCTCATCCTCCTCGATCGGACGAAATCGTACCGTGTTCTCCGAGAGCGCGGCGTGCCGCTGATCGCCCAACCGGATCGCCACGCAGGTGAAAACGCGATGCTCACGTCCGGACAAGAGGCGCAGCATCGCCTTCGCATCCATCACATCCTGCGGCTTGCCGAAGATGCGATCGCCGATGCATACGGTGGTATCGGCCGCCAAGACCGCGCGGCGCTCGAGCTTGCGGGCGAGCATGACGCCCCAAGCTACCGACGCCTTCAACGTCGCGATGCGCTGGACGTAGTCGATCGGGGCTTCGCCTGTGAGGGGTTGCTCATCCACATCCGCGCCGCGGGTCGAATCCACCCGTAGCGAAAGCAAGGTGTAGACGACTCCGATTCGATCGAGCAGCTCGCGCCGGCGCGGGCTTTTGGAGGCGAGATAGATTTTTGGGAGTTGAAACATGGCGGTCAATCACAACAATCACTGAACCATCAAGACACCAACGATAAACTACTCCCGATGGTATGGATGATTCGCAAGGATCGATATCGCCCGATACAGTTGCTCGGCAAGAATTACGCGTACCAGGCCGTGCGGCAGCGTATAGCTCGACAGGCGAAGCATCGACATTGGTGGGGCTTTGAGCCGTGGCGCCAAGCCGTCCGGTCCCCCGATGATCATTGCAATATTCCGGCCATCGGATTTCCAGGTCTCGATCTGTTCGGCAAGCTGCACGGAAGTCAGTGCCCGGCCGTGCTCATCGAGCGCGATACGAAGATTGCCCTTGGGGATCGCCGATTCGATGCGCTCCGCCTCGGCTTCGAGAATCTGCTCCACCGGGCGGCCTTCACGTCGTGCCTCCGGTCGCACCTCTTTCAGCTCGACACGAAGGGTGCGTGGCATGCGGCGCGCATAGTCGGCGAACCCTTCGTCGACCCAACCGGGCATCCGTTCGCCCA
The DNA here is from genome assembly GCA_031391405.1 of Betaproteobacteria bacterium. Classification (GTDB taxonomy): domain Bacteria; phylum Pseudomonadota; class Gammaproteobacteria; order Burkholderiales; family SG8-39; genus SHXR01. The sequence continues at coordinate 2,616 of JANMUI010001013.1, forward strand.
CTGCGACAATCGTGAAGCGCATCTAACCAACACGAATCGGCGTGGCGCCTCGGGCAGTCAACCACGCGCTCTAGGCATTGGCCGCTGCGCTCGCTTTCGCACGACTGCGCGGCGCACGGGGCTTGGGCTGTCCCCACAGCTCTTCGAGGTTGTAGTACTGCCGGATCGCCGGATGCATGATGTGGACGACGATATCGCCGAGATCGACCAGCACCCACTCGCCGGTCCCTTCGCCTTCGGTCGACAGGACCGTGCCACCGATCGACTTCACCTTGTCTTGGACGCTGCGTCCGAGCGCCTTGACCTGGCGCGTCGACTCGCCCGTCGCGATCACGACCCGATCGAACATCGAGGTCAGGTGCTGGACATTGAAGACGCTGATATCCCGTGCTTTCACGTCCTCCAGCGCGGTAACGACGGCGCGCTGCAACTTCAATAGAGTCAAGCTCAGTGTTATGCCCTCAAGAGGTTGGTCAACGGCGCCCAGGCCGCGGATCGCCGCATTGCAGTCAGGGCATCGAATCGGCTGGTCGGACAGGAACGGAAGGTCCCGATCCACACCCTGACAGCAATTCAATGGTAGCGCACCCGGACCGGGATTGCGCTAGGAGTCTGCGCGGCAGCGCGCGCACACTCCTATCAGCAGACGCAATGGTTCAGCCGAACGACGCATTGCGAAAAAAACGGCTCGTTTTCGGAGTGTTGTTCGGCGCATTCGCGCTACTCAAGGCACGAAGCGTCTGCCATCAGGAATCTGCGCGGTCTGCCGCACAGATTCCTGATGGCAGCCGCTTCGTGCCTTGAGTAGCGCGAATGTGCCGAACAACACTCCGAAAACGAGCCGTTTTTTT
>JANMUI010000873.1:0-2763 GCA_031391405.1 Betaproteobacteria bacterium
GTCGAAGGGTAACGCAGGCTTGTAGATGGCGCGCCATAGTCCGCTCACGGATTCTCCGGCATTCACCCTTCGACAGGCTCAGGGCGAACGGTCAATCCCGCTAGGTAAGTGCCATTCTGCCCAGACTCCTCCGGAACGGTAAGGGCTACTTTTTCGCCGCGCCCGCCGCACCCGCCGCACCTGACACAGCATATCGATAGCTGTCGAGGGTGTTCTCCGCCACGCGGAACCAGAGATTCTGGTCATCGCGGAACTTGCTCCACTGCTCCCAGATTTTCTTGAAGTCGGCGTTTTTGCCGGCATGCTCCGCCATGGTTTCTTCGCTTGCCTTGTAGCAGGCATCCATCACCGGTTTCGGAAACGAGCGCAACTGGGTCCCCGCGCCCACCAGCTTCTTGAGTGCGATCGGATTCTTCGCGTCGTAGTTCGCGGTCATGATCGTGTCCTGCTCACGGGCCGCGCATTCGAGTACTTCCTGGAAGGCTTTGGGAAGCGCCTCCCAGGCCTTCAGGTTCACGAGCATGGTGTTCTGGGCGCTGCCCTCCCACCACCCGGGGTAGTAGTAGAACTTTGCGACCTTGTTCAGGCCGAGCTTTTCATCGTCGTGCGGGCCGATGAATTCCGCCGCATCGATCGTGCCTTTTTCAAGCGCGGCATAAATGTCGCCGGGCGGCAGCTGCTGCGCCGTCACGCCAAGTTTCGTGAGGATCGATCCGCCGATTCCGCCGATGCGCATTTTCAGGCCCTTCAAATCCTGAACGGTCTTGATTTCCTTGCGGTACCAGCCACCCATTTGCACGCCGGTATTGCCGCATGGGAAATTGATGAGGCCGTAGGGCTTGAACACATCGCGAAGCAACTCGGCGCCGCCGCCCCAATTGAACCAGGCGGCCTGCTGGCGCGCGTTGAGCCCGAACGGGATCCCCGAATCAAACGTAAAGGCTGCATTCTTGCCGATGAAGAAGGTGGAGAGCGTGTGCGTCGCCTCGAAGGTTCCGCCCGCCACCGCGTCGAACACCTGGTTGCCGGGAACGAGCTCGCCCGCCGCCATGACGCGGATCTCGAACTTGCCTTCGGTCATCGCGCCAATGCGTTTTGCCATTGCCTCGATGCCGCCATGGGTCGTGTCGAGACTCTTCGGCCAACTCGTCTGCAGCCGCCAGCGAACCGTGGGCGATGTTTGTGCGATGGCCGGGGCCACCGCGGCGCCAAGCGCCACACCCGCACCGGCCCGCTTCAGGAACTCGCGTCTACTCATCAGGATCTCCTTGTTGGTTTGCCGGTGCTCAGGCGGTTGAAACAGGACTATACCGATTCTTCTCGCAACGTTACTTGTTCGTACCACCTTGCAGGGAACGCTCGATCTGCTTTTGGAGATCGTCATCGGAGGTCGTGTCGACCGCAGGCGCTTCCAGTTCGATCCTCACCTTGTCGGTATCGATCATGGGATCCTTGCTGAGGAACGCGGTAATCACATCGGGGAACGCGATGACGAGCGCCACCATGATCAACTGCAGACCCACCCATGGAATCGCACCGAGGTAGATGTCAGTGCTTTTCACCTCGCGCGGTGCGATGCCACGCAGGTAGAACAGGGCGAACCCGAACGGTGGATGCATGTAGGAGGTCTGCAGATTTACGCAAAGCAGCACGCCGAACCACACCAGATCGATGCCGAGTTTTTGCGCGACCGGTGCGAGCAACGGAATGACAATGAAAGCGATCTCGAAGAAATCGAGAAAGAACGCCAGAACGAAAATGAACAGGTTGACGACGATGAGAAATCCGACTTTTCCGCCGGGGAGATCGCCAAGGAGGTGCTCGATCCAGAGCCCACCGTCGAACCCCTGGAATACCAGCGAGAACACCGTTGCGCCGATCAGGATGAAGATCACCATCGCGGTGATCCGCATCGTTGAGTCCATTCCCTGAACGACGAGCTTCGCAGTCAGGCGACCACGCAACGCAGCGAGCAACATCGCGCCGACGGCACCCATCGCGCCGGATTCGGTCGGCGTTGCAAGGCCGAAAAAGATCGTGCCGAGAACGAGAAAGATCAAACCTAACGAAGGCACCACGCCCCAGAGAACGCGCGTCCATAACGCCCATCCGCGCAAGGTGCGGGCTTCGGGAGGGAGCGCCGGCACCCATCGGGGTCGGAAGATCGCAACCAGCCAAATGAATGCGAGGAAAAGGAGCGTTTGGACGATCGAGGGACCGATCGCGCCTGCATACATGTCGCCCACCGAACGCCCGAGCTGATCGGCCAGAACGATGAGCACCAAGGACGGCGGAATGAGCTGAGTAATCGTGCCCGATGCCGCGATGACGCCGGTGGCATGGCGCACATTGTAGCCGTAGCGCATCATAATCGGCAGCGAGATCAGGCCCATTGCAATGACCGATGCGGCAACGGTCCCGGTGATGGCGCCCAAAATCGCGCCAACGAGAATGACCGCATAGGACAACCCGCCACGCACGCCACCAAACAGTTGCCCGAAGCCTTCGAGCAAGTCTTCAGCCAGGCCGCTGCGTTCAAGTATGGCGCCCATCAGGGTGAAGAACGGAATGGCGAGCAAAAGATCATTACGCAACACCGACTCAAGCTGGAAGATGATGTTGCCGAGGAAATCCCCCTGGATCAGACCGAACTCAACGCCAAGAAATCCAAAGAACAGACCCACTGCCGCCAGTGAAAAAGCGGCGGGATAACCATAGAGCATGAATAGAATGAGCCCCACGAACATGAGAGGCGCCATGTTG
>JANMUI010000890.1:0-3953 GCA_031391405.1 Betaproteobacteria bacterium
CGAAGCGCATCGACTGGCCGCGACCGCGAGGCCCGATAGCTCGGATACAACGTGGCAAGAAGTGCAAGGACGAGCGCGACGAATGCAGTGAGCACGACATCCGGGAGTTGCAGGTCCGATGGTAGCTGGCTGATGTGATAGATCTCGGCCGAGATCGGCTGGAAGCCTGTGGTCCGCTCGACCCAGAGCGCGAGGTCAGGCACATAGAGCGACAGGACCACGCCCGCCACGACCCCAATGGCTGTGCCGATCACGCCAATCAGCGCACCTTGTACGATAAAGACCCGCATGATCCCGCCGGGCGATGCACCGAGCGTACGCAGGATCGCGATGTCCGATTCCTTGTCGGTTACCGCCATGACGAGCGAAGCGACGATGTTGAATGTCGCAATCGCGATCAAGAGCGACACGACGAGCACGACCATGAGCTTTGACGTTTTCACGGCGTGGAACAGGTGTCCGTTGCCGCGGGTCCAGTCGGTAACCGCAATGTCCCGCATCAATCTGGATGCCTCCAATCCAACCATGCGCGATTGCAACGGATCGGCAAGCTTCAAGCGAACGCCCGAGACATTGCTGCCCATGTCGAAGAGCGATTGGACGTCGGCCAGATGCATGATCGCAAGGGTGCTGTCGTAGTCGTAGAAGCCCACCGAAAACGTTCCGACGACTTTCAGCGCACGCAGGCGTGGCCCTGACCCGACGGACGCCGACTGCGGTGAAACCAGGGCGACGCGATCACCGACCATGACGCCCAATCCCTTTGCAAGCTCGGTGCCGAGGATCACGCCGTGCTCGCCCGCGATGAGTGCATCGCTGCGACCTTCGCGAATCTGCTGGGCGAGGTTACCGACCGAATCCTCGGTGGCGGGCAGCACGCCTCGCAGAATCACGCCGCGGACCTTGCCTTCATTCGAGAGCAGTCCCTGCGCATTGGCGAATGGACCGGTAGCAATCACCCCCGGGATCGCCGCTGCGGTCTTTGCAATATCCTCCCAGCGGTCGAGACGACCGTCATATCCACTCAGTTGGACATGCGGCGTGGCACCGAGGACACCCTTGCGGAACTCTTCCTCGAATCCGTTCACCACCGACAACACCACGATCAGAGCGGCCACGCCAAGCGCGATACCGGTCATCGAGACGAGCGAGAGGAACGAGACAAAGTGATTGGTGCGTTCGGCCCGCGCATAACGCAACCCGACGAGCAGCTCGTATTTCATCGATGGTGGACAAGAGAAGGCGGTGGCGATTCTCCCACAAGTCCATTCGATTCCCATCGAATTCGCGGACGTTCGCTCTTCTCGATCGACGCGACTGGCTACAATGGGGATGCCCTTCTCGCCGAGGAAGGCGTCCATCCGTCGATCGCGCGATGCATTTGCACCTGATCGTTCCTGAGCTCTTCTGGTCGCACGAGGCCCCGATTCCGGCGCACGCCGATTTGGCCGCGCGAGGGATTGAAACATTGGTGGCTCGAGGGCGAAAGCGCGTTCGCGTGATCGGCTCGCTTGAAGCATGGCTCCTGCAAGCCTTCGGAATTCCCACGGTGGATGCCTTGCCGGTCGCACCGTTCGCGCTCATCGGGGACGGCGTTCCGCATGAAGAGCGTCACTGGATCCGGGTCGATCCCGTGCATCTTCGTGTCGGGCGGGACGACTTCACCCTGCTCGATGCAACGACGATGCCCCTTGAACAGGAGGAGGCGGCGGCACTCATCGGCGCGCTCAACGAACACTTTCGCGAGCAGGCAATGCGGTTCATCGCACCCGCCGCCGGGCGATGGTATATGGCGAGCCCAACGCCGATCATAGCCAGCACTGTGACGCTCGATCAGGTTCGCGGCCGATCGGTGGATGCACTTCGACCCACTGGACCGGGCGCGCTTCCGTTACAGGCGTTCATGAACGAGGTGCAGATGCTCCTGCATGCGCATCCGGTCAACGAGATACGGGAGCGCCGCGGGATACCGCCGATAAACAGCGTATGGCCCTGGGGTGCCGGCCAACCGCAGGACATCGTCGTACCAGCGGTGATTGCAATCTACGCCGACGATCCGCTGGCGCTTGGACTGGCCCGCACCGCTGCGATCGCCGCCCATCCCGTCCCCGTTGGCATCGAATCGATCCTGCAGGCCCCACTTGCGCGCGGCGTGACATGGGTCGTGCTCGATCGGCTGCGCAGTCCAAGCGCCTATCGGGACCTCGACCTATGGCGTGCGGGCCTCGCCGAGCTCGAAGCACGATGGTTCGCCCCTGCGCTCGAAGCCCTGTCGCGCAGGCGCCTCGGCATGATTACGATTCAAGCGATCAACGCTTCGAATGCGCTCACAGTCGAGACGACTGGAGGGGATCTTCGCTATTTCTGGCGGAGGCGCAAGAATCTCGCTGCCTATATCAACAGTCCGGTATCCGCCTGATCGTGAGCTCCCGATTGATGAAGATCCGCCCTCGCACCGTACCCTTGCCGATCGAAGCAAGCCTTCGCGCGGCAGGCCTCCACCCATTGCTGGCCCGGCTCTATGCCGCACGTGGTGTGCGAATGCCCGCCGATGTCGAGTACGGCATCAACGCGCTGCTTCCTCCGCACGCGCTCAAGGGCATCGAGCAGGCGGCACGGTTGCTGGCGGACGCGATTGCGCGCGAGAGCCGCATGCTCATCGTCGCTGATTACGACTGCGACGGCGCGACCGCCTGCGCGGTGGGCCTTCGTGCCTTGCGGGCATTTGGTGCACGGGTCGATTATTTCGTGCCGAACCGCCAGGAGCTCGGCTACGGGCTCACGCGCGAGCTGGTCGAAGTGGTGGCGGCGCGCAAGCCCGATCTCCTCATCACCGTCGACAATGGCATTGCGAGTATCGACGGCGTCGCCGCCGCAAACGAACGCGGGATTCGAACGCTCATCACTGATCATCACCTGCCCGCCGATTCCCTCCCTGCGGCAACCTGCATCGTCAATCCGAATCAACCCGGCTGCGCATTTCAGAGCAAGTCGATCGCCGGCGTCGGCGTACTGTTCTACGTAATGATTGCCTTGCGTTCAGTCTTGCGCGACCAGGGATATTTCAAAACGCGGGCCGAGCCCAATCTCGCGAATTTGCTTGATCTGGTCGCGGCGGGTACGGTGGCAGACGTCGTGCGGCTCGATCACAACAATCGGGTGATGGTGAGCCAGGGATTGCAGCGCATTCGTGCGGGCAGGGCGTGCGCGGGCCTGCAAGCACTCTTCGCCGTGGCCGGGCGGGAGATGTCGCGTGCCAGCGGATTCGATCTCGGATTCGCCGTCGGACCACGCATCAACGCCGCAGGGCGCCTTGCCGACATGCATCTTGGCATCGAATGTCTTGCCACCGATGACATGTCCCGCGCACTCTCGATCGCGCAAGACCTCGACCGATTGAATCGCGAACGCCGGGACATTGAAGCATCGATGCAAGCCGAGGCGGATATTGCGCTCGACCGTGTTCAACCTTCCGAGCAAGCTACATTGTCGCTCTTCGACCCATCGTGGCATCAAGGCGTCGTCGGCATCCTGGCCGGGCGCATCAAGGATCGCTTCCACCGTCCAACATTCGTATTCGCACCCGGCGGTGACGGTCAACTGCGAGGCTCCGGCCGATCGATCGCGGGCCTGCATCTGCGTGACTGCCTCGACCTCGTGAGCAAGATGCATCCCCACCTGCTGATACGCTTCGGTGGACACGCCGCTGCGGCCGGCGTGACGATCGCCGCATGCGATCTCGATCAGTTTTCCGAGGCATTCGACACGGTCTCGCGCAGATTGCTCGATGCCAGCGCGCTTGAACGCATCGTCGAAACCGATGGCTCGCTCGAACCGCAATGGGTATCGCTCGAAGTCGCGCGCCTGCTTGATGGCGGCATCTGGGGGCAAGGGTTTCCGGCACCGCTCTTCGCGGATCGATTCTCAATCCGTTCCCAGCGAGTGGTTGGTGG
>JANMUI010000901.1:0-2781 GCA_031391405.1 Betaproteobacteria bacterium
CCATTGTTGTTATCGGACATCATCGAGCGGGGAATGGTCCGTGCGGGCCGCTTGGCCCGCCTTCGCGTTCAGTTGCGCGATCTACCCGGCGCCCTCGCGAAGGTGACAACCTGCCTCGCCGATGCAGGCGCCAATATCGAGGAGGTCCATCACCAGCGCGCGTTCACCAATGCGCCCGTGTTGTCGGCGGAGGTGGAATTCGTGATTCAAGCGCGCGGTCGCTCGCATATCGCGGACATCCTGGATCAGTTGGGTCGCGCGGGATTTCGTGCCGAGCTGATCGGTAGCTCGGCGTAGAAGCGATTTGTCGATGTCCATGGTTGATTCGCAGTTCCATGCGTTCGGTACCTTGCATGCACTTGCACTCATGACCATCGCGCTATCTGCGGCGGTGCTTGCCTGGCACGGCCGTAATCGCCCCGGCGGATCACAGTTGATTCGATGGCTCGGCGCACTGGTCGTACTGGAGTGGCTGGTGTTCCACACTTGGAAGGCCACGCCACCGCAATTGCGCGCATTCGAGACCCTGCCCTTGCAGATGTGCCATTGGACATCCCTGGCAGCGGGAGCCTATCTCGCGACGCAGTGGACATGGCTCCGGCCACTCCTTTATTTCTGGGGGTTCGGTCTATGCACACAGGCGCTCATTACACCGGTATTGACGGAGGGGCCGGACGACCCGATCTTCTGGCATTTCTGGTTGAGTCACGGCATGATCATCGTGGCCACCGTCTATGCATTGGTTGCCGACCGGTATCGTCCGTCCTGGCGCGATTACAAGATCACCTGCCTGGCCACCCTTCTCTACGGAATCGCTGTCCTTCCGGTGAACCTATCGATCGGGGCCAACTATGGTTTTCTCGGACAATCCAAGCCGGAACAACCGACCATCGTCGACTTGCTCGGCGCGTGGCCCGAGCGGCTCGTCGCAATCGTTGCGATCGTTTCGGGCATCATGGCTGCGTTGATGTTGCCATGGCATGTCGCCGGTCGGCGCACCCGATGATGGCTGTTGCCGTCGCACTGGCCACTGCGTTGTCCTCCGTTACCGCCATGGCAGTTGCCGGTACGCAGATCTCGACCCTTCTCGAACCGGGCGTCTCCCTTGCACTGGCAAACTGGCGATCCCGGCACTATCGTGACGTTCGCTATCGCATCGATGCGCTCGTTTCGTCCGATATCGATGTCTTGCGTGGCACGGTCGAGATCGAGCTCGCGCTCACCAAGCGCGTCGCGTTGATTCTCGATTGGCGCCCGGGACCACGATCTGATGCGCGGGTGGAAACGGTCAATGGCGTCGCCGCTCGCGGCATCCGCCTGGAAAATGATCACATCGTCATTCCCGCTGAGAACCTGCGAGTGGGTGTGAATCGATTGCGGATCGGCTTCTCATCGCCGATCGCGGTGTCGGGGTCTGGTCTCACGCGTTATCGGGACCGGGAGGACGCGAGTGACTATGTCTATTCTCTGCTGGTGCCGGCCGATGCAAGCACAGTCTTCCCATGCTTCGATCAGCCCGATCTGAAGGGACGCTTCACGCTCGCTCTTGAGGTGCCTGCCGCGTGGCAAGTCGTGGCGAACGCGCCGGTCGCATCGGAACAGGCAACCGACGGCGATCAACGCAAGGTCGTCCGATTTCTGGAGACGGAGCCGATCAGCACGTATCTCTTCGCGTTCGCGGCGGGACCGTTCGACATCCTGACTGGATCCGACGGCGACACGACCCGCCTGTTTGTCAGGCGTTCACGCTCTGCGCAAGCGCGGGCGGAAGCGCAAGAGGTGCTGCGCCTTAACCGCGCGGCGATCCGGTACTTCGAGTCGTACTTCGATCATCGATTTCCGTTCGCCAAATGCGATCTCGTGCTAATTCCGGAGTTTCCCTACAACGGCATGGAGCACGCGGGCGCGACATTTCTGCGGGAAGACGCTGTCCTATTCCCATCGGCCCCAGGCGCCGCCGATCACCTGCGGCGGGCGAACCTGATCTTTCACGAGACATCACACCAATGGTTCGGCAATCTGGTGACGATGCGCTGGTTCGACGACCTGTGGCTGAAGGAAGGCTTCGCCAATCTGATGGCGGCCAAAGCGGCGGCGGCAATCGTGCCGGAGCTCAATCCGTGGATCGCGTTTCTCGCCCTCAAGACCAACGCGTATCGTACCGATGCCACGCAGGGGACCACGCCGATATGGCAAGCGATCCCGAACCTGTCCGCCGCGAAGTCCGCGTATGGCAGCATCGTCTACAGCAAAGGCCCGGCGATCTTGCGTCAAGCCGAATTCGCAATCGGCGAGGACGTCTTCCGGGACGCCGTGCGCGCGTTTGTACGAAAGCACGCCTATGGAGCGGCGAGCTGGCGAGACCTTGTTGGTGTATTCGAGAAATCGTCGGGGCAGGATTTCACGCGCTGGGCAGGTGCCTGGATCAAGCGCCGGGGGATGGCGAAGATCACGGTGGATTGGACAGGCGATGCCGCCACCGGTCTTGGCGAGGTGGTTATCCGCCAAATCAATACACTCGGCGAACAGGGCCTTTGGCCGCAACGGATCCGCGTGTTGCTGGGTGACGGCGGAACCGGTGATCGGGTCGTCGATGTGATGCTCTCGGGGCCGCGGACGCGCGTGCCGGCGCTACGAGGCACCGGAATGCCATCGTTTGTCCTCATGAACGACCAGGATGTGGGTTACGGCTTGTTCATGCTCGATGCGCGCAGCCGTTCGCATTTGTCCCGGACGTTGCCCGGAATCAGCGATCCGCTGCGCAGAGCGCTGGTATGGAAC
>JANMUI010000960.1:0-21137 GCA_031391405.1 Betaproteobacteria bacterium
GCTTTCCATGGCGACTTGCCGAGCAGAACAACTGCACGCAGTGTCACGGGCCGGCGCTGCTCGGATTGCAGCACATCCCACGGATCGCGGGGCAGCATGCGGAATACCTGCGAACGCAGTTGCGGGGTTTCAGGGCGAGCACGCGTTTCGATATGGACGGCCAGATGACCTCGGCGGCACAGGCGTTGTCACCGGCGGATATCGACCTCTTGGCGGAGTATCTCGCCGGACTCGGCACGCCCTGAGCGCGCCCAACCGTACTCATGTGCGCATCGGCAAGTCGATGTTTCGAGCTTGCGGTACAGTCCGCGCACTTCCCGCTCATCCTGCCTGCAACGGCAACGACGTATGAAAACCTATCGCATCGCAACCATCCCAGGTGACGGTATCGGCAAGGAAGTCGTGCCCGCCGGCCAGCAACTGCTTGCCACGCTGGCGGCTGCATCGAGCGGATTGAAGTTCGAATTCGAGACGTTCGACTGGGGCGCCGACTACTATCGCGCGCACGGTGTGATGATGCCCGACGACGGCCTCAACGCTTTGCGCAAGAAGGATGCAATCCTGTTTGGGTCGGCGGGTGATCCGCATATCCCCGATCACATCACGCTATGGGGGCTGCGGCTCAAGATCTGCCAGGGGTTTGACCAGTACGCCAACGTGCGCCCGACGCGCATCCTGCCCGGCATCGATGCACCGCTCAAACGGTGCGCGACCAAGGATCTCGACTGGGTCATCGTGCGCGAGAACTCCGAGGGCGAGTATGCGGGCATGGGCGGTCGCGCGCATCAGGGCCATCCGATCGAGGTGGCCACCGACGTGACGATCATGACCCGCGTCGGTGTGGAGCGCATCCTCAGATTCGCATTCAAGCTCGCCAGATCGCGTCCGCGCAAGTTTCTTACGGTGATCACCAAATCGAATGCCCAACGACACGCGATGGTGATGTGGGATGAGATCGCCCGCCAGATCGCGCGCGAGTTTCCCGATGTCACTTGGGACAAGGAACTTGTCGATGCAGCGACGGTGCGCATGGTCAATCGGCCGGCCTCGCTCGACACGATCGTCGCGACCAATCTGCACGCCGACATCCTGAGCGATCTGGCCGCTGCGCTTGCAGGCAGCCTGGGCATTGCACCGACCGGCAATATCGATCCGGAGCGCCGGTATCCCTCCATGTTTGAACCGATCCACGGCTCGGCATTCGACATCATGGGCAAAGGCTTGGCCAATCCGATCGGCACGTTCTGGTCGGTGGTGATGATGTTGGAGCACCTTGGCGAGACAGCGGCGGCGAAGTTGGTGATGCAGGCGATCGAGAACGTCACGGCGAACCGGACCCTGCACACACGCGACCTTGGCGGAAATGCAACGACCGAGCAGGTGACTGCAGCGGTGTGCGAGCGCGTCCGGGCGCATCTCAAGGCGCGTAACGTCGCATAGCGAAACACGACTCGATCGGAGAGACCACCATGTACCGCACCTTGATCGCAATCATTACGCTGGCTGGCTCCGCGCTCGCAATGGCGCAGACTTGCCCCGAAAAGAATCTTCTGTATTGGCAGGCATTTCCACCTGGCGGCGAATCGGACATCTCGGCGCGTCATCAGCAGGTCGTGCTCAAGCGAAAATGCCCGGCGATCGAAACGATCATTCAGTACAAGGCCGGCGCGGGCGGCTCGTTGATGTGGAATCAGATGAACAGCTTGCCTGCCGATGGCATCAATATCGTCGGCGTGAATCTGCCCCACATCGTGCTGCAACCAATGGAAGGCGTCGTGCAGTACAAGACCGACGACATTACGCCTGTCTTCTGGTTTCACTACACGCCCGATGCGCTGGTGGTGCCCGAGTCAAGCCCCCTCAAGACCTTCGCTGATTTCGTGAAGGCCGCGAAAGCGCAGCCCTCGAAGCTCAATCTTGGCGGCTCGGGCCTCAACTCGGCCAATCATGCGGCGCACCAGCGCATGAATCATGCGTTCGACTTCAAGACCACGTACGTGCCATTCAAGGGCACCGGTGACATGACGATCGCGGTGCTCGGTGGCCATGTCGATGGCAGCATGACTTACACCGCCTTCGCAATCAATAACAAGGGCAAGACGCGTGCACTGGCGGTGGCGATGGACAAGCGCCATCCTTTGCTGCCTGATGCGCCAACGTTCAAGGAACTTGGCATCGATTGGGTTGACGGTGCTTATCGCGGCATCGGCGTAGCGAAATCCACGCCCCCCGAGGTACGCAAACGCGTGTCGGATCTTTGGACCGCGCTCAACACCGACGCCGAGATGAAGGAGTTTGCTGCCAAGAGCGGTTTCGAACTGGTGAATGTAGGTGTGGACAAGATGGATGCGTTCATGAAGGAACGTGTGAGGGTCTACACCGAAGTCGGGAAGCAGATGGGGCTGGGCGTCAAGTAGGCGCGCCGCCGCGCAGAATCCTCGCGCAGAAGAATCCACACACATGGCAATTGGTTGGTATCCCGGTCACATGGTCACGGCCCGCAAGGACGCGGCCAAGGCCATGGCCAGGGTCGATCTCGTGATCGAAATCATCGATGCACGCCTGCCCGCGGCGAGCAGCAATCCGATGATCAACGAATTGCGCCTGCATCGCCAGCGTCCGTGCCTGAAGGTCTTGAACAAGGCGGATCTTGCCGATCCTTCCGCCACGGCCGCGTGGCTGCGCGTGCTTGGCGCGCAGAAGGATACGAAAGCCGTTGCGGTCTCGTGCAAGCGTGCCGCTGACATCGCAAAAATACCGGCGCATGCGGCGAGCCTGGTGCCGCATCGCGACAGCATCTTGAAGCCGGTGCGCGCGATGGTGATGGGCATTCCCAATGTGGGCAAATCCACGTTCATCAATGCGCTTCTCAAGCGCAGGGTGGCGGTCGTGGGCGACGAGCCTGGTGTGACCAAGAATCAGGCGCGTTATGAGGTGAGCGATCGGTTCGAATTGATCGACACACCAGGCTTGATGTGGCCCGCGATCGCACAGGCAACGGACGGTCTCATGCTTGCGGCAAGCCATTCGGTCGGCACCAACGCCTACATCGATCAGGAGGTCGCAACCTTTCTCGCCACGATCCTGCTGGCGCGATACCCAAAGCAGCTCACCGATCGCTATGCGTTCGACACCGCATCGCTCGATGGACCGGCCGTCATCGAAGCCATTGCAAAGCGGCGCGGCTATCGTGCGCGTGGCGGTGAGCTCGATCTCGAACGGGCGGCGCGTACCCTCCTCGATGATTATCGGAGCGGCGTGCTCGGGCGCATCAGTCTGGAAACGCCGCAGACGCGCGCCGCGCTGCAAACTTCGGATGTGCAATGATGCTGATCCCCACCAAAGGAACCAACGCATGAAACTCTACGGCTACTGGCGCTCGCAGGCGACGTTTCGCGTTCGCGTCGCGATGAACCTCAAAGGGATTCCGCCCACCGACGACGAAGCGCTCGACCTTGCCAAGGGCGAGCAATTCAACGATGCGTATCGGCGGATCAATCCGCTTGCGGTGGTGCCCACCTTGATTACCGACAACGGATCGGCGCTCACCCAGTCGATGGCGATCATGGAATACCTCGAGGAGACGCATCCCAATCCGCCGCTCCTCCCGCGCGATCCACTCGATCGGGCTCGCGTTCGCGCGCTCGCGATGGTGCCGATCGCCGAGATCCATCCACTCATGGTGCCGCGCGTTCGGAACTACGTCGAGAAGGATCTGAAGCTCGGCGAGGCAGTGCGCGTCGAATGGACCCGGCATTGGGTCGGCATCGGCCTCGAAGCAATCGAAGCAATGCTCGTGAACGACAAGCGTACCGGCCAGTTCTGCCATGGCGAGACGCCGACCATGGCCGATATTTGCCTCGCGGGACAAGTGATCGGCGCGCAGAATTCAGACTGCGACGTGAAGCCCTATCCAACGGTGCTACGCATTCATGCGGCCTGCATGGCGCTCGATGCGTTCGCGTCGGCGCATCCGCGCAAGCGGGCGGACGCGCCGAAGTAAGGACTACACCTTGTCGACCAGCCGCGTTCCAAAGTCTGCGGGCATCACGATTTCAATCATCTCGAGGTCATCGGAATGCGAGATCTCCTGATGATTGAGGCTGGGCGGCTGATACGCACATGAACCGGGGGTCAGCGTGATTTCCCCCGGCTGGCCTTCGTAGCGGAATTTGATCCACCCTTTCATCACGTAGATCATCTGGAACTGCGTGTCGTGCAGGTGGGGCTTGCCCTCGAAATGGTCACTCGGAATCGCGCGAATGATGTGGGCGACAACTTGCCCCTTGGTGGCCTGTTTGATTCCCAAGTCGCGATATTCGAAGAATTTGCGAAGGCCATCGGTCTTGAACTCGGTGGTGGTTTCGTGTGAAACCCAAAAATCCTGAGCGTTCATTGTGGGGCGGTCCTGTGTTAGCTACAGTGAGAGGTGAAACGGGAAACGGGAAACGGGATAAAAACCATCCTGCATCGATCGCGATCGACAAGCGTTTTGCCTCAAGTCCATCATTTCGGTTGAGCGTGTATGGCAGGAAGATCGTCTGTCGCCATCCTCGCCAGGAGAAATTTCCATGCTCAGAGGCACGCCAGCTTGGCTTTCCAGATTATTTATCTGCGTATTGCTGCTCTATTGTGCCGCCAGTCTCCTCCATTTTTCGCACAATGCCGAGTATCTCGCTGATTACCCGAACATGCCGCAATGGCTGTCGCGTCTTCACGTCTACGTCGCGTGGCTTGGCGTAACGGCTGTCGGTATCCTGGGATACTTGTTTATTCGCTTCGGGTATCAGCGCATGGGCCTCATGATTGTTGGACTTTACGCAGCGCTGGGTTTCGATGGCCTTGGCCACTATGCTCTCGCCCCCGTCTCCGGGCATACGATTGTAATGAATGCGACCATTTGGCTCGAAGTGGCGGCTGGCGCTGTATTGCTCGCGGTGACAGTGATGCTCATTGCCAATCAATTTCGAGCGAGCCCGATTTTCCGGCGTCCCGATGCCAAGCCTTGAGCAATGGCAGGCGATGTGGCGCGGCCTTGGCGTCGAGACGGCCGATCAAACCCTGTATCGCGCGTTGAGTGGGCGATACGCCGAACACCATCGCCACTGCCACACGTTGCAGCATTTGGACGATTGCTTGGCATGGATGCCGGCAGTCACACGGTTGGCCGTGCATCCCCATGAAATCGAGTTGGCGCTCTGGTTTCATGACAAATTCTCGAAGCGTCCGTCGTGCGTCCGCGTATCTTCAACACCGATTGCTTCTTTCAACGGTTGGAGCATGCCTCGCGTGCGAATCTCACTCGGTCGATCGCGAAACTTGGCGGATAGCGTGTGTGATAAAGCCGACGGCGACGGTCGTCGTTCTCCCGCCCCCTCCGGGCATGGCCTGCGATGAAGCGCGTACTGTTTGTATGCAGTCAAAACGCCTTGAGGAGCCCGACGGCCGAACAGGTGTTCGCAACCCATCCGGGAATCGAAGTCGCGTCCGCCGGCACGAACGCCGATGCGGAACAGCCACTCACGCCGGAGTTGGTCCGATGGGCGGACATGATTTTCGTGATGGAGAAGGCGCACCGTACCAAGCTCGCCCAACGATTCCGCGCGGAGCTGAATGACAAACGCGTGATCTGCCTCGACATTCCGGACAATTACGGGTACATGGATGCGGCGCTCGTTCGCCTGCTTAAAGCGAAAGTCACGCCATTCTTGACGCGAGGCTAGAAGGTCTGCGGTTGCATCAGGCTGCCCCGCGCATCGGATCCAGTGTGCGTTGAATTCACTCGTTGGAAATCCGCATCAGCCGCTTCCCAAGATTCTCGCCGCGATAGAGACCGGCAATCGCACCGGGTGCATGTTCGATGCCATCCAGAATGTCTTCGCGATAACTGATCAGCCCGTCGCGCACCCATTGCACGAGCTCGCGCAAGCCATCCGTAAAACGCGGTGCGTAATCAAAGATGATAAAGCCTTGCATTCTTGCGCGCTTCACCAGCAAATGTCGTTCAATGCGTGGACCGAGCGGAATCGGGTCCCAACTGGCAATGGATGCCGTCCCGCAAACCACGATCCGCGCGCCGCCGTTTAGGTGCTGCATGACAACGTCGCTGATGCGCCCGGACGTATTGTCGAAGTAGACGTCGACGCCGTTCGGGCACGCTGCGGCGAACGCGGCCTCGAAATCGCTCCCCTTGTAGTCGACGGCCGCATCGAACCGGAACGCGTCCCGGCACAAGCGGGCTTTCTCGGCGCCGCCAGCGATGCCCACGGTACGACTCCCCTTGATCTTGGCAATCTGACCGACGCAAGATCCGACCGAGCCGGCTGCGGTCGAAACAACGACCGTCTCGCCGGCCCTCGGCTGCCCGACCTCGAGCAAACCGAAATAGGCGGTGAGGCCATTCAGCCCGAGCACGCCGAGAGCGGTCGAGATCGGCAGATCGGTGCTCGCGATCTTGCGATCGATTTCCTTCGCGCCGATCAATGCGTAGTCCTGCCAGCCGAACATGCCGGTGACGAAATCGCCGGTCTCGAAATCGGGATGGCGTGATGTCTCGACCCGTCCGACGGTAATTGCACGCATCACGGCACCCAGCGCGACGGGTTGCGAGTAGTTCGCGACCGCGCTGACCCAGCCGCGCATCGCCGGCTCGACCGATAGGTAAATATTGCGAACGAGAATTTGACCGTCTGCAGGGTCTGTGACCGGCACCGTCACGATCTCGAAATGTTCGGCCCGTGGAATCCCGGTGGGTCTGGTCTTAAGGCGTACTTGACGATTCTGCAGGATTGGCATGTCTTGACCGTTTTCCCTTTTTACTTCGCCACCGCATCCACCGGCGTGACCAGAAAATGCACCTGTGCGGAAGCGACCGGCTTCGATCGATCGTCCTGCCACGCGCTGACATCGACATTGACGACGCGCCGGCCTTGACGCGTGACGGTGGCTTTCGCGAGCGTATCGAGCGGGCGCCCCGAACGAAGATAGTCGACCGTGATGTTCACGATCTTCGGCAGCGTGACCGATTCGCTTTCCCAAAGCAGGTGCAGGATTGCCGCCATTTCGAGGAGCGCGCCGATCGTGCCGCCGTGCAACGCCGGCAGATGCGGATTGCCGATGTTCTCCGGGCGGTAGCGCATACGGGTCAGAAACTCGCCCGTCGTGATCTCGGGCGCCATGCCCATCCATCGTGCATACGGAATGGCTTCGACGAGTCGCGCCGGATCGCGAGTTTCGCGCGCAACGAGAAGCAGATCGTGCAGATTCATCACACCGCCTTTCGCTTCCCGCGTGGCGCGGGAAAAGTCACCGCGGGACCTTTTGTGGCCATCATGAAGGTTCCGGCGGCGGCCGCCACCAACTCCTTCGGATCACCTTGATGCGCAATCGCGCGCGTGAATGCAACATTCGCGGTGAGCCGATAGCACTCCGCCTCCGCGATCACGGATTTGCGTGGCGCCGCCGGTCGCGCGTAGTCGATACGCAAATCGAGTGTCGCGAACGCAGTGAGCTCGATCATGCGGGAGGCAACCGCCATGCCGCAGCAGGAGTCAAGCAGCACAGTGATCGGACCGCCTGCAAGGATGCCGGTCGTCGGATCGCCCACCAGATGTTCGGCCCAATCGAGCTGCATCACCGCCGCGCCGTTCCCCAATGAAACGACTCTTGTGCCAAGCGCCGCGTTGTGCGGAATCTGATCGTTGAACCATTGCTGGAAGAAGGCGAGATCGCGCACTGGAGTCATTCGAAATCCTTGCGTCGAGTCGCGTTCGGCGCGGGTGCCAACTGCCTCTTCATTACAGATGCTCCTTGAATCGTCGGGACCGACCCTACAAGCCGGGGCGTCCGGTGTCAACGCGCCGCTTCGTTCCTGTCGCTTCGTTCCCGGCGCGGGCTGGTGGCACAATGGCCCGGCTGTTCACCCGAACCGATGCCATGATGCGTTTTGCGCGCCGTCGTTCCACGCCACCCGATGTTTGATCGCACCCTCGACGTTCTTCGCCAATCCGAAGCCGCGATCGAGCTCATTCAGAACGAGCGCCTTCGTCGCATGCTCGATCTGTGCGCGCGAGGGCATCCTTACTACCAGCGCCGATGGGGCGAAGCAGGTATCGATATCGGACCGATCCGCGGTGTAGCCGATCTCGCGCGCCTGCCGCTCACGCCCAAGCGCGACCTGATGAGTGATCCGGAGAGTTTTCGATTGCGGGTGCCCGAGCTGCCGCTCCATGAACGCATTCTTTGGGACGTCGGCTACACCACCGGCAGCACCGGGGACCCGACGCCCGTCTACAACACCACGCACGACTATCACGCGTATCTGTTTCAGTCGCGCCGTGTCGCTGAAATTTCGGGGATGCGATCGAGCGATGTGATTGCCAATCTGTTTCCGCTTACTGCTGCGCCGATGGGTGCGTTCGTGCGCTCCGCGGCGAACGCGTATGCCATCGGTGCGACGATCTTCGCTGCGCTTCCGGGTGCCCCGATCGGCAGCTTCGGCGTGCAGCGGCCGATGGAAGACGCGATCGATCTGATCGCGTCACACCGCGCCACGATCCTCTGGGGGATACCGAGTTTCGTGCGCCGCGTGTTGTTGCGTGCAATCGAGCGGGGCGCGGACTTCACGAGCGTGCGCATGTGCGCGCTTACCGGCGAGGCGACGACACCGGCGCTGCGCGAAGACTTGCGGCGCTGCCTGCGCGAATTGCGCGCGGCCGGCACGATCATGTTCGATCGTTATGGTTCAACTGAAATGGGTGCGTTCGCCCAATGTGCCGAGGAAGGCCATTGGCACAACCCGGCACCGGAAATTCAGTATCACGAGGTCGTTGATCCGGACACCGGGCAGCGATTGCAAGATGGCGAGCGGGGCGCACTTGCCGCAACGCACCTCGATCGGCGCGGAACAGTCCTGGTCCGCTTCTTGGTCGGGGATATCGTCAGCATCGTACGCGGGGCGTGTCCGGTCTGCGGTCGCTTTGGTGATCGGATCGTGGGGCCGGTGGTGCGCACGAAGGATCTCGTCAAGGTAAAAGGCATGCTGATCAATCCGGCGGTACTGCTCGATGCGCTCAATGGCATGGCCGTGTTGAAGGAGCTGCAGGTGATCATCCGCCGCGAGAAGGCCGACGATCCGTTCTCACCGGATGAGATACTCGTGCGCGTAGCCGCTGACGGGGAACACGCGTTGATTCGTTCGCAAGTGATTGCTCGTACGCAGGCGGCAGTGCAGGTGAGGCCACGCGTCGAATTCGTGGCGGCGACGGATCTCTATGATCCAACCCGCGACACCAAGGCGGTGCGATTCAAGGATGTACGATCATGACGAGATTACCGATTGAACCACAGGGGACGCAGAGGACACAGGGGAAGGGCGAAGGCGGAAGAGTAATTACGTCTGGCGTTTCCCTTTTCACGTTTCTCGTTTCCCCGATTTTCTGTGTCCTCTGCGTCCTCTGTGGTTCAAGAATTATGATTTCTTGTTGCCAACTGCGCGGGATTCCGGGTGAGCGCAATGAGTGAAGCGCTGCTCGCCGGCGTTCGCATTGTTGATCTGACCACCGTCGTCTTCGGGCCGCTCGCCACGCAAATACTGGCCGACTATGGCGCGGATGTCATCAAGATCGAACCCCCCGAAGGCGACATCATGCGTCACAACGGGGTGGGTGCGGGCACTGGGATGGGTCCGATCTTCCTCAACTTGAATCGGGGCAAACGTTCGGTCGTGATCGACCTCAAGCGTGAAGAAGGCAAGCGGCTCCTGCGCGCGCTGATCGCCAATGCCGACATATTCATTCACAACGTGCGGCGCAAGGCGATCGATCGGCTGGGATTCTCGTATGACGCGGTCAAAGCATTGAACCCGGCGATTCTCTACTGCTCCGCGACCGGCTTTGCCGCCACGAGTGAACGGGCCGATGCCGGGGCGATCGATGATGTGATCCAGTCCGCGGCCGGCCTCGCGGCGCTCAACGCCGATCGGGATGGCGTGCCACAACTCGTCCAAAGCTTGATCGCCGACAAGATCGCGGGACTCAGCCTCGCGTGTGCCGTCCTGGCCGGCCTTTATCGTCGTAAGAGTAGCGGTGTCGGTGGCACGATCGATCTGCCGATGTTCGAGACACTCGCGAGTTTTCTGCTGGTCGAACATCTGCAGGGCCATACCTATGTGCCGCCGCAAGGCGCCATCGGTTATCACCGTCTGATCGGGCGTGGCCGGCGCATCTATCGCGCGCGCGACGGCTACCTGTCGATCGCGCCATACGGTACCGAGCATTGGGCGGCCTTCTTCACGGCGGCCGGGCGCGCGGATCTTGCTACCGATCCGCGCATCACCGACCCGGTTCGTCGCAATGCGCATATCGCGGAGCTCTACGACCTGATCGGCACGATCGTGGGCGAGCGCACCGTCAACGAATGGGAAGCGCTTGCGGCAAAGCTCGGTATTCCCGCGCAGGGTGTGCGCACATTGGCCGAGGTGGCGGCGGATCCCGCGTTGGCGCAGAGCGGCACATTGATCGAGCGGGAACAGGCTGGGGTAGGAATCACGCGAGCGCTGGCATCACCTGGATTCTTCGATGCGCGCGCGGCGCGGCATCCGGGCAATGCGCCGCGCCTTGGGCAAAACACGGTGGAAGTGCTGAAGGAGGCGGGTGTTTCGGTCGAAGACATCCAGGCATACGCTGCGCGGGGAGTGATCAAGACATGAGCCGTTTCTTCGAGGAATTCGAGGTCGGGGCGCGCTATGCGACGCGGGTGCGCACCATCTCGGATGCGGATCACGACGCCTTTTGCCGTCTCGTTGGCTACCAGGTGCCGATCTTTCTCGATGATGCCGCGGCGCGCGCACGCGGGATGGACGGGCGCATCTGTCCGAGTCACCTGGTGATGTCATTCTCGACCGCGATGACGGGCGACCTGTTCGCGGATAGCGTCATCGCGCTGATGGGGATCGAGAACGCAAAATTCCTGAAGCATGTGCGCCCCGGCGACACGATCCGCACGGAAGTGGAGGTGATCGACAAGCGACCAACATCGAAGCCGGACCGAGGGTTGGTGGTGTTCCGGGATCACGTGTACAACCAGCGGGATGAAGAGGTGTTCCGGAACGATAAGTTCGCTCTAGTGCGGAGAATGGCCTAAAGAATCGAGCGCTCAGAAATTCACCACGGGTGACGCGGAGGACACAGAGGAAAAGCGGGAGGGTGGGAAAGGGCAACACTGATCGCGATGGTGCTGGATCGTATCCCGTATTCAGATTTTCCTCCCTTACCTCCATTCCTCCGTGGTCAATTTCTGAGTGGCCCGAGCGCCTTACTTTCGAATCACCTTCTCCGCCGACTCCCCGTACGGAGGCGAATAGATCACCAGCGTCTTCATTCGCTCACTCGTCACCGTCACCGAATGAAAAACGCCTTCCGGGAAGAAACACAGGTCACCCGGGCCGACATGGTGGACTTCTCCACCCACTTCGACGCGTGCTTCGCCTTCGAGGATGTATTGCGCCTGCTCCATGCCCGGATGCGCATGTGTCGACACGCCCGCTCCGCGCTCGACCTCGGCGACAATGATCTCCATTTTCTGGGCGCCGGTCAGTGCAGCCGATGCAAGCCGCGTGTTCCGCGTGCCGGTGTGGTTCGCCGGGCCGTAGGAAGGTTGCTCGCTCGCGCGAACGACGTATTGGGTTGTATTTTGGGTTGTCATTTGGGTTGTCATGTTGGAATGGCCCGTGCGATGAGAAGAGGCTGCAAGCGTAATGCGAAGACCGGTTGACTGTAAATCTTTCAATGCTTCGCGGCGCGCCGCACCGCGACTCGATAAGCTCGTATGCTTGATGATCAACAGAACAGGAATCGGCATGGCAAAGCAATGGTTGCAGCACATGTTGGCCGGACTGGCGATTTTCGCGAGCATGTCGTTGCATGCGCAAAGTTACCCCGACCGTGCGATCCGGATCATCAATCCATTTCCGGCGGGCGGATCCGGCGATGTCGTGATGCGAACCGTTTTTGACAAGGTCGGCGTGGCGATCGGCCAATCATTCGTGATTGAAGCCAGACCCGGCGCCGCTGGGGCGATCGCGACCGACTTCGTGGCGAAAGCGGCGCCCGATGGCTACACGCTGATTCTTGGGACGGCCAGCACATTCGGCACCAACTCGAGTACGCAGAAGAATCTGCCGTACGACCCGGTGCGCGATTTCACGCCGATCGTGATGATCGCAACGACCCCTTACCTGTTGCTCGCGCATCCGAGCGTGCCGGCCAGCTCGCTCAAAGATCTGGTCGGCTACGCGCGGAGCAATCCGGACAAACTCAATTTCGGATCGTTCGGCAACGGCAGCTCGAACCATCTCGCGTTCGAGCTGCTCAAGCAGGGCACCGGCATGGAGGTTGTGCATGTCCCTTACAAGGGTGGCGCGCCGCTGATTGCCGCGCTGCTCGCCGGTGAAGTCCAGACGTCGCTCGACGTCTATGCCACCGCGATTCCGCATGTCAAGGCCGGTCGATTCAAGCTGTTGGGCGTCGCGAGCGCCAAACGATTCTCGCTCCTGCCGGAAGTACCCACGCTCGCGGAGCAGGGCTATCCAGTTGAAGGCGGCACCTATTTCGCGTTGCTTGGTCCGGCCAAGCTCGCGCCCGCCGTCGTGATGCTCTTGAACCGAGAAGTGAATAAGGCGATCACATTGCCCGATGTCCGTGAGCGCCTGATGTCGTTGGGGACCGAAGTGGCGGGCGGCACCCCGCAGGATCTCGCTGCGGCGGTCACCATCGAGGTCGACAAATGGGCCAAGCTGGTGCGTGCGCGCCACCTCAAATTTGATTGATGAACCGATGGCGAGCGATGGACCGATCGCGTCCGACGCATTTGATGTCGCGATCTCGGGATACGGTCCGACCGGCCTGACATTGGCGTCATTGCTTGCGCGCCGGGGTCACCGCGTCTGCGTGATCGAGCGTTGGCCGACGCTCTATGGCCGGCCGCGCATGGCGACCATCGATGGCGAATCGGCGCGCATTCTGCAGGCTGCGTGCGACATCGACGCGGCGTTGCGTAATGCGTTGCCGCGTGCACGTTATGTGTTCGCCAATGGCGCCGGCGATATCCTGATCGATCATCGCTGGGGTGGCGCGGATATCTCCGGCTTTCCACGCCGGATTTCCGTGCATCAGCCGGACATCGAAGACGCCATGGACGCGCGCGCTCGCTCGCACGGTGTCGTCGTGCTGCAAGGTTGGGAGGTTGTCGCGATCGAGCAAGATGCGAATTTCGCGAGCATCACCGCGCGCGAGCGGCACATTGGTCAAGACGGTGAAGGGGTCCTTGGTGACGCGCGCGTAGTGAAGGCTCGTTATGTAGTGGGTGCCGACGGCGCGCAGAGCCGCGTTCGCACCGCGCTCGGGATCGAACGCGAGTCGTGGCCGTTTCGCGCTGCATGGCTCAGCGTTGATTCGGTTCGCAAGCGCAGCCTTCACGACTTCTGGGGACTCTCGCCCGATGGTCAGGTCGCGGTGATCTTCTGTGTGCCGGATGGCCGTGCCCACTCGATCATTCCGTTAGGCACCCGCCATGTCCGCTTCAACTTTCAGGTCGATCCGGACGCCGATCATTCGGACAAGCTCAATAGCGCGACCGCCTACCACGCGCTCGAAACGGTCTATGGCGTTACGCCGGACGATGTCGACGTCTATCGTCAGGCCGTCTACCCGTTCGAAGGGAAGCTCGCGACGACATGGCGGATCGGTCGGGTGTTCCTGGCCGGCGATGCCGCGCATCTCATGACGCCGTTCCTCGGCCAGGGGGGCTGCTCGGCGTTGCGCGATGCGATCAACCTCGCGTGGAAGCTCGACCTGGTGTTGCGGGCTGTCGCGCCCGACTCGCTGTTGAATACCTATGAGGCCGAACGCCTGCCCCATACCCGGACGTACATTGATGGTTCGGACCGGCTGGCGGCCCTCGCATTCGTTGCCGACCCGCACGATGCCGCGGCGCGTGACCGGATGTTCCGTAGTGGCGGCCCAACCGCATCGTCCTCTGAACCCACGATCGAGGCGGGCATTCTGCATCGCGATGGTCACGGCCGGATCAAGCGGCCGGCCGGCGAACTGGGCCCGCAGGGTGTCGTGACCTATGGCGACAGGACCGGCCGATTCGACGATCTTGTCGACTGGGGGTTTCAGCTCATTGCATGGGACTGCGATCCGGCCGAAACCCTGCGTGGCGACCAGCGCGAGTTTTTGCACACGGTAGGCACCGTTGTCGCGCGGATCTCGAGCCAACCCACGCCCGGCAATGGTTTTATCGACCGCGATGGTGCCTACGGGCGATATTTTCAGGCACATGGTTGCATGGCAATGATCATGCGACCGGACTTCGTCATCTTTGGCATTGCCCATTCGCCCGATGATCTGACGAAACTCGTTGATGATCTTCGCCGGCAGTTATGGGGCTAGAATTCGGAATGCGACGACGATCCGCGATCGGTCGCTGTGCGGAGAAAAAATAACCCAACGCGATCCGGGCGTTTTTTGATCGAGCAACTCGGGTGTCAGGCGCCCGGTACGAGGAGACCAGGATGGGAACTAACCAAATCATTCGCCGCGGATTGGGCAGCCTCGTGGCACTTGGCATCGCCGCCACCTTGCAGGCGCAGACCTTTCCGACGAAGCCCGTCAAGACTGTCATCACATTCACCCCCGGCAGCGCGACCGATATCGTTGGGCGCGTGATCTCGCAGAAACTCGCGGAATATTGGGGACAACCCGTCGTCCCGGAAAATCGCGCCGGCGCGGGTGGATCGATCGCCTCTGCGTATGTCGCGAAATCGGAGCCGGACGGCCATACGCTGCTCATCAATTCGAATGCGCATACGGTCAATCCGGCAATCTTCGCGAAGCTTCCCTATGACACGCTCAAGGATTTTGTCGACGTCGCGCCACTCACGATGCAGCCGCAGGTACTCGTCGTCAATCCCGGGAGTCCTTACAAGACGATGGCCGACCTGGTCGCCTATGGCAAAGCGAAGCCCGAGGCGATCAATTTCGCACATGCCGGCATCGGCAGCGGGACGCATCTGAATACCGAGGTATTCATCGCGGCCGCCGGCATCAAGGTGACCCAGATCGTTTTCAAGGGGACTCCCGAATCGTTCGGCGCGGTGATCGCCGCGCAGGTCGATTGTTTCTGGGCACCGTTATCGGCGGCATTGCCGCACATTCGCGGCGGAAAACTGCGGGCATTGGCGGTCAGTACGCCGAAGCGCAATGCGACCCTGCCCGATGTTCCGACGACCGGTGAAGCGGGCGTGAAGGATGCCGATTCGCCCGGTTGGTTCGGCATCTGGGCGCCGGTCGCGACACCGCCTGCGATCGTGAACAAGATCAACTCCGACGTGCGCCGCGCACTCGCGGACCCTGCAGTGCGAGAGCGGTTGGTCAATCTCGGCGGTGACACACTCGATATGACCCCAGACGTATTCGCGCAATTCGTTCGGACCGAAGTCGCGCGCAATCAGGCGGTCATCAAGGCGGCGGGGATCAAGCCGCAGTAAGACTCAATCAATCCTCATGATTTCACCACAGGGGACGCAGAGGACGCGGAGGAAAGGCTGGAATCCGCTCACCATCACGATATCGCCGGAATCTGTATGTGCAGCCCACGGAACAAGGTGGTTACTGATGTGCTTTTCCCCTGTGTCCTCTGCGTCCCCTGTGGTGAATGTATTGGGTGCCGGAACGTCCTAGGTCGCGTACCGCTTGAACGCAATAGGAATCCGCCGGATATCCTGGATCAGGTCGGGTGGCAGGTCACCCGGCACTGAGCTGTTCGCGCTCGCGAACAACGAGTCCACCAGCCCGCCGAACCGTTTCTCGACGATGTTCGCGATCTGATCGTGGCGACCGACGGCCGCGAACAGATGGACCACGTCGTCCGGCACTTCCTTCGCCATCTCGGCCCATTTGCCTTCGCGTGTCATCGCGTTCAACTTGCGGCCCAGATCATCGAGCCCATGCACCGCCAGCACCGGCCAATACGCCTGCGTCGACCCGTAGAACGCAACACGCTGGCGCACCCACTCGAACATCTTGTGGACGGTTGCATCATCCTTGCCGGTGCAAAGAAACCCGCCGCCACTGATCTCGAAATGTTCGCGGGCGCGACCTGCCTTCGCAAGCCCAGCGGTGACCGCCGGCATGACGGAATCCTCGATGTACTTTCTCGTCGCGAAGACGTGGAGCTTCACGCCATCGCATTCTTCCGCAGCGACTTTCATCATTGCCGGGCCGACTGCCGCGATCGTGATCGCAGGGGTGGAAGCATCGATCGGTTCGGGCACGAAGTTCGGTGTCATCAAGGTGAACCGATAATGCTCGCCGACATAATTGAGCGGTACGCCGTCCTTCCAGCAGCGCCAGATCGCCCGCAGCGACTGCACGTACTCGCGCATGCGCGGGGCGGGTGGCGACCATGGCACCGAGAATCGCCGCTCGTTGTGCGCTTTCACCTGTGGGCCAAGGCCGACGACAAAGCGGCCACCGGTCGCGCCGGCCAGATCCCACCCCATGTTGGCCACGCTCATCGGCGAGCGCAGGAACGCGATCGCGATGCCGGTGTGCAGCTCGATTCCCGATGTCGCCACGCCCGCAACCGCCAAGGGCAGGAACGGGTCGTGGCGATTTTCCATGCTGACGACCCCGTCGTAGCCGTCGCGCTCGTAAGCCGCGACGACCGGGCCGACTTTTCGCAGGTTCTCCGCGGGTAGGGTATTGAAAACGCGCATGGTTTTCCTTTCGGAATGGCTGGTTATCCGATAATAATTCACCATGACGACGCGACGGACACAACGGACTTAGCGGACGCAACGCTCAAATCTTCGTGGTGGCCCGTCGTGGCCCGTCGAGCCGCCGCGCCGTCGTGGTGAGCCGACTTTAGATCGAACTCGAATTTCGGACCCCGTGAAGGTATAGTTGGGGTCTTCACGAAACTCACCACCGCGAGGACAGCCATGGCCATCAAGAAACTCGGGCACGTCGGCATTTACGCCAAGGATTTCGAGGGGTTGCGGGACTTCTATACGAAAGTCGTCGGCCTGCATATTGCCGACCAGGCCGCGAATGTCGCGTTCATGACCGCCGACCCCGAGCGCGAGCATCACGAGCTCGTGATCTTTCGTTCCCAGGGTGAAGAGCAGCGCACCTGCGTGCAACAGATTTCATTTAGCTGCGAGCGGCTGGAAGACGTTGTCGACTACTACAAGCGATTCAAGGAAAACAACGTGCGCTTCAACCGCGTAGTCTCACACGGCAATGCGGTCGGGCTCTATTTTCACGATCCCGAAGGCAACGTCTGCGAGGTCTACTGGACCACGCCGTTCGAAGCGCGTCAGCCTTATGGCGTCGCGGTCGATCTCACCAAGCCGGTCGACGAAATTCTGCGAACGATCGAAGAGGACGTAAAGATCTACGCCAAGACGGGGCACCTCGACCCTGAATCGTTCAAGTTCCAGCGCGAGCAGTTCGCGCGGGAAGGGGTGCGCATGTAGATGGGCCTTTCGGATTCCTCGTTCTTGAACCACAGGGGACGCAGGAATGCTGGGAAAAGTGAAACGGGGAAGGTGAAATGGGGAAGGTGAAACGGGGGAAGGTGAAACGGGGGAAGGGTGAAAGCGATTGGCGTTTCCCTTTTCTCGTTTCTCGTTTCTCGTTTCTCGTTTCTCGTTTCCCGTTTCCCGTTTCCCGTTTCCCGTTTCCCGTTTTTCGGCGTCGTCTGTGCTTCAAACCGTATCTAACGTGCTTTGATCGCAATCAGCTCGACTTCGAATTGCAGCGTTGCGTTCGGCGGGATGACACCGCCCGCGCCGCGCTCACCATAGGCGATCGCCGCGGGACAGGTAAGTTTCGCCTTGCCGCCCACTTTGATCCGCTGGACACCTTCAGTCCAACACTTGATCACAGCGTTGAGCGGGAATTCTGTGGGCGCGCCGCGCGAATACGAACTGTCGAACTCCTTGCCGTCGGGGAACGAGCCGCGATAGTGCACCGACACAACATCGGTCGCCTTGGGGGTTGCACCTTTGCCCTCCATCAATGAGCGAAAGACCATGCCGCTCGATGTAACGATCGCGCCGGGTTCCTTGGCTGCCGTGGCGGCGGCATCCGACTGGGCAAAGGTTGGGGCTGCAAACGCGGCGGCGACGATGAGGATCGACAAGGATTTCAATTCAGGACTCCGAAGGGATCTGGTAGGACCGACATGATAAGGAATCTTCGCGGCAGACCGCGCAGAATCCTAACCAATTCCATACGACATCATGCGCTTGCCCGAGATCGAGCGTCCTGAAACGGCGGCCCTATGCTAGGGTATGCGCCCCACACGTCGAGACGAGGCCCGCCATGCCGCTCGCCTTCAAGAAACTCCATCCCGTGTTCGCCGCCGAAGTGAGCGTGATTGATCTGCGTGAGGTGCACGATCGCCAAACGCTCGAGGAAATTCGCGGCGGCATGAACGAACACGCCGTGCTCGTATTTCGCAACCAGGCGTTCACCGACGCCTCGCAGCTCGACTTCGCGCGGCGCTTCGATGGCACCTTGCACGCCAAGACCGGTGCCGCGGCGCTCGGCAAGAGCCGCCTTGGCAACGAGGCCGTGTCGGATATCTCGAATGTCGATGAGAATGGCGAGATCCTGAAAACGGATGACCGGCGCCGCCAGTACGGATTGGGCAACCGGCTGTGGCATACCGATGCATCGTTCCAGGATCCGCCGGGGCGTTATTCGATGCTCTCGGCGCGGGTGGTGCCGGCGGTCAATGCCGACACTGAATTCGCCGATATGCGCGCGGCCTATGATGCGCTCGATGCCGAAACGAAAGCGAAGGTGGAGGGGCTGCGCGTCCATCATTCGATCGCGTTCTCGCGGCAAACGCTCGGGTTTGAGTTCGAGCCGGACGAAGCCGAAAAGCTCAAGGGCGCAATTCATTCGCTGGTACGGACGAATCCTCGCACCGGGCGTCGCTCACTGTATCTCGCCGCGCATGCGTCGAGAATCATCGATTGGCCCGTGCCGGAGGGGCGGCTGTTGATCCGCGATCTCATGGAGCATGCGACGCAACCCCGGTTCGTCTATCGACACGAATGGCGCCACGGTGACCTGGTGATCTGGGACAACCGCGCGACCATGCATCGCGGCAAGCCCTATGACGACAAGAACCACAAGCGTGAGCTCCGGCGGGTGACGACGCTGGATATCGAGGTGGCCGGGAAGGTGTGAATGCGTTCTGGCCGTGGGCGATTGAATTGACGAGCCTCGCGCTTCTCGGGTAGCATTGTTGTATCTCTTTTGTGATACTCAATCAAAATGGCGATTTCCCTTCGAGTGCCTGACGACGTCAAGGATCGGGTCGGCAAACTTGCCGTGACGCGCGATACGACAGCCCACGCTTTCATGTTGGAAGCGATCCGGGAAAAAGTCGAAGCCGAGGAGGCAAGGGCAAGCTTCTACGCTGAGGGTGTAAAGCGGCTCGCAGAGATGAAAAGATCGGGCATGGGAATTCCCGCGGACGAAGTCTTCGATTATCTACGTCGTCGGGCGCGCGGCGAGCACCCGAAGCGTCCCAAGCCCCGCAAGCTACCGTGATCGTTTTGGGCGATCGTGCGCTCAGCGATCTCGATCGCATTTTCGAGTTTAACTTCGCGCGGGACCCCGATGCCGCCCCCGCGCATATTGAGGGAATTTACAGCGGTATTCAGATTCTGGATGAGCATCCTGAGATCGGCCGGCGATTCCGACCCGGGTCGGCGCTCCGTGAGCTCGTGATCTCATACGGCAAGAGTGGTTACATGGCGCTATACGAGTTCTCGCCGATCGATCACGTCATTCGCGTTGTTGCAATCCGCCACCAACGGGAAGCCGGATACCGGGGACTGTAGACAAGCCTCACACCGCTCCCGCATTTCCCAACACCACCGTCGCTTGACTCGACAGCATCCCACCGTTGCCATGCGCCACTGCGATCTCGCAGTTCGCGACCTGGCGCTTGCCGCCATCGCCGCGGAGCTGTCGCACCGCTTCGATAAGCAGCAGTAGCCCATACATGCCGGGGTGACAATACGAAAGCCCGCCATCTGCGGTGTTCACCGGCAGCGATCCGCCTGGCGCGATGTGTCCCTCGGCGACAAATGGTCCGCCTTCCCCTTTTGGGCATAGGCCCAGGTCTTCGAGAAAGAGAATCGTGTTGATGGTGAACGGGTAGCTCACCATCCGCGCATCGAGCACTTCGCGCACGGTAAGCGGAGTCTTCTCCCAGGCGACCGGATTGAGCAGTGCCCACTGCCTGGCGGCAACCGCAACTTCGGCGAGCTGTTCGCGCGTCGTGCCGAATTCATGCATATGCCGTGATGCGGCAAGCGCGTAGGCGGATGCCGGCAGGAACGGCTCGTACGGCGTTTCATACGGATTGAATTCGCGCGGACTTGCGGTGGCGCGGCTCACCGAGCGCTGTGTACTGCCGTGGGCGATCAGCGCCACCTCGCACAAACCATGCTCGATCGCGGCCATCGCGTGCCCGACATGTGACATGAACGAGCTGCCGCCGATGATCGTCGAGTCCTGGTAACGCGGGATGATTCCAAGATATTCAGAGAGCGCAAGCGTCGTCATTCGCGCCTGACTGGCCGCGCCGAACACGCCGTCGATGTCCTCGACCCGACTCATCATCCGGAACCCTTCGTCGATGTCGATCAGCGCAACGTTGTGCGGGGGCGCGTCGCGATTGAAGACGACTGTTGTCGCATAGACGGTCCCGAGCCCCTTCGAGGTGCGCCATTCGAGATTAGGACTCCCGCTCCCCGGTGCAATCACGCGGGGAAAAAACACGGCGCGCCCGTCATCGGTGCACACCTGGTACGCCAGTTCGCCGCGCTCGCAGTGGGCGGTGTAGGTGGCGAGCGGGGAGGTGGTTGATCGGGTCAAAGTCATTCCTAAGGTTTGCGATTTCCAACGCCGTCGGAAGGCCCAGTTTGCCATGAGCGAGCGCGGGCGATCGTCCGCTCGACTTATCATCGAGCCAATGTCCCGTTCCCTCTCGTCAATTGCCCATGCTGAATCCACCCGACGTCTTGCGGACGTATCCGTCCCACG